>NZ_SMGR01000005.1 GCF_004346865.1 Shimia isoporae
TCACGTCAAAGCCGTCACCATCCGCGAAACCGAAGACATCCGACCCTTCGCCACCATAAAGCTGGTCGTTACCCTCACCGCCCCAGATCGTGTCGTTGCCGTCGCCGCCATAGAGGCTGTCTTCGCCAGTCCCGCCGTCTATGAAGTCGTTCCCGGCTTCGCCAGAAAGTTTGTCATTTCCGGCGTTGCCAACGAGGCTGTCGCTGCCGTCTCCGGCCCAGAATTCATCGCCCCCGCTGCCGCCAATGACTGTATCGTCGCCGTTGAATGTGTCAGCGTGAATGCGGACGCTCGATGCGGAACCATCAATGTAGTCGTCATTGTTGGTTGTTTGCTGGCTCTCGACATTTACAAATCGACCGTCAGCGTTACCCAGCTGAAAACTGCCGCTGTTGTCACCGTCGTACACGATCTCGACACCTTCGCCAGTGCCCTGATCGTCAAACTTGATCTGGTCCCACCAGCCACCACCATCGATGACAGTGTTGTTGTCGCCTTCGTGAACCAGAAAGACGTCGTTGCCCTCTCCGCCATAAAGCGTGTCAGAGCCTGTGCCGCCAGTTAGTGTGTCGTAGCCATCTCCGCCGTACAGCACGTCACTGTGCGCACCGCCGTCCATGTAATCATTGCCGTGTCCACCATGAAGCGTGTCATTTCCATCGCCCCCGTACAGCGTGTCGTTGCCTGAGCCACCGCCCAGACTGTCGTTGTGAGCGCCACCGTCGAGGAAGTCATGGCCCTCCCCGCCAAGCAGCGTGTCATAACTGTCGCCGCCATACAGCGTGTCATTTCCCGACTCGCCATCCAAGTAGTCTGCGTGGTTGCCACCGGATAGATAATCCTCGCCGGACCCACCGAACAACGTATCGTTACCGTCGCCGCCGGTCAGGGAGTCGTTGCCCCAATCCCCGTGCAAGGAGTCGTCGCCGCGGCCACCGACAATCGTGTCATCGCCACCATAGCCCTGAACTTTCATACCCGAGCTATCAGCGTTCAGGTCAAAAGTATCTCCATAATCAGTGCCCACCAAATGCTCGATTTCAGTGAAATCACCATAGGTCGAGGTGCCCTTGAAGTCATAGTTGCCGGCCTCGTTGCCGGTCATCGTGACGTTCACGCCTTCTGTGCTGGCCCAGTTTGAAAAACCCAGAACGTCCCAGTCTGCATACCCTTCACCACCTTGGACCTTGACGTATTCATGGTCGTCAGTGACCCAGATGTTATCCATCCCGTTGCCGCCGTTGATGGTGTCCCGACCACTGTCCCCGCTGAGCCAGTCGTTGCCGTCACCGCCAATGATCTGGTCATCACCCGAACCGCCAATTATGGTGTCATCTCCGGCACCGCCATCAATCAGGTTGCGGCCGGAACCACTCGACCATGACCCGATCCGGTCGTTGCCGTCTTCACCGTAGATGGTGTCGTTCCCGTCGCCGAAAACGATGGTATCGTCCCCTTCACCGCCTCGGATACGGTCCCCGCCGGTCGGGTTATACACGTTGTCATCTGTGTCGTAGATAATGTCGTCGCCCGAACCGGCTACAATATTGTCGTTGCCGGTTGTTCCCTCGATGGGGGCTTCAAAACTGGAGACCGTGCCTTGTTCCCATGAATCCGTCAGGCTTTGATCATCTGGAATAAAATAGATGTTCCCGCCGTTTTCGTAAAACATGCCGGTCACAGTGCCATAGGTCGCAGGAAAGTCCACTTGACCGGAGCCCAGCGGAAACGCGTGATCTTCGGAGATCGTTTCGTTGCCCCAGGTCGTGGCGAATTCGTCCCCAATGCCGAGACCGTCACTGCCGTTGTCTACGGCGATTTTGTATCCAGTTAACTGTGCCATCTATTTCTCTCCAGACACACAGGGCCTAAATGCCAGTGGTTAATGAAAGGGAAAGAGATGTAGGTGAGTTGCAGCAGAATTTCAGTGCATTTCCTGAAAATTGGAAACGCATGAAAGCATAATTATTTCAATGCCTTATGACTTATATCTGAATGACTGCAAAGCAGGATTGCACGGAGCGCAACATATTCACACGACAACATGCGTTAACCTTCTCTGCGAGAACGAGATCAGTTTTTTAGAAATTGGCGATCCCTGAAGGACTCGAACCCTCAACCTGCTGATTAGAAGTCAGCTGCTCTATCCAGTTGAGCTAAGGGACCGCTTGGAAGTGTTCCTAATCCAAGGCAGGAAGTTTGCCCAGAGGCTATTTCAATAACCTAGCGATGTACGAACACAGCGCAGGTCGCATGACGCACAACTTTGGCCGCCGTCGACCCGAGCAGATAGTCTGCAAATTCAGGTTTATGAGAGGCGATCACGATGCAGCCGATGTCGTTCTCCGCCGCATAGTCTGAAATCGTACGATAGGCATGCCCCTGCCGGATCACCGGCTTAACGCCTTCCATATTGGCGGTTTTTTCCTTCAGAAGATCCGCTGCACGGTCAAACCCTTTTCGCAGGGCATCTTCTCCCAGATATGCGCGCGCCAATCCCCGCGACACCTCAAAAACGTGCAGTGCCGTGATTTCTCCGCCGGGATTCAGGAGCTTTTGCGCTGCCGCCAGAGTTTCTCCTGAAACCCCGTGATCAAGCGCCATCGGCACCAGTATCTTGTCAAACATCGCTTTCTCCTTTCAACGGGGCCAATCAGCCCCACGGTCTCAAAATGACTTTCGGCGCGGCTACCACGCCCGTACGAATGTCAGCAAAGGCAGAAGCGCCATCTTCCAAAGGGCGCTCCTCGACCCAATCCAACGGCCCCAGACGTCCGTCAAACAGAGCCTGTGCCGTCTCGCGGAACTCGGACTGGGTATAGGTGTAGGTGCCAATAAAGGTGACTTCCTGAAGCGTCATACGCCGCACGTCCAGTCCGCCTACACCGTCTCCAAGTCCAATGTGGGCGATTACGCCTCCTGGCTCGACATGTTCGGATGCCGTCGCTCGTGTTTGCGCAATGCCAACAGCATCCACAACCATCGGCGCTGGCCCTTCTGCATCAGCAGCAACTTTCTCACCGCATCTGTCTCTCAGATACGCGGCACGGACCGGGTTGGGCTCTATGATACATGTTTCTTCAATACCCTGCGCCCGCAAAGCCAGAGCGGCTGCCAGGCCGATGGCGCCACCGCCAAGCACCAATGCGCGTTTTTCCATTCCTGTATGAAGCGCCGCGATCGCCAGCTTGGCCGCATGCCAACTTACGGCAAGCGGTTCCGTCATCGCGGCCTTCTGCATAGGTACGCCTTCCGGCACCTCGACAAGGTTGCTTTCTGGAACTGATACGAATTGCGCAAATGCGCCTTCCCGCGGAGGCATCGAAATGATCTCCCGAGCCGAACAAATATTCTCTCTACCTGCTCGGCAAGCCGCGCATTTTCCACATGATACAAGAGGATTGATCGTTACCCGCCGCCCGTCACGCTCCACGACACCTGCAGCCTCATGTCCGAGGACCAAGGGCGCGGGACGACGCGCATCGTGCCCCAGGTAAGCGTGCATGTCGGACCCGCAAATCCCAGACGCATCCACTCTTACAAGCGCTTCACCGGCAGCGGCGACCGGGACCGGCATGTCACGAAAGCCGAGCGTCTCTTTTCCTTCATAGACAAGCGCTTTCATGCCACCTCCTAGCCTTTGGCCGATAGATCGAAGTTCTCTCCGGGAAAGTACTTCGCCAGACGTGCGTCAGCAGCACGGGCGTGGCCTTCCATACCTTCCAGCCGGGAAATCCGCGCAGTTGCCTGAGCGACGGCCTTTGATCCCTCGCGGGTTGCGCGCTGCCAGGTGACAATTTTCATGTACTTGTGCACTGACAGGCCACCAGTGTAGCTCGCCGCCCGCGACGTCGGAAGGACGTGGTTTGTGCCGGCGGCCTTGTCGCCGTATGACACTGTTGTTTCTTCTCCGAGAAACAACGACCCGTAACAGGTCAGCCGCGACAGCCACCAATCAGGATCTGCCGCCTGTACCGTTAGGTGCTCCGGCGCATATTCATCCGAAGTTGCGGCCATTTCCTCTCGATCCGAACAAAGGATCACTTCCGCATAGTCCCGCCACGCCGCGGTCGCGTTTTCTCGGTTCACGTCTGGCAGGTCTTCGATCAACTCAGGTACCATCGTCATGACCATCTCGGCCAGTTCACGATTGTCGGTCACCAGCCACACAGGAGAATTATACCCGTGTTCCGCCTGACTGACCAAATCCGTGGCCACGATATGGGCGTCCGCTGTTTCGTCCGCCAAAATCAAGCTGTCCGTAGGCCCTGCGATCATATCAATGCCAACGCGGCCAAACAGGATGCGCTTGGCCTCTGCCACAAACTGGTTGCCGGGTCCGACAAGGATGTTCGCCTTGGGTAGCCCAAACAGGCCAAAGGTCATGGCCGCTACGCCCTGCACGCCACCCATTGCCAGAATGCGATCTGCGCCGCAGGTATGCGCGGCATAAACGATCGCAGGCGCCACACCTTCGCCGGGATGCGGAGGTGAGCAAGCCGTGATGTGGCGACAGCCAGCGACCTTCGCGGTCGTAACCGTCATGATCGCACTCGCCACGTGAGAGTAGCGTCCCCCGGGAACATAACAGCCAGCCGCATCCACCGGGATTGCCTTTTGTCCTGTCACAAACCCAGGCACAATCTCGGTTTCGAAATCATGCACAGTACCCCTTTGCAACTCGGCAAACCGGCGCACATTGTCATAGGCAAACCGGATATCGTCCTTAAGTTTCTGAGGCACCTTGGCGCAAGCCTCAGCGATGTCGTCTTCGGACATCAATGGCGCGCCCTCGTATTTGTCGAACTTCGCCGCATACTCCAAAGCCGCTGCATCTCCACCTGCTTCGATATCTTTCAGGATGGTTTTTACAGTCTCATGTACATCGGATGATCCCGACTTAGCCGTCAAAGTGGCCTTCTTCAGATACTCGCGCGCCATTCGGCCTCCTTATGATCCCGTGAGTTGTTGTTCTTCCCGGCGGTTGTGGCGGATCGACGAAAACAGTGCCAATCCGATCATCATCACCCCGACACCGCCGGTAATCATCTCCGGCACATGCCAAAGCGACTGCATGAACATGATCAGAGCGAGCGCAAAGATCGAATAAAATGCGCCGTGTTCAAGATACCGAAAGTGCTGCAGCGTGCCCTTTTCCACCAACATGATGGTCATCGACCGCACATACATCGCGCCGATACCGAGACCGATGGCAATCAGAATAATGTTTGAGGTCAGGGCAAAAGCGCCGATCACACCATCAAAACTGAAACTTGCGTCCAGTACCTCCAGATACATGAAGGCGCCGAAGCCGCCTTTGGCTCCCGCGTTCATCATCGCCTTGTTGGAATTGTCCAGATAGGTGCCAAGCCCGTCGACCAGCGTGAACACCAGCAGCCCCATAATCGCCGAAAACAGAAAGGTCTGCTGCTTGTAATCGGGCAGGAAGCGGGAGATCACAATCACGATCACCAGAACAAGCGCGATCTCAAAGCCACGCACCGACCCGCACTTCCTGAGCCTGTGCTCCAAGCCTTTTAGCCAATCTACGGACTTGTCTTCGTCCACAAAAAACGTGAGCGAGACCATCATCAGAAACGTTCCGCCAAATGCGGCAATCGAGCTGTGTGACTGATGCATGATATGGCTGTATTGCTCTGGGGCGACCAGAGCGAGACGCAGCGCCTCGATCGGGCTGAGCCACGCAAATACCGTTACGATCAAAAGCGGAAACACAATCCGCATCCCGAACACGGCGATCAGAATGCCCCAAGTTAGAAACCGGCGCTGCCACTCAGGCGTCATGTCTTCCAGCTTGTTGGCGTTCACAATCGCGTTGTCAAACGACAAGGCAATTTCCAGTGCGGCCAGCACTGTTCCAATCAGGAGGAAGGACAGAACACCCCCAACGGTACCTTCTGTTTCCCAACCCAACCAGGCCGACAGAAACAGGCCAATGACCGTGACGATGAGCGCCCATTTGAGATAGGCGAGAGGAGATTTTGCAGTAGTCATAGCTTATTGACCGTAAATGTAACTGGGCAACCAAAGTGCGATTTGCGGGAAGAGGAAGATGAGCGTCAGACCGATCAACTGGATCACCATGAACTGCATCATCCCGAAGTAGATGTCGCGCAAATCCCACTCGGGCACAACGCCTTTCAGGAAGTAAGCCGACAAAGCCACTGGCGGACTGAGCCAGGCAGTTTGCAGGTTCACCGCAACCAGAATGGCGAACCAGATGAGCAGGTCATTCTGATTTTCGAAGCCAAGGTCCAAAGAGATCACCGTCGGGATCAGGATCGGGATGATGATCAGGACAATTGGTACCCACTCCAACGGCCAGCCCAAAAGGAAGATGAGCGCCATTATCAGGATCAGGATCAAAACAGGGCTCATATCCAGCGACAGCAGCAATTCCGTCAGCATCTTAGGGGTTCCAAGGTTCGAGAATACCGCACCAAAGAAATTGGACGCAGCCACAAGGAACATGATCAGAACCGTGATCTCGAGGCTTTTGATTAAAGCGTCATACAGGCCCGGAATGGTGAATTTGCGATAAAGCGCCGACAGAACAACCGCACCGAAAGCACCACAAGCCGACGCTTCTGCGGGCGTTGCCCAACCTGCCAAAATAGAACCCAGAGCAAAGGCGATCAGAACCGTAGGCGGCACAAGTCCCATGAAGAATTCATACCAGAGTTCCGAAAAATAGAACCCGCCTGGGCGCGCCTTATCAAGCCAGCGATAGACCATTGTCATTATGCCGACCCAAGCGAGAGGAACAACAATCCCTCCCAAAGGGAAACCGAACCCGACTGTCACGCCTCGCGTGATCAGCCATACCAATGCGATCAACGATGCCATCACGATGATCACTTCGAGAAGGTAGTAGTCCGATGTCTCAGGTTGTTCTTCAGGCGGCAGAATCGGCCCCAGATCCGGGTTGATCCAACACCGCCCCAAAGAATAGAGAAGGTACAGCCCGGCGAGCATGACGCCCGGAACAATCGCCGCGCGGAACAGATCGGTCACCGGCACTTCCAGCACCGGTCCCATCACGATCAGCATGATAGAAGGTGGGATCAAAATACCCAGCGTGCCACCGGCAGTGATTGTGCCGGCCGCCAGACGTACATCATAGCCCGATTTGTTCATAGTGCGCGCGGCCATAATGCCGAGAATGGTCACCGACGCACCCACAATACCCGTTGCAGCAGCAAAGATTGTCGACACGAATAGGACCGCAATGAACAGTGCGCCGCGCGTGCGGCTCATCATCATCTGGACCGCTTGGAACAGGCGCTCCATAAGCCCCGCCTGTTCCATCACGATGCCCATAAAGATGAACAGCGGAACGGCCACCAACTGGTCGCTCAACATCACCGAGTTCGTCTGCAGGGTCATCAGGAAGGTCGCGAGCTTGAAGTTCGCTCCCCAGGTTCCAAAAACAAACCCAAGGAAAATCAGGGTGAACGAAATCGGGAAACCCACGAAAATCGCGAACAGCATCACTGCCAACATGATCAAGCCGATCGTCGGCTTGTCTATGCCGGGTCCCTTACCGAAAACGCTTTCCCAAAAATCACCAAGCGGAACAAGATCCGGGAAGAATACTCCCAATGTCACAATGGTCAGAGCGATGACGTAGAAAGGCAGGATACGAAGGAATATCCGTTCGCGTTCCTTGCCCATTTGGTGGAACGCGCGGAATAGCTCCGGGAAGCCCTGCAGAAACAACAGCGCGGCGCCAACCGGCATTGCCAGCCTTGCCGGCCACAGGATCGGCGCCCAGGTGCTGTCTGCGGCAGTTTCGTTTACCAGAAACGCCTTGAGCCAGTATTCCGTTGAAACCCATGTGAAAAACAGCATCGCTGGCAGATAAAACGCCATGTAGAGCGTCGCATCTACCGTGGCCTGCGTTTTTGGCGACCACGTTCGGTAAAGAAAGTCTGCGCGGATATGCACGCCTCTCAAGAGGGCATAACCCGCAGCCGCCATGAAGATCACGCCGCCAAGCATCCGGCTTATATCGTAAACCCAGAGCGTCGGCCCCAGCCCCCACGCGGTGGCCACATCGTGCATGCCATTTTGCGTCAGTATCGCGAACATGTTGCGCGAGAACACTTCGTAGACGATGGCTAGAATGAGCGGGATCATCAGCAAACAGATGATGCGACCAGCCCAGAGATTGAGAACATCAATCGCCGCCGTGATTGGCCTCTGCCAGGGCGTCATGTCTTCCGGCGTTTCACCCGGCTTTTCTGTGCGTCGCTCCGCAATAAGCTCGTCTGTAATGTCGAGCTCGTCCGGTATCACCTCTTCAGCCATATGCCCCGTCCCCATTCGAAGTTTTGAAGTCTTATCAGGATCGGAAAGCCCCAAGAGGGGTCAGGGCTTTCCGTTTGTTTGCGCGCGCTGTTACTTGAGGCTGTCGGCAAACGCCTTGCCGAGGTTCGCGTTCGATGTCTGGGCACCGGCCCAGAACGGAACAGCGATCTCCGCAAAGTCTTTCTGCGACTGCCACACTTCAGCAAAGAACGCATTGTCGGCTGCCGCTGCTTCCAGCGATGCCTGCGCCGCGTTCATATACTCGGAGAAGTAGTCAGTCGGCGTGTCGTGCAATTGCACACCGTGGTTTTCGGTCAGATCTTTGAGAGCCTTACCGTTCTCGAAGATACGATAGGACATCGCTTTGGAAAGAGACGCATTCGCTGCCACTTCCAGAGCTTTCTTCTCACCGTCGGTCAGACCGTCATAAACGTCGCCGTTGATGTACAGGTCGGCGTTCACAACAACCTGGTGCAGACCTTGCAAGTAGTAGTGCTTCAGCACTTTCTGGAAGCCGAACACAGAGTCAGGCTTGGGGCAGCACCATTCGGCAGCGTCGATCGTGCCTTTTTCCAACGCAGGCAGGATGTCTCCGCCGCCCATCGCAACCGCGGCCACGCCGATGTCGCTGTAGGCCTTACCCACCATGCCCGGAGGCGCGCGGAAGCGCAGCTTGCGGAAGTCGTCCATCGAGGCGATTGGTTCCGGGAACCAGCCCAGCGCTTCCGGTCCAACCGGCTGCAACATAAAGCCCTTCACGTTCACGCCCATCTCGTCCCAAAGACGGTCATACAGCTCTTTGCCGCCGCCATACTGGAACCACGACAGAAACGCGATGTTGTCGAGGCCAACACCTGCGCCGGCAATCGGCGCGCCAAACAGGTTTGCAGCAGGGTGCTTACCACCCCAGTAGTGTGTCCAGGCAAAACCGCCTTCGATCAGGCCGCTGTCCACTGCGTCCAGCGTTTCACGCACACCAACAACGGCGCCCGCAGGCAGAATTTCGAACTTCACCGAACCGCCGGTCAGCGCTTCCACGTCGTTCGCGAATTCCTGCAACATATGCACTTCATCCGCCTGCGCCGGAATAACCGACTGCACACGGATCACCGTCTGAGCCAGTGCGGCCGAGGCGGTCAGCGCGAGGGCGGTCACCCCCACAGCTACGGTCTTCAGATTAAACATCACGTTTCCTCCCTTGATGTTTTGCCCTCTGTCCTTTGCTTATGTTCACCAGGGCCGAAGGCGCTTACCTGGCGTTGTCCTCCTAAAGTCCTTCTGTGCCTGTCATCCTGCTGCGTCCCCCAGAATGAGGTCGCTTGCTTTTTCCCCGATCATGATCGCCGGAGCATTTGTGTTTCCGCTGACGATGCGCGGCATTATCGACGCATCCGCCACCCGCAGCCCTTTGACGCCAATCACCCGCAAACGCGCGTCCACCACCGCCATCGGATCGGTGCCCATCTTGCAGGTTCCAGTAGGGTGATAAATTGTCACCGCCGTCTGCCGTGCCCACTCCAGAGTGCCCTCTTCGTCGTCGAAAGCCACTTCGCGTCCCGGTGCGTATTCTTCAGTGATCTGGGATTTCAAAGGCTCGGTCTCGGCAATCCTGCGTGCCACCTGAATGCCCTTCACAATCGTGCGACAGTCCGTGTCAGTAGCAAGATAATTCGGGTGAATTTCAGGATGATCGTCAATGTTCGCGGATGTGAGCTCCAAATGCCCTGCACTTTCAGGACGCAATTGAAGAACGGACGCCGTAAAGGCCGAGAACTTGTGCGCCCCTTCTGCCGGGCTATCGGCACTAAAGGGCTGAATATGAAACTGGATGTCTGGCGTAGCCAGATGGTCTTCTGTTTTCAGAAAGCCCGTCCCAAGGCTTGCTGCCATCGTCATTGGGCCACGCTGCGTCAATGCATATTGCGCCGCAATGGCTGCCTGCTTGAAGATATTGCTGGTCTCGACATTGATGGTGCTCAGCTTGGTTTTGAAAACCGGGCGCGCCTGCAAATGATCCTGAAGGTTCTTGCCTACGCCTTTTAGCGCCGCCTTTACCTCGATCCCGTGGGCCGCCAGTTCGTCCGGATCACCGATACCGGAAAGCATCATGATTTGCGGAGAGCCAATCGCCCCCGCGCTCAGGACAACTTCGCGCCGCGCTCGCACGTCCTGAAGCTTGTCTTTGACCCGCGCCTGCACGCCAACGGCCCGACCGTCTGACAATAGCACCTTCTGGGTTTGTGCATCCGTTACGACGGTCAAATTGGACCGGCCGCGTGCAGGCGCGAGATAAGCCGCCGCAGAGGAGCAACGGCGGCCGCCTTTCATGGTCAGCTGAAAATAGCCGACCCCTTCCTGATCTTCTCCGTTGTAGTCCGGGTTGCGCTTGTACCCGGCTGCTTCCGCCGCATCGACCCACAGGTCGACAACTTCGCGCGTCAATCTTGAGTTCTGCACAGACAACGGACCGTCTTTTCCGCGAAGACCGCTTGCGTCCTCGCCCTCCCAGTTCTCGGCGCGCTTGAAATAAGGGAGAACATCCTCCCACGACCATCCGGAACAGCCAAGCTGCGCCCAGCCGTCATAATCTTCCTTTTGCCCGCGCACATACAGCAGGCCATTGATCGAGCTTGAGCCCCCAAGCACACGCCCGCGCGGCCAGGGAATGGAGCGGCCCGAAATACCAGGGTCCGGCTGGGTAACATAACGCCAATCCGTACCCGGGTTCCCCATCGTGCGAAAATACCCAACAGGAATGTGAATCCACGGATTTGAGTCTTTGGGACCGGCTTCCAATAACGCCACCGTATATCGACCGCACTCAGAGAGGCGGTTTGCAAGGGCACATCCGGCTGATCCGGCACCTACGACAACGTAGTCAAATTCCAAAGTTGGCTCCAATATCAAAAAATGAGACTTTTTGTCCTGTTTTTTGTATGATCAACGACGCTACAGTGATTCCGCCACAAGTCAAAAGATTTCTATAAGGCCAGATTCATGACTGAGACCGACCGCATACCGACCAACCTGCGCACGCTACTGATCCTTGAGGTCTTGGGAAAAAGCGACCAGCCGATGACGGCGACCGAGATAAACGCGGCACTGGGGCTCCCCAAGCAAACTGTGCACCGTCTCTGTGCCACGCTTGAACAGAACGGGTTTCTGACGCGCTTGGGCAAGTCAAAGCATTACCAAGTCGCGCGCCGCTTACGCGAACTCGGCGTTGGGTTGCTTTACAATTCCCGCGACCACATCGTGCGCCGTCAAATCCTGCTTGATGTGGCCCGTGAGGTTCGGGAGACGGTGAATTACGTCGTGCCCGAAGACGATGGCATGAGCTATCTGGATCGCGTCGAAGCCGATTGGGCCTTCCGCATCCAACTGCCAATTGGCACCAACGTACCGTTTCACTGCACCGCTTCCGGAAAGGCGTTTCTTGCGAGTCTGGCACCCGTCACCCGCCGCAAATTCGTGGCATCCCTTAATCTGGAACGCATGACCAACGCGACGCATGTCACACAAGACACTTTGCTTGCCGAACTAAAGGAGATCACCCGCCTTGGCTATTCGATGGATCGCGAGGAATTCCTCGAAGGCATGATTGCCATCGCCGTACCTGTCAAGGATCCGACGGGGCGGTTTATTGCGGCGCTGGCAATCCACGGCCCCACGCAGCGGGCTTCGATGCAGGAAGCAACCGAGAAAAAGGAAATTTTGCAGGCTGCTGCTGACCGGCTCGGCGGCGCACTGTTTCCAACTGCCTAGATCCGGCTCTTCATCCAGCCCGCCGCCGTCTTGCAAACCGCCGACAGATGATCCTGCTGCGATAGCCCCGTGACCCGTTTTCGTGGCTTGAGATCATGGTCACCATCCTCCAACCAAAAAACGTCAACCGTCTCCGACAATCCATATCCCGCAACTTCATTCATCGTCCCAAATGGATCTCGCGATCCCTGGCAAATCAAAAGGGGGGCTTTGGCATCTTGCAGATGGTCCGTACGGAGCTTCTCCGGCTTATTTTGCGGATGAAAGGGATATCCAACGCAAACCACCCCGCCGATGCGACCTGCTGCGAAAAGATCACCGCCAATCAAGCTCGCAACTCGTCCACCCATCGACTTGCCGCCAAGGAAAACCGGCCCGTCTTGTCCCAACTCGTCGAAAGCGCTGCGGAACTCGGCTTCGATTTTCTCAATTCTGGGCGGCGGCCGCCGTGGCCCGCCGGACCGACGCGCCGCCATATACTCAAACTCGAAACGCACGACGCGAATTCCGGACAACGCGAGCCCATCTGCAATGTGATTCATGAAAGGGATATCCATGGCCGCGCCGGCACCGTGCGCGAAAACAAACGTACAGTCTGCATCGGCAGCCTCGTTGACCAGAAACTCCACCATCGCATGGCCCTCCCAATTTCACTTCGACGAAATACCTCTGAGCAAACCCAAGGTCACCCAAAATTCGCGGCGTCCTGAGATCCAATGGCAAACCAAAGTTTTCAAACTGCCTTCTTGACGGGCGCATTTTTCGAGGTCACGCTGAATTTGTGATCAGTTTGAAAACAATTTGCGCCTCGATCCTTCTTGTTCTGCCTCTTGCCGGACAGGCCCGTGCCACTCAGGACATCGTTATGACATTCGCGGGATGCACCGGCCGGTTTTCCGCCGAGATGGAACACAGCTGGCTTGTGGCAGATGACCGCGCCGAAGCCTTCCAGAGC
The DNA here is from genome assembly GCF_004346865.1 of Shimia isoporae. Classification (NCBI taxonomy): domain Bacteria; kingdom Pseudomonadati; phylum Pseudomonadota; class Alphaproteobacteria; order Rhodobacterales; family Roseobacteraceae; genus Shimia; species Shimia isoporae. Next base: position 13,052 of record NZ_SMGR01000005.1, read on the forward strand.
GAACGCCAGACTTTCGTCTCTATTCTCGAAGCCGCAATGAACACCAATCACCGGGCCGTCCTCGGGCACCGGATACAAACCAAGCATGCACATGCCTCTCTTTTGGCCATTGCCAGTTTTAGCGACGATGCAACCCGCGCGCGAACCGCGCGCCTGCTCGCGAATGACTATTTAGAGGGCTGTCGCAGCCTGATTTTGGGCGGCTGACAAACCAGACATCCTACAAATGGTTAATTTTTCAGCTGAAATTCGACTCTTGTCTGATTTTTGAGCGCTCATTTCGGAATCCGAAGATTCATTTCCCACCGATGTTTACGAGTCACGCACCTCTGACCCTATGGTGAGCACGGGATGAAAAACCCGATTGAAAACGTGCGACGGATCCGGCCTAGGAACCATTGGTCCATCGCACGCCGCAATAAATTGCGTAGGCGGAATATGGGGGAGTTGCCAATGCTTCGCAAGACCGCTGCGCGTCGTAAGAAGGGACATACGATGTCAAAGAAACTACTTGGCGCCACCACCGCACTGATGATGACCGCAGCCATGCCAGCACTTGCTGACTGCCCTGTAAAAGTAGGCGTTCTGCACTCACTCTCCGGCACCATGGCCATTTCCGAAACTACACTAAAGGACACGATGGAGCTGCTGATCGAACAACAAAATGCCGCCGGTGGTGTTTTGGGTTGTGACATCGAAGCTGTTGTCGTGGACCCCGCTTCCGACTGGCCTCTGTTCGCTGAAAAAGCACGTGAGCTGCTGACCGTGCACGAAGTCGACGTGATTTTCGGCAACTGGACATCCGTGTCCCGCAAATCTGTGCTTCCGGTTATTGAAGAACTGAATGGACTTCTGTTCTACCCGGTTCAGTACGAAGGTGAAGAAAGCTCCAAAAACGTCTTCTACACCGGCGCGGCGCCCAACCAACAAGCCATTCCGGCCACTGACTACTTCCTTGAAGAACTGGAAGTCGAAAAATTTGCGCTTCTGGGCACCGACTACGTCTACCCGCGCACAACCAACAACATCCTTGAAAGCTACCTGCAGCAAAAAGGCATCGCGGCTGACGATATCTTCGTCAACTACACGCCGTTTGGCCACTCCGACTGGTCCAAGATCGTTGCTGACGTCGTTGCTCTGGGTGCAGACGGCAAAAAGGTCGGCGTGATCTCTACGATCAACGGTGATGCGAACGTTGGCTTCTACAAAGAACTGGCAGCCGCTGGTATCTCGGCAGATGACATCCCGGTTGTCGCATTCTCCGTGGGTGAAGAAGAACTCTCCGGTCTGGACACGTCCAACCTTGTCGGCCACCTCGCGGCATGGAACTACTTCCAGTCTGCTGAATCCGACGCCAACGATGCCTTTATCGAAGCATGGAAAGCCAAGATGGGCGAAGAGCGCGTGACCAACGATCCTATGGAAGCCCACTATATCGGCTTCAACATGTGGGTGAATGCGGCCACCGCAGCCGGCACCACTGAAGTGGACGCAGTACGCACCGCAATGTACGGCCAAGAGTACCCGAACCTGACCGGTGGTACCGCTGTCATGCTGCCGAACCATCACCTGGCGAAACCGGTTCTGATCGGTGAAATTCAGGAAGATGGTCAGTTCGACATCATTTCCCAGACTGAAGAAGTTCCGGGCGATGCTTGGACAGACTTCCTGCCGGAATCTGCTGTACTGGTCTCCGACTGGAAAGAACTGGGCTGCGGTATGTACAACACCGAAACCAAGTCCTGCGTTCAGATCAAATCCAACTACTGATCTGATTTGAAAAGATTTCCGGACGCCGCCATTGGCGTCCGGAACCTCGGACGACCCTCTCAGGACATACTCAAATGTTGACCCTATGCCGCCTATTGGTTGCTTGCATGGCTCTCTGCCTGCACGCCCTCCCGGCAACCTCCCAGACCGAAGACGCCCCGATTCAATTGCTCCTTCAAGAGCATGCCGAGGTACTAAAGAAGTCCTCACGCAAAACCATCGGGCCCGCCATCGACGCGCTTGCCAACAGTGGCCTTGAAGATGCGCAGGTGGTTCTGGAACGTTGGCAAAATAAGGACATGTGGGTCAGCAAGAAAAACGGCCTCTTTGTCTTCGCCGAAAAGAAAGACAACAAAACCCTTTCACTTTTTGACGTGGCCGGCAGCAAGACAATCGGCGAAGGCGCAAAGAAAGATTTCAAGCAACTCAAGCCCAATTCCGGCATCCGCGGACTGATCGGCGCAGCCCTTGTACAGTTCCAGCTCAATAGCCCCGACGCGGCGGTCCGCGCTACTGCACTCACAGCCATAGAGCGTGACGCTGAGGCCTCCCACCTACTTGCACTTCGCGGCTCCATCGACGATGAGCCGGATCCCGCCCTCAAAGCCCGTAAACAACGTCTCGAACGCCTGCTCACCATCCGGTTCGCCGAAGACGACATCGAGCGCATCGCGGCCATCAACAGCTTCGACGGAGACTTGGGAGTAGATGTCAGGGCAGCCTTGAACCCTCTGGTTGCAACCGAAGTTGACGCGGCACCGACGCTTCCGGAAGGCGCGATGCCGATCGAACTGCCGCGGCAAGAAGCCTACGCACTTTTGGTGTCCAAAGGCCTTGCCCAAGCCCAAATCTCAAACGCCGCCATCCGCGAAACCCTTGTCGCCAATATCAACGGCACGACAGTTGCCGGTATCCAGGTCGCATCGCTCGACACCGATACCGCACGATTGGCCGCCTACAACGCTCTCGCAGCACAAGGCGCCGCCGCCCCCACGATTTCCGAAGCCGACATCACAACCACACTGGCGGCCTACCAATTCTACCAAACCTTCACAAATGCCCCAATCGCCGTAGCGTTGGCCGCACAAAACGTGCTGGAAGGCATCGAAACCAGTGTTGCATTAAACCAAACGGCTGATCTCGCGCTCGACGCGATTTCACTGGCGTCCATCTACTTCCTTGCCGCCATCGGCCTTGCCATCACCTTTGGCGTCATGGGCGTGATTAATATGGCGCATGGCGAATTCATCATGATGGGCGCGTACACCGGATACGTCGTGCAGCTGGTGGTGCCTGATTACACCCTGTCCATCATCGTTGCGATCCCGGCCGCATTTATGGTGACCTTCGCGGCCGGTGTCGCAATGGAACGCCTTGTGATCCGTTGGCTCTATCACCGTCCGCTGGAAACCCTTTTGGCGACATTCGGTGTTTCAATCGCATTGCAACAACTCGCCAAAAACATCTTTGGCACCCAAGCCCGCCCGCTCACGGCCCCCGGCTGGCTCGATGGCTCTTGGGTTATCAACGATGTTGTCTCTATCAGCTATATCCGCATCGCGATTTTTGTTCTCGCTCTACTGTTCCTGGGGCTGTTTCTGTTCGTGATGAACCGCACACGCCTTGGCCTCGAAGTTCGCGCTGTCACGCAGAACCCGCGGATGGCGTCTTCGATGGGCATCAACCCCGACCGCATCAACATGCTGACCTTTGGATTTGGCTCGGGCATCGCGGGAATCGCGGGCGTCGCAATCGGCCTTTATGCCAAAGTCACCTCGGAAATGGGCACCGACTACATCGTACAGTCCTTCATGACCGTCGTTGTCGGCGGCGTCGGCAACATCTGGGGCACGCTTTTGGGCGCGACCCTCGTTGGCACGCTGCAAAAAGGCATCGAATGGCTGAACCCGTCCAACACCCTTGCGGCTCAGACCTACATGATCCTCTTCATCATCTTCTTTATCCAGTTCCGGCCACGAGGCATCATTGCTCTCAAAGGCCGCGCGGCGGAGGCGTAAATGTCCGATATTGCACTTAATCCGCCACGCAAACCCTTTGTGGCGCGCTACCCAGCCATGATCGTCTTTCTCGCCATCCTCGGTCTTTTCACCGCCGGAGTGACAGTGTTGGCCGAAGGGTTCGGCATAGGCGTGATCTCCACGTCTTTCGTAAAAACGCTCGGTAAAACCCTTTGCCTCTGTATGGTCGCGCTCGCCATGGACCTTGTGTGGGGGTACTGCGGCATCCTCTCTCTGGGGCACATGGCCTTCTTCGGCATCGGGGGCTACGCCATTGGCATGTGGCTGATGTATGCGCGCACAGAAATCATTGTCGCCACTTCGCTTGCCAACGCCCCCCTGCCCCCGACCTCTGCAGAAATCTCCGACGGGATCGCAACGCAAATTTTCGGCGTGGTCGGCGCCTCCGAGTTTCCGCCAATCTGGGCCTTTGCCCATTCTTTCCCGCTGCAACTCGCCGCCGTGGTGCTGGTCCCCGGCCTTCTGGCATTCGTCTTTGGCTGGCTCGCCTTCCGCAGCCGCGTCACCGGCGTCTACCTGTCGATCTTGACCCAAGCCATGACGCTCGCCCTGTCACTTTACCTTTTCCAGAATGACAGCGGTCTGCGTGGCAACAATGGCTTGTCGGGCCTGCAAAACCTGCCCGGCCTCGATCACGTACCGCAATCCACAGTCTCGATCCTCTTCTTCTGGGCTTCCGCGCTGGCGCTGGCGCTCGCATTCATGGTTTGCTCTTGGGTGATCTCCGGCAAGTTCGGCTCTGTCATTCGCGCCATCCGCGATGATGAAGCTCGCGTGCGCTTCCTTGGCTATTCGGTGGAGGCCTACAAGCTCTTCATTTTCACGTTCACGGCGATCATCGCCGGCATCGCCGGCGCGCTCTACTACCCGCAGGCGGGCATCATCAATCCAGCTGAAATCGCACCGATCGCGTCTATCTATCTAGCTGTCTGGGTCGCAATTGGGGGGCGGGGCAAGCTCTACGGCGCAGTCATCGGCGCAGCATTCGTCTCTCTGCTGTCCACATGGTTTACCGGTGGTCAAGCGCCGGACATCAACCTTGGGTTTTACACGATCCAATGGGTGGACTGGTGGACCATTCTTCTCGGCATTTCCTTTGTTGCCGTCACCATTTTTGCGCCGCGCGGAATCGGAGGCCTTTTTGACGTGATTGCCGACCGTCGCGCCCCCAACCGGCATGGCGCCGCGCTGGGGCCTGACGCAGGTAGTCTGCAAGAAAAGGAAGCCGACAAATGAGCACGCTACTCGAAGTCTCCGGTGTCTCCGTGTCTTTTGACGGCTTCAAGGCCATCAACAATCTTGCGTTCCAGATTGGACCGGCCGAGCTGCGCGCCGTTATCGGCCCCAACGGCGCGGGCAAGACGACCTTCATGGACATCATCACCGGAAAGACCAAGCCGGATGAAGGCCGCGTACTCTGGGGCGAGAAATCAACTTCCCTGCTGTCCATGAATGAAAGCCGCATCGCGCAGGCCGGTGTCGGCCGCAAATTCCAGCGCCCCACCGTTTTCGAAGACCAGACAGTCGCCGAAAACCTGATGCTGGCCTTGAAAAATGACCGCTCACCTTTCGCTGTTCTGGGTTTCCGCCCCAAACAAAGCGACCACGACAAAGTCGCCGATATTGCCTCGCAGATTGGCTTGCTCAGTTCGCTTGAGCGCAAGTCCGGAGAACTCTCTCACGGCCAGAAACAATGGCTCGAAATCGGCATGTTGCTGTCTCAGGATCCCAAACTACTTCTGGTGGATGAACCCGCTGCCGGCATGAGTCCGGCAGAGCGCGAGCACACGACTGAACTACTGGTCGAAGCCGCCAAAACCCGCGCAGTTGTGGTTGTCGAACATGATATGGAATTTGTCCGTCGGCTGAACTGCCGGGTGACGGTGTTGCATGAAGGTTCCGTGCTGGCCGAAGGCTCGCTTGACCACGTAACCAGCGACGAACGCGTAATCGAGGTGTACCTTGGCCGATAATCTTCTGCAGATCGACAACCTGACGCTCCACTATGGCGGCAGTCAGATCCTGAACGGCGTTTCGCTCGATGCCAAAATCGGCGAAGTCGTCTGCGTTATGGGCACAAACGGCGTCGGAAAAACCAGTCTCCTCAAGGCACTGTCCGGCACTCATGCCCACAGCGGGGGCACATATACGCTCTCCGGCGAAACTGTCGCAAAAACTTCCGCCCACGCGCTGGCCAAAAACGGCGTCGCCTATGTGCCGCAAGGACGAGAGATTTTTCCTTTCCTGACTGTCAGGGAGAATTTGGAAACGGGTTTTGCATGCCTGCCGCGCTCCGAACACAGGATTCCTGACGAAATCTTCGACCTGTTCCCAATCCTCAAAGACTTCCTGTCCCGTCGCGGCGGTGACTTGTCAGGAGGCCAGCAACAACAACTCGCCATTGCCCGTGCCCTGATCACGCGGCCGAAACTCCTGCTGCTTGACGAGCCAACAGAAGGTATCCAGCCAAACATCATCAAACAAATCGGTGATGTTATCCGACACCTACGCGAACAAGGCGAAATGTGCATCATTCTCGTCGAACAGTTCTTCGACTTTGCCTATGAGCTTGGGGATCGTTTTGTGGTGATGGACCGGGGCGCCGTGAAGCTCACAGGCACGACTGAAACGATAGCCAAAGACACGCTCCGGGACGCTGTCTCTGTTTAACGGTTCTTCACCCGAGAGCCGAAAGAGCCATCTATCGACCCGCTCAAGTTCGGATGATGCGGGTCGACATCGCCCGGCTTCGGCAATTTCCCAAACACGCGTTTCACCATGATCCAGCTTACGGCCGCAAAAATCATTCCACCTGCTGCCTGCCCTAACAACACACCTGAGGCACCGGCGACCTGCGCGCCAAGTATGGCAAACGGCAACGTGCCCACGGTATGCCGCCCCCAGTTCACCCAGGTTGAATAGATCGGGTAGCCCAGATTGTTAAAGCTGGCATTGCCGACAAAAATGAAACCGTTGAACACCGAAGCCAACGCCAAAGGCCCGCAGAAGAGATAAATCAACACCCGCGTCTCACCTTCCGCCTGGAACAAGTCGGCAATCGGTGCTCGCAGCACAAACAGAACAGCCGTCATCAAAAGCACATAGACCGCAGTGAACTGAAGCCCCGCGACATAGGCCCCGCGCACTCGGTTTGTTTTGCCAGCGCCAAAGTTCTGGCCAATGATCGGCCCGATGGCGCCTGAGAGGGCGAAAATCACGGAAAAAGCCACGGGCATAAGTCGGCCGATCACCGCCATGCCGGCAACTGCATCGGTGCCAAACTGAGCGATCTCACGCACAATGATTGCATTGCCCACAGGTGTCGCCACGTTTGTAAGAACCGCAGGTATCGCGATGGCACGCACTGCATGGAAATCTTCGCGCACGTGCGCAGGCGACGGCCGCGCAAACCCGCCGTAAGTCCGGATCGCGGGCAGCAACGCGAACGTCATCATTGCAATTCTGGCTGCGACCGACGCAATCGCCGCTCCGTCGAGCCCGAGCCCCACACCAAATATCAGGATCGGGTCCAGAACCGCATTCACGATCCCGCCGTACAGTGTTGCCTGCATAGCGCGCCGTGCGTCGCCAAAGGCACGCAGGACCGCCATGCCCGCCATAGCCAACGCCATGACCCACATTGTCGGCAGGATGAACCATACATAGCGTACCGCAAGCCTCAGAACTTCATCCTGCGCGCCAAGCGATTTCAGGATCGCCTCGACATTCAACAACACAAGAACCGGCACCAACAGTCCGACCAGAACACCAAGCGTCGCGACGCTCGTGGCGTATTGCCTCGCTTGCCCTTCCCTCCCGGCGCCGATTTCACGCGCCACAAGCGAACCGGCGGCAATCGACAGGCCGACATTGATGGAGTTGGTGAAAAATAGCACGGTCGCCGCATAACCCACCGCCGCCGCCAATGCGTCGTTCCCCAACATCGCTATGAAGGCCATGTCGACAAAATCGACAGCAAAGATGGCCATCAATCCAATGCTGGTTGTGAGCGACATGCGCGTCACATGTCGCATCAGGCTGCCTTCAAGAAAGACCGCCGACTTGCCGCTCTGGTTGCTCACTCTTGGTCCGCTTCCTGTTCGGCTTTCAGGTCTTCCTTGGTCGGTGGCGTCCAGCCGCGCTCCGTTCGCATACGGAACGCCTCGCCCTTTCCGGAAAGGATATCGTCGCGCTGATCGATAAACTCTTTCGCTTTGTCGAGGTATTCCTGATTTTCATGCACGGGAACGCTCGGATCATACACGGAAGCCAGAGCAGCCAGCATGGCGCGGTCATCGTCGACAAACGCGCGCGACAGCATTTCCGCATCAAAGGCGTGCATACCCATCTCTTCATAGGCAGATCGCCCAGCACGCACGGCGCTGTCAAAGGTGTCACGGACAATGTGGTCCGCTCCCGCTGCGTAGAGCTCGTAAACATGGTGACGGTCCACTGCGCGCGCGACAATCGGTAGGCTCGAGTGCTCGTGCTTCACATGACGCACAATCTCGGTCGCGGCATCGCGTTCGTCAATTGCCACCACCAGCAGTCTCGCCTCGTGGATTCCCGCGGCATGCAACAAATCGGCCCGTGTCGCATCGCCAAAGAACACCTTCACACCAAACCGGCGAAGACGCTCCAACTGCACCGACGAATAGTCCAGTACCGTTGTCTCGTAGCCTGCCGATCTCATCATACGATTCACAACGCCACCAAAGCGGCCATGACCAGCGATAATGATCTGGCCGGTTTCGTCGATCTCGTCCGGTTCCTTTTCCTCTCCGCCGGACACCCGCGGCAGGATGACCTTTTCATAAAGAATGAACAGCAGAGGTGTCAGCATCATCGACAACGCCACCACCAGCAAAAGCTGGTCTGCGATGTCCTGCGGGATCACGTTGTTCGCCACCGTGAAGGACAGAAGCACAAAACCAAACTCGCCTGCCTGCGCCAGCCCCAGTCCGAACAGGTACTTGTCGCCACCGCGCAGCTTAAAGATATAGGCCAACCCAAAGAGCACGAGCGCCTTGAGTGCCATCAAGCCAAGCGTCAATCCGAGGAACAAACCGAAACTTTCAAATAGGACGCCAAAATTTACGGCAGCACCAACGGTCATAAAGAAAAGACCCAGCAGCAATCCCCTGAACGGGTCGATGTCACTTTCCAGCTCGTGCCTGTATTCGCTGTTGGCAAGCACCACCCCGGCAAGGAAAGTCCCCAACGCTGGGGACAACCCTACCAGTGTCATCAAAAGCGCAATGCCGATCACGAACATCAACGCCATTGCCACAAACAATTCCCGCAGGTTCGCCATTGCAACGAAACGAAACGCGGGCGTCGTCAGGAATGCACCGCCCACGACAACCCCTGCTATTGCCGCAATTGTGGCCAGAGTCGCCTGCCACGCGGGCAATCCTTCGACCAGATTGATGTTCATTCCGTGGCCGCCGCCGTGATCATCGCTGTGCGCTTCGTCGTGGCCATCGCCGTGGTCGTCGTGATGCGCATCACCTTGCGCAGACTCGGCCACCACTTCCGTTCCGTGACCCGCAACATGGGTACCGACATCTGACATTTCCGGCATCGCCAGCAACGGAATCAGCGCCAACATCGGAATGACGGCAATGTCCTGAAACAACAGCACCGAAAAGCTGGCCTGACCACCGTCCGATTTCATCAGGCCTTTCTCGTTCAGCGTCTGCAGAACAATCGCTGTCGACGACAACGCAAGAACCAGACCGCAGGCCAGAGCAACGGTCCATGTCAAACCAAAGAACATCGACACGCCCATGACCAATGCGGTTGTCACACCCACTTGAAGCCCGCCAAGCCCCAACAGGCGGTGACGCATCTGCCAAAGCATCTTGGGCTCAAGTTCCAACCCAACGAGAAACAGCATCATCACGACGCCGAACTCGGCGAAGTGCTGGATCGCCACGACGTCAACATTCAAGGTTGCAAGGATTGGGCTGATGACCACTCCAGCAATCAAGTAGCCAAGAACCGAGCCTAGCCCCAGCCTCGAGGCGATCGGAACAGCCGCTACGCCGGCAACCAGAAAGACAAAGGCAAGTACAAGAAAATCAGTCATCGCTTATGCCCCTTCCAACACCGACGGAATACTGTCGAAATACAGACATTCTGCAGCCTCTGCTTTCTCAAGATCGACCCGGTCATCGCGCAGTCCCGACAAAAGGTCGGCGAACCCCGCTGCATGTGGCCCGGGGTCTGCTCTGAGTGCATTGTGAAACACATATGGTGCGGCGAACCGCATCTTGCTCAGTCGGGCGGTTTGTTCAAAAGGCGTGAGAAACGTCCGCAAGCTGAAATGCTGGTATCCACCCTCGGAGTAAGCATCCTCCGGTCCAGCTGCCGTCACGGCCAACATCATCCATTTGCCACGCAGTTTGTCCCCGTCCTTGCCATAGGCAAATCCATGTTCCAGCGTCAGGTCTATCCATTCCTTCAACAGCGAAGGCGCGGAATACCAGAAAATAGGAAACTGAAAGACGATAACATCGTGATCCAGAAGCAGTTTCTGCTCTTTGTCGATATTGATATTGTGGCGCGGATAATTGGCGTAAAGATCTACACGCGTAACACCTTCAACGGCTTGTGCCGCATCCCACATCGCCTTGTTGGCATGGGAAAACCTGTGGCCGGGATGGGCGTAGTAGTGGATGACTTTGGCCATGAAACCTCCATTGTTCACCGAAGGCCAAGGCCTCCCATGCGGCTTCATGTCCCCACCACAAAACCTGTTCGCTTTCTTTTTGATAAGCGGCACAGGAAGTCAGGGCAAGCATGTCAGACGCGCAGGCAACCTGCGCGTCCGCATAGATCACCTACCGGTCAATGATGTTGTGGCCCGGTCCGTATGGAAAGCCTGTGATATTCTCAGCGCCATCTTCCTCGACCACCAGAATATCATGCTCCCGGTATCCGCCCGCGCCCGCGACGCCTTCCGGCACCCATATCATCGGCTCGATCGACACAACCATGCCCGGCTCCAACACGGTGTCGATGTCTTCCCGCAGTTCCAAACCTGCCTCGCGACCGTAGTAGTGGCTCAACACACCAAAGCTGTGGCCATAGCCAAACGACCGATACTGCAACAGATTTTCGCTTTCAAAAAAGCGGTTAATCTCGGCGGTGATACCAGAACACGTCGCCCCCGGCTTTATGAGGCTCAAACCCAACTCATGCGCCGCCACGTTGGCCTCCCAAAGGCGCAGGCTCTCTTTGTCCGGCTCTCCGCAGAAAAGCGTTCTCTCCAACGCAGTGTAATAGCCGGAGATCATCGGAAACGTGTTGAGTGACAGGATATCGCCCTTCTCCAACACACGCTTGGTCACAGGGTTGTGCGCGCCGTCCGTGTTGATACCGGACTGGAACCAAACCCACGTGTCACGATATTCCGCATCCGGATACGCACGAGCTATCTCTTCCTCCATTGCATCCCGGCCCGCTATGGCAATTTCGATTTCAGTCGCGCCTTCACGTATTGCTGCGTGAATAGCGGCTCCCCCGACATCCGCCGTGCGCGCACCGCCCTTAATCAAGGCAATCTCTTCCGGCGACTTCACCATTCGCGCGCGCATCGTATCCGGCGCCACGTCCACCAGGTCGGCCTCAAGAAACTCGACGGCCATGTCTCGTTGCGCCAGCGTCAGGTGATCGTTTTCCACGCCAACACGCTTTGCACCGCCCACAAGTGACGCCACCGCACGCCAGTAGTTGTTACGCTGCCAGTCTGTGTAGATCACATTGCCTTCAACTGAGCGCCGCCAAGGCTGGCCGGCGTCAATATTGGCCGAAACCGTCGTGCAATCGTCCATTGTCACAACGCAGCCGTATGGGCGTCCGAAAGCACAATAGAGAAAGCCGGAATAATAAGCGATGTTGTGCATCGACGTCAGCAACACTACGGGAATGTCCCGTGCGCGCATTATGGCCCTCAACCCTTCAAGGCGACGGGCGTATTCGGCCTTGCTGAAGGGAAGCGGCGCTTTTTCACCGTTTGGCCGGTTAAAGAACTCTGGGCGGTTGGAAAGGTCTGTCATCATGCTCTCCTGTCCGGGCCGAACAGTATGCCCGGCCACAAAGTCCCGGCGTTCAGGACAAGGCGGCCTCGACATGCGAGGACCATGCTGTCCGCTCCCCCGCGACGCCATCGCGGCCGGACACCATACACCACTGGCTATGTCAGCCTGTGTTTCAGGTCAAGATGGGCTCATTCCACGCAAGCGCTCGGACCGGCGACGCAACATTTCTACGGTCGCCAAAAGCAGGATAGAAATTACGACAAGGATTGTCGCAACAGCCAGAATAGTCGGACTGATCTGTTCGCGCAGACCCGTAAACATTTGCCACGGCAGCGTCTTCTGGCTGGCCGAGCCAACGAACAGGACGACCACGACTTCATCAAACGAAGTGATGAAAGCAAACAGGCCTCCGGAAATCACACCTGGCAGGATCAGAGGCATTTGAACGCGGAAGAAGGTCGTGACCGGGCTCGCTCCCATATTCGCAGCCGCACGGGTCAACGAATGATCGAACCCCACGAGCGTTGCGGTTACAGTGATAATCACGAAGGGAATGCCTAAGACCGCGTGCGCAAGGATCACTTTTACATACCCCACAAAGGTCTTGTTCAAACCGAGAGAGCCTTCCAGCCAATTGCCGATGTCGCTGTAAAAAAAGAACATGCCGGTTGCTGAAATGATCAGGGGAACGATCATTGGAGAAATCAGGACAGCCATAATGGCCCGCCGACCCGGCACATGGCTCTGGCTCAGCCCTATCGCTGCCAACGTGCCAAGGCTCACCGAGATAATCGTCGCAATCGGTGCGATAATCAGCGAGTTCTTGAAGCTCCGCTGCCACTCGTTGTTGGTAAAGAAGTCGCGATAATGTTTTAGCGAGTAGCCTTCTGCCTCGAAGCGCAGCATCTCGGGTGTAAAGGTAAAGAAGTCCTGCGCATTGAAGCTCAATGGCATCACCACAAGGATCGGCGTGATCAGGAAGACAAAAATCGCGCCGCAGATTACCCGGAAAGTGTAGTGCCAAAGAACCTGCCCACCTGTCAGGTAAGGCAGCAGTTTCGCGCGGTAGCGGCCTTCATAAAGCCAATAGGTGAACCAATGGATGAAGGCACCGTAGAATATGCCAACAAAGACGGCAGGCAGCCCACCCATCATCGCACCCAGACCGGCGAAAACAGCCAAGGTCACCGTCTGAGCACGCCGCTCGTTCTTGAACAGATTGACATAGCAAAGAGCGCCAACGACAGCCATCACGGCTCCGATCAGAACTCCCAACAGGCCGGACCCGTTGGCCGTGCCCACAAAGAGTCCGAAGAAACCACCCGCCAGGGCAACACTGGGCAGAACCAAAGACATCGGTTTGCGTGAAATCGGAGTGAGTGAAGCCATTGTGTTTACCCCAATTTCACGTTGTCGATGCCGACGATCTTGTCATAGCACCAGTAGAGCAACAGAACGACGCCTAGCAGGATCGTCCCCAAAGCCGCTGCCAGACCCCAATTCAGCGAACTGGAGATATGGTAGGCGATCCGGTTCGAGATAAAGACACCCTTGGTGCCGCCAACGATTTCAGGCGTGATGTAATAGCCAATCGCAAGGATGAACACGAGGATCGAACCCGCCCCGATACCCGGCACTGACAGCGGGAAGTATACCCGCCAGAAAGCCGTCCAGTTGGTCGCGCCCATAGACTTCGCCGCGCGCAAATATGTCGGCTGGATCGTGCGCATCACCGAGTACATAGGCAGTATCATGAAAGGCAGCAGAATATGGGTCATCGCAATGATCGTGCCCGTCGCGTTGTTAATCAGGGCCAGGCGACTGTCATCCGCAACCAATCCCAACCACACGAGCGTTTCGTTGATCACACCCTGTTGTTGCAACATCACTTTCCAAGCCGAGGTGCGTACAAGCAGCGACGTCCAGAACGGCAATAACACAAGGATCATCAACATATTCGCGGTTCTCGCAGGCAAATTCGCCAGAAGCCACGCAACCGGATAAGCCAGCAATATGCAGCTACACGTGATGATCAGCGACATGATCAAAGTCCGCTGGAACAGCTTGATTAGGATACGCTTGTCTTCGGGCTGCACTTGAGCGCCCTCTGGTGTACGGCGCATATCAACCGCGTTCAGGAAATAGCCGTTGGTGATCTTAACAGAGTGGGTTTTGATCACGGCCCAGGTCTCCGCCTCTCCCCATTTCTTGTCGATATCTATCAACTTTTCCTTGAAAGGCGCGTCTTCGGCTGGGTCCAACCGCTTGATCTTGCGGCCAGACTTCCGGAACAGAGACGACATTCCGGTCTGCTCATAGTTCAGGCGGGTACCGAGTTTGGTGTGTTCCTTGTTTTCGATGGCCACGACCATGTCAGCAACAAACGCCTGATAGACCGGTTCGTCCGGTGCTTCGCCGCTTTCAACATCCCAATCCTGCAACGCGACCACCGTCAAAGGCAGCGTTTGAGAAACCATCCCGTTCTCCACAGAACGGAACAACATCGACCCGATTGGAATGATGAAAGAGACCAAGACAAAGATCAGGAGCGGAGCAATGAGCGCCATCGCGCGCATTTTCTGAACTCGCAAAGACCGGGCAAGGCTGCGTTTCAGCGGCGTGCCATCTGCGGCCAATACCGGACCCGACTGGGTTGCATCGCTCATATTTCTGATCCCGTTGATTTTTCGCGGTGGTTTGTCCACCGTCGGTTTGGTCTGAGGGGGCAGAACCCGCCCCCTCAGGAAGTTTTGCGATTACTTAGCCAGCCACGCCTGGAACTTCGCGTCGATGTCGTCGCGATAGTCAGCCCAGAACTCGTAGTTGTAGAGGAACGTGTTCTTGGCGTTTTCAGGATCGGTCGGCATATGCGGTGCCATGTCGATGCCCAGGTCAGCGTGCTTGCCAACAAGCGGAGCGGAAGACGCGCGGGCCGGACCGTAGGAGATGTATTTCGCCTGATCCGCAAGGCGCTGGGTGTCAGTCGCGAACATGATGTAGTCAAGCGCGCGTGCTTTGCGTTCATCTGACAAGCCTGCCGGAATGATCCAACCGTCAAGGTCAAACACCTGCGCGTCCCAAAGCATCGCCACCGGCTGCTTCTGCTCTTCGATCACAGAGAACAGACGACCGTTGTAGGTCGAGCCCATGATAACTTCGCCATCTGCCAGAAGCTGCGGCGTGTCTGCACCTGCAGACCACCAGATCACGTCGTCCTTGATGGTGTCGAGTTTGGCCAGAGCCTGATCCTGACCTTCCGGAGTCGCCAGAACGTCATAGACGTCTTCCTTCGCAACGCCGTCACACAGCAGAGCCCATTCCATATTGTTGATCGGACGTTTCTCGAGCGAACGCTTGCCCGGGTAAGTCGCGGTGTCGAACACAGCGCAGATTTCTGTCGGCGCAGTATCACCTACGAGGTCGGTGCGGTAACCGAAGGTGGTCGAATATACGATCTGCGGAATAAAGCACTCGGACACCAGCAGGTCACCGAAGTCTTCGGATGCCGAGGTGCCATCTGGCGCCGCTGCCAGCTGCGTATCCGGATCGATTTCCATCGCCAGACCCTCGTCACACAGACGGATCGCATCTGCAGCCACAACATCCACAACATCCCATGTGACGTTGCCGGCTTCATCCATCGCGCGCAGCTTGGCCACTGCTTCGGCAGAGCTGTCGTCGTTGATGATGGTCACGCCAGTCTTTTCGGAATAGGGCTCGTGATACGCCCGCAGTTGCGACTTGGAATAAGCACCGCCCCAGGAGACGATAGTCATTTCTTCCGCGATGGCGGCAGGTGCCACCAGAGCGGTTGTGACGGCAAGAGCTGTCAGTTTGGTTTTCATTTCAAACACTCCTTGTTGAACTTAATTTTGTTGCTTCCCCCGGATCTTTCGCCCGGGTTTCTAACTGCTGAAAATTGTTACGCATCGAGCGCGCGGCAATCCTGCGGCAACCAGCCGATTTCGATTTCCTGCCCGGGCGTAAGTTTAACGGCATCCGGCGCATTTCGGGTTTTCACGATGAAATCGTCGTTGCCGGCCACCGAAAGGCGGAACCGGAAGATGTCGCCCATGTAAATGAATTCCAGCACCTTTGCCTTCAGCGTATGAGCATCAGGATTCAGCCTGTCCTTGTTGAATTCCACGCGCTCCGGACGGATGGAAACTTTGGTACGATCACCGACGTTGTGCACATTGACGGGTTTGGCGTCGATCTCCTCGCCATCATCCAAAGTGATCACGCAGGTGTCTCCGCTCATCGATGTCACCACGCCTTCCAGCGTGTTGTTCTCGCCAATAAACTGCGCAACAAAACTGTTTTCCGGCTCCTCATAGAGTTGGTCCGGCGGGGCCAATTGCTGAATGCGGCCATCATCAAAAACGGCCACGCGATCGGACATTGTGAGCGCTTCCGTTTGGTCGTGCGTCACGTAAACCGTCGTAATGCCCAATTCGTGCGCCAGACGGGTGATCTCGAACTGCATGTGCTCGCGGAGTTGTTTGTCCAGAGCCCCAAGAGGTTCGTCCATGAGAACCAGTTCAGGTTCGAAAACCAACGCCCTTGCCAGAGCGATCCGCTGCTGCTGGCCGCCAGACAGTTGCGCCGGGCGGCGTCCGCCGAATTCGCCCATTTGCACCATATCCAGTGCACGCTTCACCTTGGCTTCTCGCTCGGACTTGCCCAGCTTGCGAACTTCCAATGGAAACGAAAGGTTCTCAGCCACCGTCATGTGCGGAAAGAGCGCATAATTCTGGAACACCATCCCAATGCCCCGCTTGTGCGGCGGGATATTGTTGATTGAGGTACCTCCCAGAAGGATTTCTCCATGGGTGGCTGTCTCGAAACCTGCGAGCATCATCAGGCAGGTGGTCTTGCCGGACCCAGACGGCCCCAGCATCGTGAGAAATTCTCCTCTCGGCATCGAGAGGTTCAGGTCTTTAACGACGAGATTCTCACCATCATAAGATTTCTGCACACGTTTGAACTCGACAAACGCATCGTGGTTCCCCGTATCAGCCACGGTCACTCCCTGTCTTTCATGTCGCGGCAAGTTGATCCCGCCGTCGCATTTGACACTGCCATTAGAACGCGCCGCTTCCGACTTTAGCAAGTACGAAAACGACAGTTCTGTAACAGCCCCGCCTTGTTAGCGCCCTACATTTGGGCATTCACAAGCGCCTTCATGTGCCATGCAAGGCTTTGATTACTGGACAAAACCGGCTTTCCGATTTTTTGCTGCACCACCTCAAGTGCCTCAAAAGTGCGCAGGTTTGTGCAGCTAATGAACACCCCGTCAACGCCTGTATCCCCCCCGAGTCGTGCCGCAGCGTCAACAACAGATTCGCTCGAGATGCGCGCGACCCGCGCTTCCTCCGCGACTCCAAAGCTTCCAAAGACCGGCATTTCGATCCCTTCATCGGCAAAAGCATTTCGAAGCGGAGTGTTCACCTCCTCGATATACGGGGACAGCAGCGCCATTCTCGAAATTCCGAGATCGGCGGCGCAGGCGACGGCCGCACGCAAAGGATTGGTCACTGCCGTGGTTTCACACCCTGACCGGACAAGGTCCTCGACCCGATCCGACCCGATAACTGAACTGGCGGATGTGCAGGCGTATCCGACAACACCGAGTTTCCGCGAATTGGGCAACAAACCGGCGGCTACCTTTAAATCAGCAGCCATGGCGGAAAGGGTTTGTGTCGTAACCTCTTCCCCGCTTGGAATGCGCGACACATACATCGGGCTGGGGTGATCTGCGAATGCCTGTTTGAATTCTGGCTCAATGGTTTCGTCGACCTGCAAGACGATCAGTCCCATCGCAGGTGCGTTTCTGTCGTCCAATTCGTAGCTCAGCGCACTCATATTACCGGAAGCTCCCGCCCGATCCGTGGGCTCAAAAAACGGGCACCCGTTTCGGTGATCGCGATGTTCTCTTCGTGCACGAGGATTTTGTTACCGACGGAGATTCCCGGTTCCAGCGTCAGCACCATCCCCGTCTCCAACACCGTGTGATCTGTTGGGATGAGCGAAGGCCATTCGGTCAGAGACATGCCCAAACCATGCCCCAACCGTCCGGCGTCTGTGCCGCCCGTTCCGGCAGCAACCACGTCGTTCATGACATGGAACAACTCTGCAGCGGTCACACCCGGCTTCGCGAGCTCGAATGCCGCGTCGGAAGCATCGATCAGTTTGCCGAACGCAGAGAGAACGTCTTCCGACACGCTCCCGACAGCCCAGTTCCGGTCATAGTCAGAAAAATACCCGTCCCAAACGACTCCTGTATCCAGCATCAGGACATCGCCACGAGTCAAAGGTGCGTCGGTTGCTGGTGAAATGACGTCGCCATATCCCCCTTGCTCCGCGCCACCCGCGAGGTAGGACACCCAATCCCCTCCCTCTTCAAGGCACAGCATTTGAAATCTGCGGTATATCTGCTCCAGCGGCTTCCCCTCTGCGGCAATCTCCGGTACCCGCGCAAAGGCCCGTCCAGCAATAGCACAAGCCGTTTCTATCTTTGCAATTTCCGCATCTGACTTGACCATTCTCAACGCTCTAAGAATGCCCCCGTCCCCACAAATCTTCCGCTGCCCGATGCCATCGCGAACCCGCTGAAAATCCGCGAGCGGCATCCGCAATAGCGTCTCATGTCCATCTGGCACGCCAATCCGCGCCCCCTCCGGCGCCACCTCGCAAAGCGTGTCTGCCAAGAGGCTCACTCCGTCATCACGCAAATCCGGCGCGGTCCATGTTCGGATGTCGTCAATCCAGGTTTGTCCCATCAGCGCAGCACCAATCGAAGGGATAACTGCAATTGGCTTGCCGCTGATAGGCAGGATCAGAAACCATGGCCGCGTTGGGCTTTCCCAAAACCTTGTCAGATAACCGGTGAAATACCGAACCTCCGGCTCTGTAGTCAGGAGCAAAGCCGAAAGCCCCGCATCGGCCATTCGAGATTGAGCGCGCGCGCAGCGCGCTTCAAACTCGCTTTCAGAAAACCCGCGCATGACTGTCAATCCGGGACCTCCGACAAAAAGCACAGCACCCGAGACGTACCGGTTAATCCGATTTTTTCTCGTGCTGCGCCGTCCAGAACCGCGGCAAGTCCAGCGCCGCCGGAAGCCGTTGTTTCCAAACCCATCTCGGCCATTACACCCAGACACCCCTTCACATCTTCGTCGCTTAGCGTCAAAAACGCATCCGCATCCCGAGCAAGTCCATTGAGCGCAATCAACGACGGCTCCTTGCAATCCAATCGCCCCATTATGCTGTCAGGCCCATCCGCGATCACGGCCGCCCCAGCTTCAACCGAAGCTTGCAAAGCCGGCGCGGCGACCGGCTCGACAACCACAATTTCAGGGGCATTCCCCCAGACCTTTCGGACGTAGGCTGCCACTGCACCGGCCAAACCGCCAACGCCCGCTTGCAGAACCACATGGGTTGGAACTGTCGGGCACTGTCGGACAGCTTCGGCTGCCATCTGCAAATAGCCTTCCATCAAAATATGCGGCAGTTCGGCATAGCCTTCCCAAGAACTGTCCGACAGCAAAGTCCAACCGTTTTCTTCGGCGGCCTTGGCAGCAGCCGCCATAGAAGCAGCATAACCCGCGCCTTGGCGCACGACGGTGGCCCCTCGATCGGCAAGGCGCGCCGCAAAACTCTCGGGAACAGTTTCGGCTATATAGACAACGGCTTGCGCCCCAAAAACACGCGCTCCTGCTGCAACGCTCATACCGTGATTACCCGCACTTGCTGTCACATAAGTCCGACCAATCAGGCTCTCTGCATCCGGTTCCCCGTTTGAAGCATCCCATGCCTGACGGGCTATGACATAGGCTGCGCCCAGCGCTTTGAACGATCCAAGACCCATCCGCGAACGCTCATCTTTGACCCATAGCGCCCCTACTGAACCGTTAGAGGACACATCTGCCAAGGGCGTCTCTTTCGCAACAGGACACAAGTTTAGCAGCGCCGAAACCCGATCCTCGTCAACCGACGGATATGGGTATCCATCTACCAGCTTGTCTTTGCCCTTAAACGGGTTGGCGACCAATTTCATCGTTCTGCACTGCTCCCATGCCAATCAACCGCGCCAGCTTAGCCACCAGCTTCGGCCTTGCCCATTACAATTTGCCAAGCTGGAATACCCGTCTGAAAAGGCGCACAAAAAAACGCCGCGACTATCTCGAGCCGCGGCGTCCTGACGAGCGCTGGATGTATCCCTAGCTTCCCCACTCCCACGTCGGAATGAAGCCTTTCAAACAGTTGTCTACTTTGGTTTCGTCACCATCGACTTTGGGCACAACCTGCGCGACCATGCCCCGTTTCTTGTCATCAACAACTTCGGCCACACGCTGTTCCAAGCCTGCGTTTTCCAGAACCTGATTGAAAACGCGCTTGATAGCACGCTTGCGTAGTTCGGGTTTGAATACCTTTCCAACAAGCGTCAAAGGCATCTCTGAAACGATTTCCAAATACTTGGGGGCCGCCGCCCGTTCCGAAATGTGCTGCTTCGCAAAGGAAAGTAGTTCTTCGGATGTTCTGGACGGGCCCTCCACAAGTTCGACGTAGGCACAAGGCAACTCGCCGGATTTTTCATCCGGTTGACCGACGGCGGCGACGAACGACACGTCATGATGCGCCATCAAAGCTTCCTCAATGACAGCAGGATCAATGTTGTGCCCGCCGCGAATGATCAGATCTTTCGCGCGCCCTGTGATCCAGATGTATCCGTCGGCGTCCTTACGACCCAAATCCCCGGTCCGGAGGTATTTCTCCGCTGCATAAAGACCAGCGTTCTTTTCCGCTTCAATGTAGGTCGCGCCGACATTCACGCCGGGCGAATGCACGCAAATTTCGCCAATCTCATCAACGCCACATTCCCGTTCGACGCCATCTTGAGTGATATCAAGCACTTTGACATCGGCAAACGGCACCGGAATGCCGACCGAACCAACCTTGTCCGCAACACCTGGCGGCGTGATGGACGCCATGCAGGTGTTTTCGGTCATTCCGTAGCCTTCCATGACGGACAATCCTGTGGCCTCGTTAAACTGCCGGAACAAATCCATTGGCATCGGAGCCGACCCGGACGTCGCCAGCCGCAACGTCGACACATCTGCATCAACCGGCCGTTGCATCAATGCCGCAGCAGCCGTGGGCACGATGATCGAAACGGTTGCCTTATGCCGTTCAACCAACTTCCAGTAGTTGTCGAAAACACCGTCTCCGCGGAACCCTTGCGGCGTCGGCAAGATCAGGTGCGCCCCACCCTGCAGGCACTGTCCCAGAACAACGTGTCCTGCCATTACATGAAACAAAGGCAGCGGGCACATAATGACGTCCTGCGTGTCAACCATGCCTTCGCTGAACATCCACCCCTGATAAATGATCGCAGATACCTTGTGTTGAGCAACCTTCGGCGTGCCGGTGGTCCCGCCCGTGTGGAAATAGGCGGCATAGCGATCCTCTCTGGCGTCTTCAAAGTCCAAAGCCGCATGGTTTTGCTTGGCGAGTTCCTTGGCAAACCGCAGCACTTTGGCCTTGTGACGATTGGGGTTTTTGGGTCGGATCAAGCCGACTATGCCGCGCTTGATCGGGCTCAGATACCCCGCGAGGTCGATTTCCAACACTGTCTCGACGCTCGGTGCGTGCGATACGGCATCAGAGCATTTTTGCGCGATGTCGGTCTTTGGCAAGCTGCGCAAAGTAATTACGACCTTTGCTTTCGTTTCGCGCAAGATGCCACTCACTTGCTCTGCTTCAAGCAGCGGGTTAATCGGATTCACGATGCCCACACACATTGCCCCGAGCATCGCCACAACCGTTTCCGCACAATTGGGCAATACCAACGCAATCACATCTGTCGGGCCGACCCCCAACCCACGCAACAGGTTCGCACATTGGGTCACCTGTGCGTACAATTCTCCGTAGGTAAGCGTACGCCCCACATCGTCAGGATCAGACGTCAACTGAAACGTGATGGCCGGTTGGTCCGGATGCTGCTTTGCTTTGGCCGCCACCATTTCATGGATAGAGTGATATGGCTGGGTTTCTTCCCAACTTGCAGTCTCCGCGAGGGCGCGTTTCGCGTCATACGCCTCTTGCAGCTGGCGAAACAACGTTTCGCCTTTGGCTAGTTCTGTCATGTATCCTCCCTTGCCCGTTCGGGCTATTGCCGCAAGGTTGATCCAATTTTTTGCCGTTTGGCGACAATTTTCCGTAGATGACGTAGCTGGACCCTCCCTCCGTCCGCGCGCCCAATCTCAATCTAAGCCATTGAATTATAATTAAACTATCATCCTTCAAAGGCCTTTCAGACAATCTTGACAGTGATAAGATTTTTAGCTGATCTTATCGTTGCTAAGATTGACCAAGGGAGGGCGAATCTTGAAAGACTTCGATGCCATTGTGATAGGCGCAGGCAACGCCGGCCTTTCTGCAGCGACTACACTGCAACGTGGCGGCATGCATACATTGCTGCTGGAGCGCCACAACATACCAGGTGGATGCGCTACATCTTTTGTTCGCGGAGACTATGAATTCGAAGTCGCACTGCACCAGCTTTCCGGCCTGGGTACCGAACAAGAACCTTCGATCTTGCGTCACGTCTTCAACAGCTTGGGCCTTGAAGGCAAAGTAGACTATGTCGAAGAACACCACCTGTACCGGTACGCGGTGCCCGGCGTGATCGACATCACTTTACCGGCCAGCGTGAGCGGCATCGTCGAGGTTCTCAGGGAGGCTTTCCCTGAAGAAGCCCATAAAATGAAACCTTTCATGGATCTTTGCGAAGTATTGACGCTTGAGGCCTATATGGCCTTTCCCCGCGCCAAGGCGACCGGCGACCCGGAGGTGATCAAAAAGAACTGTCGCAACTTTGTGAAATACGGCCTGCGAAGTGCCAAAGACGTACTCGACGAATTCTTCGACGATCCGGTCCTTAAAGGTGTCCTTGGCGGCTATTGGGGGTATATGGGCCTGCCTCTGAAGGAGCTGCCTTTTTCCGATCTTGGCGTCATGCTTTATGCCTATGCCGCAATGAAACCCTGGCACGTGGTTGGCGGCTCTCAGGCGATTTCAAACGCTCTGCTGGATAGCTTTCTTGAGGCCGGTGGCGAGGTGCGCTTCAATTGCGGCGCGGAGCAGATCCAGACTGAAAACGGCGCGGTCGCGGCTGTACGAACGGAAACAGGCGAAGTTTTCACCACCAATCAGGTCATTTCCAACGCCAGTTCCATCCTAACTTACAATCACCTTCTGGATCGCCCGGAACTCGCAGGCGAGGTTCGCAATGATTTTAAGTCCCGCCGCATGGGAACATCCGGCTTCGTCCTCTATATGGGGCTGGATTGCACACCCGAGGACCTGGGCCTGAAAGTCGCCACCAACTTTATCGCTGATACAATTGACGATGAAGCCCAGCATGCAGAAGCGCTCACACTCGAAGGCGCACCGAAAGGCTGCCTGTTCACCTGTTACACGGTCGGTGACAAGTCGATGGCGCCTGAAGGAAAATCCGTCGTTGCATTGATGTGCCTTCAATACGGCTCGGCTTGGGACCACGTAAAACCAGAGGACTATGCGGCCACGAAGTTCGCCTATGCAGAAAAACTCATCGATTTAGCCGAAACTGTCATTCCGAATATTCGAGGCCACATCGAAGAGATCGAGGTAGCTACACCTATGACCATGATGCGCTACCTCAACACCCCCGGTGGTGCCATCTACGGCTTCGCACAGGACATCGCGGAACATGGCGCCGTGCGCGACAGGTTCAAACCTGTCCATGGCCTTAGCCTCGCCGGTTCCTGGTCGGGCATGGGCGGGTTCCAACCCACCTATCAAGCAGGCGCATCCGTAGGCGGCTCTATCCTGCGCAAGCAGAACAGGAAGGCAGGTTAACAATGGCTCCCAATGATATTCGCTCCGTCATCGACGGTTTTGATGACGCACGCGCCCGCATGCAGGACATGGCGCGCACTGGTCATGACTTCGCCGGAGAAGGCGACGCCGTCAAAAATCGGATCAACGCGTTGCACCCCAAACGGCTTTCCCTCACTGTCTCTGATGTGATCGCGGAGACGGACACGTCTCGAACGCTACGTCTCACGCCTGACGCTGGCAATCTGCCGCCGTTTTTGGCGGGCCAGTATGTGAACGTGTTCGTCAATGTGAACGGCGTGGATACCGCACGGCCTTTTGCAATCAGTTCCGCTCCCCAAGACCGCAGCCACTACGACATCACAGTTCGCAAACTGCCCGGGGGCTTCGTCAGCCCTTGGCTTGTCGAAGGCCTTCAGATTGGTGCGAAAATATCCTCTTCCGGCCCAATGGGATCTTTCTTTGTAAACCCGATCCATCATGGAAAGGACTTGGTGTTTTTGGCGGGGGGCTCCGGAGTTGCCCCCGCAATAAGTATGATCCGCGACCTCGCTGCACGTCAGACAGGCGCCAAGTTCCACTTGATTTACGGATCGCGGTCCCCGGACGACATCATCTTTGAAACGGAGCTTCAAGAGCTCCAGCAAGCCAACGATTTTCTGACGGTTACCAACGTGATTTCCGAACCGCAGGAAGGCTTCAAAGGCCGGACGGGTTTCATAGATGCTGCATTTATGACCGAGTTGTGCGGCGACATGTCTGGCAAAACGGTTTACCTCTGTGGACCTCCGGCAATGAACGAAGCCTGTGCAGCCATGCTGCGGGACATGGGGTTCCCGGACAAACGCCTGCACATAGAAGCAAACGGCCCTCCGGTTGATCCAACATCTCGATCGGGATGGCCGGTTGGCCTCTCAGCGGAGCATCCGGTGACAGTCACGGTCAAAGGACACGGAAGCTTTGAAACAAAAGCTGGCGAGCCACTTCTAAACGCCCTTGAGAAGGCCGGCTACCAAATCGAGAATGCCTGTCGTTCTGGTGAGTGCAGCCTCTGTCGTATCAAAGTTCTTTCTGGCGAGGTTTTCAATCCTTCGGAAGCGAAGTTGCGCCAGTCCGATCGGCGGTTTGGGTGGGTGCACTCCTGCGTAGCCTATGCGACCACTGACGTGGAAATCCTGATTTGAACCAACTTGCGTCGCCTACTGGCGGCGCAGTCTCACACCCGCTGCTGCGCGTTCATAAAAGTACGCAGGATTCCTTCAACGCCATCTTCCGGCGGTACAATCAACTCCTCGCCGACGAGCGAAGCAAGTCCGTGAACCATGCCCCAAGCCCCTTGCGACAAGGCCTCGGCGCGACTTGGGTCACTGACCATGCGCTCAAATTCGGCCTTCAAAATGGCATACGGCTTTGTCGCTTCCCGCTTCAACTCGGAGTGAAAAACCTCGGCTGCCTCATCAGCGCCAGGAGTCATAGTGGACAGCATCAATCGGTAAAGGTTCGCATTATCCAGGGCGAACTGAACATAGGCAGCCCCAAACAAGAGGACCTGTTCCCGCGGAGACTGGTCAGGCGTGCGGCGGCTTTCCATCGCTTCGGCCAGTTGCCGAAATCCCCCTGCACTTATTGCAAGAAGCAACGATCGCTTATCTGGAAAATGTGCGTATGGCGCGGTCCGACTTACACCGACGCGTTCTGCGACAGCCCGCAACGAGAGTTTCTCTGCGCCCTGCTCACGCAGAAACGCCGTTCCGGCCGCAACAAGTGCCGCCGACAAATTGCCGTGATGATATGTGCCTGTTTTTTCCGCCAACTTGTTAGAGCCTCCTCGTGGTGCAATCCGCTCCGACGTTCGGAGTAAATACGCGAATTGGCCTCGAGCGCCAGACAAAACGCTGGGGCAAGCAGCCCCACAACGACCGTTCTCGACACTTGCGCCATGGGTCGGACTGTGTTGAGGTTTTAGGGACTTCTCATCGACCAATCCAAAGTCCCAAATGACCATTATCACACGACTCCTCAAAGAACCGCTCCTGCACTTTCTGCTGATCGGCGCCGGAATTTTTGTAGTTTTTTACGCGATGAACCCGGCTGCGAAAGAAGAGACTTCAGACAAGCGCATCGAGATATCAGAAGCTGAAATGGCGCAGATGGCGCAAAAATTCCAAACAACTTGGCGCCGCCAACCGAACGATGAAGAGCTGACCGTTCTGATCGACAGCAAGGTGCGTGAACATATTCTCGTTCAAGAAGCTCTGTCTCTTTCCCTTGATCAGAATGATGCCGTTATCCGGCAGAGGCTGGCCCAGAAAATGACCTTTCTGATCACCTCGGCTGCGGGCGCTCTCACGCCATCGGAGAGCGACCTGCGTGGGTACTTTGAGGAAAACAGTGAGCAGTATGCGTCGGAGCCGAAACTGGCTTTCCAGCAAGTATTTCTTGCAGAACAGCAGGATCAGGCAGCTTTCGATGAAGCCTTATCCGCGCTCAATAGCGGCGCTGACCCTGTTTCAATCGGTCAACGCTCCATGCTGCCCGCAGAAATTCGCCTTTCAACGCGCCCTGCTGTCGACGGTATGTTCGGCCGCGGTGTTTTTGACGCCGTGCTGACCGCCCCAACTGGAACCTGGCACGGCCCCATACAGTCCGGCTTTGGCTATCACGCCGTGTTTGTCACCGAACTCGTGCAAGGAGAACTACCTGAGTTCGCAGCCGTACAGGACGCCGTGATCTCAGATTATCGGGAAGGCAAAGCACAGGAACTGACTGAGGAAATCCTCAAGGAACTCCGAGCAAGCTACGATGTCGTCCTTCCGGATCAGGCCGCGCGGGACGCAATCACACAATGACCGTGAAACGTATCTTTCTCGCGCTTATAGCCCTGACATGGCTGATCCCGAACTCGGCCTTCGCTCACGCACTGGAACCGGGCTATCTAGAAATCCGCCTCGTCGGCGCTGACAGCTATCGGGTTTTCTGGCGCAAACCCGACGTGCAGAGCGCACCGATGGAGATTTTTGCGGTCCTGCCCGCACATTGCGAAACGCGCGAAGGTCCCGCGCCCACATCTGACGGCCAAGCTTGGGTATCGGCTTGGGTGACCAATTGCGCCGGAGGTCTTTCCGGCGGACAGATCCTGATCCGCGGGCTTGAAGCACAGAACACCGACGTTCTTGTACGGTTTCCCGGGCCGGACGGCACCGTCTACACCCAGCGCCTGACCCCTCTGGAGCCTTCTTTCGAGGTGCCGGTCGATCCGTCTTCGTTTGACGTGATCC
Source organism: Shimia isoporae (assembly GCF_004346865.1). Taxonomy (NCBI): domain Bacteria; kingdom Pseudomonadati; phylum Pseudomonadota; class Alphaproteobacteria; order Rhodobacterales; family Roseobacteraceae; genus Shimia; species Shimia isoporae. The sequence goes on from NZ_SMGR01000005.1 coordinate 40,067, forward strand.
GAAGCTACCTTCCGCTCGGGGTCGACCACATTCTGGAAGGCCTTGACCATCTGCTGTTTGTTTTCGCTTTGCTGCTTCTCATCTCTGATCGCTGGCGGCTTGTCGGGGCAATTACTGCATTCACAGTTGCGCACTCCATCACGATGGCCGCTGCAACTTTGGGATGGGTCGCGCTCCCGGGGCCTCCGGTTGAGGCCGTTATTGCCCTTTCGATCATGTTCCTCGCGTCTGAACTACGCCACAAAGGCGGGCAGGACATGCGATTGTCCGAACGCTATCCGTGGACCGTGTCCTTCTCCTTCGGTTTGCTACATGGCTTTGGTTTTGCAGGCGCACTTCGTGACATCGGCTTGCCTCAAACCGACATTCCTCTCGCCCTTCTGTCGTTCAACCTCGGGGTCGAAATTGGCCAACTGATCTTCGTCGCCGCCGTTCTGGTCACCGCAACAATCCTGCGCCGCCTTGTCCCATGGGCTGTGGCGTGGGTACGCCCCGGCACACCTCTTTGGATACTGAGCGTCTACGCCATCGGCGGCGTATCGGCCTACTGGTTCATAGACAGGGTATCGGGGTTCTGAAACATCACCCCAAACGTGAAAACGGCCGCTCAACGCGGCCGTTTTGTTTTTGGGTTGTTGGCTCCAATCAGCCTTCTGGCGTGTACCAGATCGGCGACGTGTAGGCGCGTTCCTGACCGATAAGCTCTGCGCCTTCCGGGATTTCGGCACCAAGGCGAACCTTGTCATATACCACCCAGCGCGGGGTCGGAATTTCCAGAACCCGCACGTAATAGAACGCGCGCTCAGCAGGATCGAAATCCGGGTCAGTCCAGATTGCGGTCAACTCCGAAGCACCGATTGTGTTGGTCCAAGTTGCCGCCTCAAGATCGACGGTGTTGCCAACCGCAGGCACTTTTCCATTCGCGTCCGGTTCGCGATCACCAGACCACGCAACATCATAGACCTTTTCTTGCAGTGTGCCATCGGCCTCAAGCCAGCCTTTGACAACCTGAACACGGTCCAGATTGGCACCGATCGGATCGCGCAAAGCAATGATCATGAAGTTGGGCGCGTCGGACGTTTGGGCTCCAAGGTCACCGCCCATCGGAGCGCCTTTCTCGTACCCGATAAAGGCTGGCGCGCGCGAGCGCAAATCGTCGTCCTCAAACTCCCAGCCCCCGAAGAAACGCACGGTCATGCGGGGACCGGTCGTCGCATAGGTTTCTTTTCGCTTCATCGCGTCAAAGATTTCGCGCCGGGTGTTATTCTTGGCCCACACACCGGTATAGCCCGACGCCAGAAGGCGATAGCCTTCAATTTCGCCAAGGTCGGACTTCACGAACGGGTGGTTCATGCGCGTGGCACTCGGCTCCACGGACGTGGACTTGCCAAAGAAGTTTTCTTCTTCGGCTGTGGCCAGCGCGGTATGGCTGTCAGTCGCAGCGCCGATACCGAATTTGTATGGGTTAACGCCCAGCTTTTGCTCAAGAAGCAAGCCTTGTTTCAGCGCCTCACGCGCGTACTCCCGCGACAACATATCGTCGGTCTTCAACTCGGTGATGTCGAGGTTGCCAACATCCCAGTTCTCATAGTCCGCAAACTCGTCATCCGGAGACAGATACGGGTGCGCTTCACCATCCCCCTTGATCTGGGTGATCTCGTAGTGCGGCTCCCATTTGGCGCGCAACTTGACGTATTCTTCGTCCACCTTGCCACCATGATATGTGTCCTCGGTCGGGAACATCCAGCCGTTTGACAGGTTGCCGTTGTGGGCAAAAGCCATCGCGGTGCCGCCAGTGCGCTCCTCGTAATCTTCAAGCCACTGCCAAAGGTAGAACGGATCGGTGTCGCCAAAAGGCGCCTGTGTCACAGGCGGCGACACCTGTAACGCAGAATTGGCACCATCGCGCAGCATGACATTCCGGTGCAGGTTGAAACCCTTTGGCACAGAGGTCCATTCAAAGCCGATGAAGGCCGTGAAGTGGCCCGGCTCGTTGGCATCTTCTGCTGCATCAACAATGCGTTCCCAAACGCGGTCATAGGCTTGAGCGCCAGTGCTGTAAGACGTGAGGAAACTCTCCGGAAGTGTGCCTTGAGTGAACGACGTGATCAAATCAACGGCTGCAACCCCCGCAGCGGCGCCACCCTCAAGGAACCCCGCGTACCACTCGCGTCCCTTCTCTTCGGCAAGAACATTCGGTGCACCGTTCTGAAGATCGATCGCAAAACCCATCAGGTCGGTGTGATCGGTCAAAACCATCCAATCGAGCGGCCGCCCCAGCTTGACCGGCAAGCCCGTTGAAGAAATGATTTCTTCGCCTTTGGCCAGTTTCCAGGCATCCTCAGGCCCAAGCGTGTTACCAAACAAGCCAGCGTCCAGTGACATACCCGTATGGACGTGGGTATCACCCCAAAAAACGTTGCTCGGGAACGAGCGTTTGGCGTAAGGCGAGTAGGTTTTGCCCGGATAAAGGGTTTCAAACTGTTCAGGATCGGCTGCGCCTCCATCGGCCCAAACCGGTGTCGCCAAAATGGACGAACACAGCAACAAAGCGCTCAGTCTTTTCATAATCCGTCTCCCAAAAAACAAATCTCTCAATACCGACCAACATGGCCGCACCTCGGAACCCTACCACGTAAATTGCTGGTGTCAGGGAAAAATTTTCTCTCATCCCGCCTCGCACCGTGAACGTATTTGGCCCATAGTGCACTGGACTTTCAGCGACCGTTCTCGTTTCAGGTTAGGGTGAGTACGGCTGTTAAAAGAATTGGATTGATTTGGGCGACACATGAAAAACCTCGCAAAATCCATATGTTTAGCGACCTTGCTGCTGGCGACTCCAGCGCTGCCTTGCGCTTTTCACGGCTACACTCCAGTTCCCACACTTGTTGAAAAACTGATCGACAGCAGCGACATCGTTCTGGCTCGCCCATCCCCGCAAAATCTTTTCCGGTTCACCCCTGTTGAGGTTCTTCGCGGCGAAGTTTTAATGGACGAAATTCCCCATCTTGTGGACAGCGCTACAAGGCGGCGTATCGCAAACAAACCCGAAGACCGCGTCCTCTTTGCCAAAAACGCACTGACAGGCGAATGGACACGCCTCGCCTACATAGATGGCGACATGGACGATGCTCTTCGCGAAATCATGCAACGGCTGCCGGACTGGCGCGACGGAGAATTGGAAAGCCGTGCCGCCTACTTTTCGACCTTGCTCGGACACGACAATGCGGCCCTGAATACCCTTGCCCTACGAGAGCTGGATCTTCTGGATTACGGGACCTTCCGTGCCCTGTCGCTCCAGATCGACGCGGCGCGACTTCAATCCCGGCTGAACATATTGACCGAACTGGACCTCCAACCGATCCGCGTACTGTTGCTCGGTCTAAGCGATCAACAAGGGATGACCGATTTTTTCCGAGAAGGCGTCCGGCTTCACGCCAAAAGCGACGGTCCAATGATCGGCGCATATGGACTTGCGCTGCTGGAATATCAGGGAGCAGCAGCCGTGGAGTGGATCGTACAGCGACAACTCGCGCCTCAAGCGCTACCAGCCCAGGCCCGCAGCACGCTCGTGGCGGCCATGGCCATTCACCATGAGGTCGGAGCCGCCGAAACGTCCGTGGCAATTCGCGACGCTCTTGCGCGCGCCGTCGTTGTTGACCGCGAACTTGCCTCGTTGGTTAACCTGCACTTCAACCTGATGCTGGATGAAACCGAAACCAAAGACCTCGGCCTGGAAGTCGTTCTGGCTCTGACCACCGTTTCCAGTAACTGACCGCCTGCTCCTCCGACGGCTCTAGAACTGCGCTCTCAGCTGGGTTTTCTGCACTTTACCCATCGAGTTGCGTGGCAATGCCTCCGACACTTCAGGCCTGAGAGGACGTTTGAATCGCGCCTGCCCGCCCCTCTTTGTGAAAGCTTTTACCGCCCCCACGATAGCCGCACAAAACATACGATCCCAAAGAATCGCAGACCGTGTAATCGATACAAAAACCCTGCGTATTTTGATTTTTAGCGCGATTTTTAGCAGAATAGTACACAGGCATGGTAAAAACATACTAGCGACCCGGCGTCAGCTTTCGCCACCCTAAGAGGGTCTTGTCCAAATCCGGGCAACGATTGGGAGGAAATTATGAACAAACTGAAGACGACCTTTCTGGGCCTGTCTATGTGCGCTGCCAGCGCGCTGACCGCCCATGCACAAGAACTCACTATCGCGATCGTGAACAACGGTCACATGATCAACATGCAGAAAGTGGCCGAGGCGTACACCGCAGACACCGGCGTAAAGCTGAACTGGGTTTCGCTGGAAGAAGGTGTTCTGCGAGAGCAAGTCACATCGGACACCGCAACCGGTGGCGGCCAGTATGACATCATCAACATCGGCATGCAGGAAGCGCCCATTTGGGGTGCTGCCGGCTGGATCGAACCTCTGGAGTTCGGTGCCGAGTATGACATCGACGACATGCTGCCCGCGATCCGTAATGGCCTGAGCCACGAAGGCACTCTTTATGCCGCCCCGTTCTACGGCGAAAGCTCGATGGTCATGTACCGCAAGGACCTTACAGACGCAGCGGGTGTGTCGATTGCCGACAACGACAGCTGGGACAACATCAAGGCCGCCGCGATGGCAATCCACAATCCTGACGCCGGTGTCTACGGCGCCTGCTTGCGCGGCAAGCCGGGCTGGGGTGACAACATGGCCTTCATCACGACCGTCGTAAACTCATTTGGCGGCGCGTGGTTTGACAAGGACATGCGTCCGACGATCGACTCCGACGAATGGCGCGCAGCCATCAACTTCTATGTTGATCTGCTCGGCAACTACGGTCCTCCGGGCTCCGAAGGCAACTCCTTCAACGAAATCCTGGCGCTCTACAACGAAGGCAAATGCGGCATGTGGATTGATGCCACAATCGCGGCCTCCTTCCTCGAAGTCGACGGTGTGGCATACGCTCAATCGCCGAACGCGGGCAACCCAGTAGGTGCAAACTGGCTCTGGGCTTGGGCAATGGCGGTTCCTGCCGGTTCCCCGAACTCTGATGAAGCCAAGAAGTTCATCGAATGGGCAACCTCCAAGGACTACATCAAAGCCGTGGCAATGCACCCTGAATTCGGTTGGGGCTCTGTGCCGACCGGTACGCGTGCCTCCACATACGCCTATCCTGAGTTCAAGGCAGCAGCGGCCTTCGCCGGCGCCGAAATGGCGGCCATTGAAAGCGCAGCTCCAGAGGCAACGGACCTGAAACCATACGTAGGTGTGCAGTTCGCCGCGATCCCAGAATTCCCGGAAGTCGGCTCCGCTGTCGCACAGGAAATGGCTGCAGCTCTGTCCGGTGCGAAGTCTGTTGATGACGCTCTCGCAGCATCTCAGGCCGCAGCAGACGCGATCATGTCCGAGGCGGGTTACTACTAACCCCCTCCTCCCCGGGAAAGGCCTGACACCCCTCTGTTGGGCCTTTCTCCCTCATCTCTGATTTTCCCGTCAATTTGGTCCCTGATCTATCGGTCAAACCCCTTCGGATTACCCCAGCCTCATGTCCAAACGAACACTCCCCCGCCTGCTTCAGACCCCAGCCGTCCTTTTGCTGCTGATGTGGATGCTGGTGCCGTTGGGTATGACGCTCTACTTCTCATTCATTCGCTATGTCCTGAACAGCCTGCGACGTCCGGAATGGACAACGCCGAGCCTCAGCAACTGGCGCGGCTTCGGAAATTACGAATATGTCCTGTTCAAAGCCAAGGACTTCTGGTTCGCCGTACAGAACAGTGTCCTGATCGTCGGTTCCGTCATCATTCTGACCGTTGTGCTTGGCCTTGCAATTGCGGTTCTGATCAACCGGTCATTCCCCGGTCGCGGCATCGTGCGCGTGCTGCTCATCTCGCCCTTTTTCGTCATGCCAGCGGTCAACGCGGTCTTGTGGATCAACATGATCCTCGATCCGGTACTCGGTTTGAACGGCCTCGCCGTTGCCGGGCTCAATGAAATGATCGCAGGATTGAAGTCCTTCCCTGTCTTGGGTGGTTTCTTTTCGTTATGGCCCGAGATCGAACCAATCTCGTTCCGCGCCACGCAAACATCTGCAATTGCAGTGATCATCATGGTCACGTGGCAATGGACCCCGTTCGCCGTCCTTATTTTCATGACTTCGCTTCAATCTGAAGACCAGCAACAGAAAGAAGCGGCCATTCTGGACGGCGCCAATGCCTGGTCCATGTTCCGCAATCTCACATTGCCGCATCTGGGGCGTCCTATTGCGATCGTCGTGATGATCCAGGCGATCTTCCATCTGAGCCTTTATGCGGAAATCGAAATCGTCAGCCGCGGAAACGGCAACAAAAACCTGCCTTATCTGATCGGCGAATTCGCCACCAACAACATCGGCGCAGCCAGCGCCACCGGCATCATCGCCGTCATCTTGGCCAACATTGTTGCAATCTTCCTGCTGCGAATGGTCGGCAAGAGCCTGATGGACTGAGGAAAAATCACTATGGCAATCGTCGCTCAATCTTCCAAATTCGGCAAAGTCTTCTGGCCTGTTCTCGCTTGGACAGTCGCTCTGGTATTCTTCTTTCCGATCTTCTGGATGGTGTTCACCAGTTTCAAGACCGACGCCGATGCTGTGAAGCCGGAACACCTATTCGTTTTCAAGCCGACGCTCGAAAACTACCTCAATATGACCGAGAATTACGACTACTGGCGCTTTGCCATCAACTCGGTCATCACCTCGACCTTTGCCACCGCGCTGACCCTCGTTGTGGGTGTACCAGCAGCCTATGCCATGGCTTTTGATCCCTCCAAAGCTACCAAGGACATTCTGGTATGGATGCTCTCCACAAAGATGCTTCCCGCCGCTGCCGTGCTTTACCCGATGACCTTCCTCACCAAGAACTTCCTCGGCATCTACGACACCAAATTCCTGATCATCCTCGTGCTGAGCCTGATCAATCTGCCGATCGTGATCTGGATGCTCTTCACCTACTTCAAGGAAATCCCACGGGAAATTATCGAAGCCGGCAAAATGGATGGCGTCAGCACCTGGGGCGAGATCAAGGATATCCTTGTTCCACTTGCTTGGGGGGGCGTCGCCTCAACAGCGCTTCTTTGCTTCATATTCTGCTGGAACGAGGCCTACTGGACTGTGCGCCTGACGACGACAGAAGCCGCCACCCTTTCTAAACTCATCGAAGGCAACCGAGCGCCCGAAGGTCTCTTTTTTGGCCGCCTGTCCGCAGTGTCGACCGCTGCCGTCGGCCCGATCGTAGTCCTTGGTTGGTTCTGCCAGAAACAGCTGGTCCAGGGTCTGACATTCGGAGCCGTCAAATGATCCCGCAGGATGCAGCCCCCACCAGTCTGAAAGGCAAAACCTGCCTTGTCACCGGCGCCAACGGAGGCATCGGGTCTGCCGCCGCAGATCATTTCGCCGCGCTCGGAGCGCGGGTCATGACGACGGATGTCTCCGACAGCTACATGGGCGAGGCCGACGCAGACCATCGCGCGCTCGACCTTATGTCCGACCTTGGCCTTGCCGCCTGTCAGAAATGGATCGCCGAAGAGTGCCCTGATGTGCTTTTCAACAATGCTGCCGTCTTCGACATGGGAAGCATACTTCAAGCTGATCTCGAGCAATACGACCGGCTTTTTAGCCTCAATGTGCGCGCGATGTATGGCGTGATGCAGGGCGTGGCCCAAACACTCGTCAAAGTTGGCAAGGCCGGCTCGATCATCAACCTTGCAAGTCAGGCAGGCCATCGGGGTGAAGCGCTTGTTGCCCACTACTGCGCCTCAAAGGCCGCGGTCATAAGCTACACCCAGTCCGCGGCACTGGCGCTCGCCGAACACAAAATTCGCGTCAACGCAATAAGCCCCGGGGTGATCGACACCCCGATGTGGGAGCACGTCGACGGCCTTTTTGCAAAGTATGAAAACAAAGCCAAAGGCCAGAAAAAGCGAGAGGTCGGCGAGGCTGTTCCGCTCGGCTATATGGGCAAACCCTACGAGATCGCCCGCGTCGCCGTCTTCCTGGCCTCGGATCAATCGCAATATATGACCGCACAGACGCTCAGCGTCGATGGCGGCAACGTTCTTAGGATGTGAGCCCATGTCAATCATCCTGCCAGAATACGAATACGTCGATCGCGCCACCGAAACCATCCGGTATCTGGAACATGGCTGGCCGACTGACCTGTGCCGCTGGCACAGCCACGAGGAATATGAACTGCATCTGATCACGGCCACACGGGGCAAGGCTTTTGTCGGCGACTACATTGGCGATTTCAAACCCGGCGCGCTTTTTTTGACGGGCCCCAATCTACCGCACAATTGGGTGACCGATGAAATCACCAGTCCCGAGCCTGTGGAAATCCGCGACATGCTCGTGCAGTTCCATCCCGAAAACGTCAAAACCCTCACACAGGCTTTCCCGGAGTTCAACGAAATGAACGCCATGTGGGACGCGGCCAAATCAGGAATTGAATTTGTCGGGTTTGACCCGACATTTGCGCGCGGCCACTTTGAGCGCATCCGCAATACACGTGGCGCCGAACGCATCGCCGCCTTCATCCGCTTCCTCGTTCGGGTAAACGAGCACGCCGAGAAAAAAGTCCTTTCGGTCGCAAGCGTGACCCAACCGGAAGGCAACAGCAAACAGGCCCGCATTGGCAATGTTGTCGACCACATCGTCCAGAACTTCACTGAAGACATCTCGCTCGATCAAGCCGCCGACATGGCCAATATGAGCGTGGCTGCCTTCTCGCGAAACTTCCAGAAAGTCACTGGTAACCGCTTTGTAGAGTTTGTGAACCGCATTCGTATCGGCCACGCCTGCTCGATGCTCTATGCCACTGACGATCAGGTCTCGACGATCTGCTACGATGTCGGCTTTCAGAACCTCGCCAACTTCAACCGTCATTTCCTTAAGATGAAGGGAATGACCCCGACCGAGTACCGCGAAACCGCACGTGCGGAACTTGTCCGCAAGGAAAGGGTCGACTCATGACGCCGACTCTCTCGCGCAGCACATACGACATCTCCGCATGCCAACCCGGTATCGTGCATCTCGGGTATGGCGCTTTTCACCGGGCTCATCAGGCCGTTTTTGTAGACGCATACATGCAGGAAACAGGAGACCTGCGCTGGGGCATTGTGCCCGTCAACCTCCGCGCTTCCGAGGCAGGAGCCTTCGCAACCATGCAACAAGGCGGTGACGGCTATGTGCTGAAAACCACATCGCCCGAAGGCCAAGTTACCTTTCAACTGGTCCGCGCCCACATTGGCGCCGCAGACTGGTCAAAGAACGCGGAGGCAGCAGAGAACCTGTTGGATCTCCCGTCGGTGCATGCGGTCACCATTACCGTGACCGAAAGCGGCTATTACCTCGATGATGCCAATGAGGTCCTGAACCTGTCCGATCCGGTGATTGCGGCCGAGATCAACGGTGGCAATCCAAAATCCGTCTACGGTTTCCTCGCCAATGCTCTGCAAAGGCGTGCCAGTGGCAACGGTCAGCCCATAACGATTATGTGCTGCGACAACATTCGCGGCAACGGACGGATGTTGCAGCGTAGCCTCCTAAGTTACCTCTTCGCGACTGACCGCGCCGACCTCGCCAACTGGGTCCAAGCCAACGCCAGCTTTCCGAATTCTATGGTCGACCGCATCACTCCACGTGCTGCGGCCCATCTCGCGGCCGAGGTCGCCAAACACTTCCCCGACCACGCCTCTTCCCCGGTCAGCGGTGAGGCGTTCATCCAATGGGTTCTCGAAGACAACTTCGCAGGTCCGATGCCAGACCTGCCCCGCGCAGGGGTAGAGGTCGTTGCGGATGTCGACCCCTTTGAGGAGGCCAAAATTCGCATCCTTAACGGCGGTCATTCCGGTCTTTGCTATCTTGGCGCGCTCGCAGGGCACACAACGTTTGATGCCGCAATGCACGACCCTTCGCTGCTTCCGCATTTCGAAGGCTGGGAGTTTGAGAATATCCTGCCAGGGCTGACACTCGACCTGCCCTTTGACAAGGAAGCCTACACCCGCGAAGTCGCCGCCCGCTTTGGCAACATTGCAATTTCAGACCAATTGGAACGCATTTGTATGGACGGCTGGTCAAAGATGCCGATCTATATCCGCCCGACGCTGGCGTCTTGCCTGTCGCAGGGTATTTTACCGACCTATGGCTTTGATTGCGTCGCAAGCTGGTATGTTTTCGCACGCCGCAGTCTCTCAGGCACAATGCCAATCCCTTATCACGAACCATATTGGGAAAACCTGAAACCGCTTCTCTCAGAAGGTCAGGAAGAAGTTTTCGCCATTACGTCCGCCCTTTGGGGCGACCTGCCCGCCCTTTACTCAGACTTTGTGCCGGGGATTGTCTCGGCCATCAAAAGGATCGAAGAACAATGGCCAGTCTAACCGTCCGTGGCGTCACAAAATCCTACGGCGATGTTCAAGTGATGCACGGCATCGACCTCGATATTGCCGACGGAGAATTTGTCGTGTTTGTGGGCCCTTCCGGCTGTGGCAAATCCACTTTGCTTCGCATGATCGCAGGCCTCGAAGAGATCACAAGCGGCACAGTCGCCATTGGCGAGGAAGTGGTCAACGACGTTGCCCCAGCCAAGCGCGGCGTTGCCATGGTGTTCCAGACTTACGCGCTCTATCCGCACATGGATGTTTACAAAAACATGGCTTTTGGATTGCGGCAGGCAAAAACTCCGGAAGACGAAATCGACCGCCGCGTGCGCCAGGCCGCCGAGGTCCTGCACATCACCGACTATCTCGACCGCACGCCAAAGGCCCTGTCTGGCGGCCAGCGTCAACGCGTCGCCATCGGGCGCGCGATTGTGCGCGAACCCGAGGTATTCCTGTTTGACGAGCCCCTATCAAACCTTGATGCCGCCTTACGCGTTCAAACCCGCCTTGAAATCGCTCGTTTGCACGAGCGACTCGGCGCGACCATGATTTACGTGACCCACGATCAGGTCGAAGCCATGACGCTTGCGGACAAAATCGTTGTGCTGCGCGATGGACGCGTAGAACAGATTGGCAGCCCGATTACCCTCTACGAGAATCCGGTTAATACCTTTGTCGCGCAGTTCATTGGCAGCCCGAAGATGAACTTCTTTGCCCCCTCTGTCTTGGCCGACACCGCCTCATCGGAGGTGAAAAAAGGCTCTGACAACGACACAATCATCGGCATCCGTCCCGAACATTTCCGCATCTGTGACCCGTCCGAAGCCGTTATTTCGGCCAAACTCGAACTGCTTGAACACTTGGGGGAACACGTCCTTATTCATCTGATCGCAGACGACGGCACCGAATTCATCGCCAAATCGGAAACGCCCCCCACCGCCCAAAAAGGGGAATACCTCCCGCTAACGGCCGACGTCGGGCGGGTCCATTTTTTCGACAAGGCCAGCGGACAGTCTAAAGGCCGTTAAAAAAGGGGGCTCTTTGCCCCCTGCTCTCCGAACATCTCAGTCGAAGGTCGCTTGAATATTTGCCGACGTTTCCAAGAGGGCTTGTTCGATTACATCCCGGTGTTCGGCAAATCTTGACGAAGGCACCGGCACGGAAATGGCGTGCAGGTCGCCCGACCAATCCGAGAATGCAAAGCCAACCGCGGAGACTCCCGACGAGTGTTCGTCCATGTCATAAGCCAGCCCCGTTTGTCTCACCCCATGCAACTCCTGCAGAAAGGCCGTCTCGTCGGCTTTGGCGGCGTTTCGATCCCATTCGTTGCGGGCCAATTTGAGAGCTTCACCCTCTTCTAGTGCCGCGAGGCAGGCTTTACCGTTTGCCGTTGTGGTTAGCGGAAAGACTTCCCCGACTTGAGAAATCGTGGTGAGACGATGGGTGCCGGGCACCTGATCCAGAAACACCATGCCGATGCCGCGCATAACCGCAAGGTCCGTTGTCTCGCCCGTCTTGTGGGTCAATTCGGTCAACAACAAGCGACAATGCTCCACGATGTTGTACTGCGCAGCCCCCGCCAAAGCCGCAAGCTCCGGTCCGAGCACGAGCCCCCGTCCCTGCGGCGCGCTGATCACCAGGTTTTCCTCAATCAAAGCGCTGGTGATTCTCTGCACCGTAGAGCGGGGCAAATCGACCCGCGATGCGATCTGCCCGAGGCTCAACCCCATTTGCGTATCTTTCAAAGCGCGCATGATTGCCGCTGCCCGAGAAATGACCTGAATTCCAGATTTTTGATTTTTCTCATCTAATTCAGTCATTTAAATTCTTCTCCAGGTCAAAATCGGCGACACTTTTGTCCGCCGGCTGTCAAATTACTGTACCGCAATACGGGTCATGTCAACCGCATTGTGAACTTTTTTGTTGACCGCATTGCGATGCATCTGCATCACTAAGCGGGACAGGTGGGAGGAGCCACCCTGACAATTTGAACAACGAAACGCCGTCCCTTCGGCGAACAGAGGAGATATGCCTGATGGTTGAAATCCGCGGCATCGAGTTCCAGGCGAACACTGACAACGACATGGGAATCGAGTTCTACAACCTGAGCCATCGCTTCGGTTTCCAATGCCCGAACTGGCCTTACTTCAAAGACGTACAGATCGACCGGAAGCACTACATGGCCAAATCCGGCGTGTTGTCCCAGACGATCACAACCACCATGCACGTGACGACGCACATCGACGCGCCGGCCCACGTCGTGCAGGGCACACCGTTCATCGACGAAGTACCTTTGCCCCATTTCTTTGGCTCCGGCATCGTGGTGAGCATCCCGAAGAAAAAATGGGAACCCATAACGGCAGACGATCTGGAAAAGGCCTGCGGTCACGCCATTCGCCCCGGCGACGTGCTGATCATCAACACGGGTTGGCACAAGGAGTACGAAGACGGAGATTATTTCGCCTACTGCCCCGGTCTCGTGAAATCCGCGGGAGAGTGGATGGTCGAAAAAGGTATCAAGGTCGTCGGCCACGACACGCAGGCCAATGACCACCCGCTTGCCACCGCCATCGGCCCACAGCGCAACGGCCCGATCATGCCCCACCTTGAGCAGGAGTATTTCGAATGGTCCGGTGGCCGTGACTGGAAAGACGATTTTCCGGAATGGGAGCCGGTGCACAACGTCCTGTTCAACAACGGCATTCTCGGCATCGAAAACGTTGGCGGCGATCTGGACGCTGTCACCGGCAAGCGCTGCACATTCGCCTTTTTCCCATGGAACTGGGATCGCGGCGACGGCTGCATCATCCGCCTCGTGGCGATGATCGACAAAGGACAGCAGTATCGCATCGAAGCAGGCGAAAACTTCTGATTTCCACCCCGACTGGCCGCCGCCAACGGTGGCGGCCTCTTTTCCAAGGACAGGCAAAATGCACGTCAAACGCTTTCAGGATGCGCAAGCATACGACGCCCCGAACCATTTCGGCTGCCATGGCCTACGCCTTCAGGGTTTTGAGGAAAACGGGCCTCAAAACCAGTGGATTGGCTTCAGCCAGTTTCTACCGGGCGGCGGCGCGGGACCGGACAGCACTCCCTTTGAAAAAGTCTATGTGGTCCTTGAAGGCGAAATGACCGTGATCATCGAAGGTCAGGAAACCGTGCTCGGCCAATACGACAGCTGCACAATCCCGCCCGATGAAGTGCGTACGATCGAAAACCGCCGCAACGACATCTGCAAGATGCTCGTTGTGATCCCCTACCCGCCCGCAGCTCAACCGGAGACCAAATGATGACCGTGATGGCCGACCCTCTCTCCATGTTCAACGTTGATGGCCAGGTTGCCCTGATCACCGGTGCCTCAGGAGCATTCGGCATGGTCGCAGCCCGCATTCTCGCCGGCGCCGGCTGCAAACTGGTTCTTGCCGCAGGCAACCAGTCCGCGCTGGATGATATCACTGCAGAGTGCCGTGAAATGGGCGCGGATGTTGTCGCCCTGAACGTCCGGCCCAGCGACGAAGCCGCCTGCGAAACACTCGTGCAGGAGGCAGTCCGGGCTTTCGGCCAACTCGACATTCTTGTTGTCGCATCCGGTATGAACAAGGTTGCCTTGATCAACGACATGGCGCCGGAAACCTTCACAGGTGTGATGGACGCAAATGTCACGCAATCCTGGCTTCTGGCGCGTTCGGCCGCCGGACAGATGAAAGCGCAGGGCAACGGCGGGAAAATTGTTCTGGTTTCCTCGGCACGCGGTCTTCTGGGACACCCTGCTGGCTATACAGCTTACTGCGCATCTAAAGCCGCAGTGGATGGCATCACAAAGGCACTGGGCTGCGAACTCGGCCCGACGGGCATCACCGTTAATGCCATCGCGCCCACCGTATTCCGGTCACCGCTTACCGCCTGGATGTACGAAGACACCGACGAGGCAACAAAGGTCCGCAACGGCTTCCTCGCGCGTGTGCCCAAAGGCCGCCTTGGCGAACCCGAGGATCTGGCTGGCCCACTCCTGTTCCTCGCCTCCAAGGCATCCGATTTCTACACAGGGCATATCCTTTATGCCGACGGCGGCTACACGGCGGGCTGATTGATGACACGCTCAGAAAACATCGCAGTCATCGGCGCCGGTCTCATGGGGCACGGGATTGCACTGACCATGGCTCGCGCGGGTCATTCTGTTACGATCACCGACCCGATTGACACCGCCCGCGAGACCGTAAAGGACCGCGTTGCGCAAAGCCTGTCAGCTATGGGCTGTTCTCCGGCCGAGACAGCTCGCACGCTGCCACGTATCTTTGTGAAATCTACCACAGCAGGTGCTGTCGCGACGGCGTCTGTCGTGTTCGAGGCGGCGCCTGAGAAAATGGCGCTGAAACAGTCGATCTTTGCCGAGATCGAGGCCCACGCCTCTGAAACCTGCATTCTGGCGTCCAACACGTCGGTCATGCCCATAACCGAAATCATGACAGGCCTGCGCCTGAAATCCCGCGCCCTAGGCACCCACTGGTGGAACCCGCCGCACATGATCCCGTTGGTAGAAGTCATAAAGACTGCCGACACGGATCCTTCCGTCGCACAAAGGATGTTTGATCTCCTGCACGGCGCGTCAAAAACACCGGTGATGGTCGAAAAGGACGTACCTGGCTTTATCGGAAACCGCCTTCAACACGCCCTCTGGAGGGAAGCCGTCAGTCTGGTTGAGAACGGCATCTGCGACGCTGAAGCTGTTGATACAGTTATCAAATCCAGCTTTGGAAGACGGCTGGCCGTGCTCGGCCCGCTGGAAAACGCAGATCTCGTGGGCACGGACCTCACTCTCGATATTCACGAAAACGTCCTGCACGACATCGAGGCGCGACAAGGTCCGTCTCCCTATCTGCAAACCCTCGTAGCCGAGGGAAACCTCGGCATGAAATCGGGACAAGGATTCCGCAGTTGGTCCGACGAAGAAGCCAACGCGGTGCGGGCGCGTGTCGCCAGCCACCTCACCAAACTCGAGACCATTCTGGATACCTGAAAATCACCCGGCGGGGAGGCCGGGACAAGGGAGGACCACATGACGAAGACTTTCAGAAAACCCTCACGCCGCGCATTTCTTGCCGGAGCCACCGCGGCGCTTGCGACGCCGGCCTTGCTGAAGTCCACGCGGGCCTACGCGGCCACGCCAACACTCAAAGTGGGGCATGTCAGCCCGCGCACCGGCCCGCTCGCCGGATTTGCCGAAGCCGATGACTTCGTGCTCAAGGGCATCGAAGCCGCCATGTCTGCCGGACTGGAAAACAACGGCAAGAACTGGAATATCGAGATCATCTCGAAGGATAGCCAGTCTAACCCGAACCGCGCCGCCGAAGTCGCGGCCGACCTGATCCTGGGCGAGGAAGTCGACATTATCGTCGCCGCTTCCACACCGGACACGGTGAACCCCGTTTCTGATCAGGCTGAAATCAACGAAGTGCCTTGCATCACGACAGACTGCCCATGGCAGCCTTACTTCTTTGGCCGCAACGGCGTTCCCGGCGAAGGCTTCGCCTCCACCTACCACTTCTTCTGGGGCCTCGAAGACGTGATCGGCGCTTTTCTCGACATGTGGGGGCAATCGGGTGCTGCCAAGAAAGTTGGTGGACTTTTCCCCAACGACGCCGACGGCAACGCCTGGGGCGACAAGGAACTGGGTCTGCCGAAACCTCTCGCCGCGGCTGGCTACGATCTCATCGATCCGGGCCGCTATCAGCCACTTTCCGACGACTTCTCCAACTACATAGCTGCCTTCAAGGACGCCGGCTGCGAAATCGTCACCGGCAACATGATCCCGCCTGACTTCGCGACCTTCTGGGCGCAGGCCGCTCAACAGGGTTTCAATCCCAAAGTGGTTACCATTGGCAAAGCCCTTCTCTTCCCGTCCGTCATAGAAAGTCTCGGCGACCGTGGCGACGGCCTGACATCCGAGGTCTGGTGGTCCCCCAACCACCCGTTCGCCTCCTCATTGACAGGCGCATCAGCCAAGGATCTGGCAATGGGCTACACTTCGGAAAGCGGTCGCCCATGGACCCAGCCCATCGGGTTCAAACACGCCCTGTTCGAAGTGGTCGCGGACGTCGTGAAACGCGCCGAAGATCTTGAAGATCCGGAAGCGATCGTTGCCGCCATCGCCGGCACCAATCTCGACACAATTGTTGGCCCCGTGAACTGGGCTAACGGCCCGATCAACAACGTCACCAAAACACCGCTTGTGGCCGGCCAGTGGCAGAAGGCGGGAGATGCCTTCGAGTTGCAGGTGGTCGCCAATGCCAATGCTCCGGAAATTCCGGTCACGGCCGATCTGAAGCTGCTTGGCTGATATTCCCAAGCACTTCCGTCGCGCGGCGCCAAGGTCCCTCGGTGCCGCGCACATCAAAAGAGCAGACAATGACACCACTCCTCAAACTCACCAACCTGCAAAAAGCGTTCGGCGCGGTCACTGTGGCCGACAATCAAAGTTACGAAGTCATGCCCGGCGATGCATTGGGTGTGCTGGGCCCTAACGGGGCTGGCAAAACGTCAATGTTCAATCTGATCACTGGCACGCTCAAACCAAATGGCGGATCGATCCACTTTGACGGCAAAGACATCACCAATTGGAGCGCCGCCAGACGCAGCCACTCCGGCATTGCGCGCAGCTTTCAGGTGCCGCAACCGTTTTCCGGCATGACTGTCTTTGAAAACGCGATGATCGCCGCCACACAGTCTGCGGGACTGCACGGCCATGCTGCGGAAACGCTCTGTCTCGACGTGCTCGATCAAACCGGGCTGATGTCCAAGGCCAATGTGCTGGCCGGAAGTTTGACCTTGCTGGAACGCAAGCGCCTTGAGTTGACCCGCGCTCTTTGCACCACCCCCAAACTCTTGCTGCTCGATGAAATCGCAGGTGGTTTGACCGAGGCGGAATGCCAGTCGCTCATAAAAACGATCAAGGACATTCACGCCGGTGGCGTAACCATCATCTGGATCGAACATGTCGTACACGCGCTGCTCTCGGTGGTCGATCGCCTGATCGTAGTGGATTTCGGCAAGCTGATCGCCGAAGGCCCTCCAAAGGACATCATGGAAAGCCCGCAGGTCAAAGAAATCTATCTGGGGATCGAAGCCGATGCCTGAGACCATTCTCATTATGAACGGGCTAAACGCCCACTACGGCGACTTTCAAGCTCTCTACGGCGTAGACATGCACATCGACGCCGGCGAGATTCTCGCCATCATCGGAGCCAACGGAGCGGGCAAAACAACGCTGATGCGCTCCATCACCGGACTGCTGAAAAACGGCGCGAACCAGATACTGCATGCGGGTGCCGACATCGGTGGACTGCGCGCAGACGAAATCGCCACACGCGGTATCGCCATGGTGCCGGAAGGTCGCCAGCTCTTTCCCTCCTTGTCGGTAAAGGAAAACCTGATGATCGGCGCGCAAGTCGGGCGTAAGGGCCCATGGGATTTGCAGGCGGTCTACAAACTCTTCCCCATTCTGGAAGAACGCAAGGACCAGCAGTCCACATCGCTGTCGGGAGGCCAGCAACAAATGGTCGCCATCGGCCGCGCCCTGATGTCCAACCCCGATCTTATCCTTTTTGACGAGATCAGCCTCGGCCTAGCACCGGTCATCATCAAAGACATCTACCGCGCTCTGCCCGGCATCATCGGCGAAGGCATGAGCGCCATCATTGTAGAGCAAGACATCGCACAGGCGCTGAAAGTCTCCTCAAGGGTCTACTGCCTCCAAGAAGGCCGCGTCTCGCTCGAAGGCGCATCTGACACAGTTTCGCGCGAGGAAATTTCCCGCGCCTATTTCGGGATCGAATAATATGGATTGGCTGAACGCAATCGTGCAAGGCACGCTTCTGGGCGGTCTCTATGCCCTCTTCGCGGCTGGTTTGTCGCTGATTTTCGGCGTCATGCGACTCGTTAATATCGCGCACGGCGATCTCATCGTACTCGGCGCGTACCTCGGCCTGACCGTGACCACGGCCACGGGACTGCACCCGCTGATGGCGCTCGCCATCGTCGTACCGGCCATGGCCCTCATCGGCTACGTCCTGCAACGCGGACTGCTCAACCAGACGCTCGGTGATGATCTGTTGCCGCCGCTTCTGGTCACATTCGGCCTCAGCGTTATCATTCAGAATGCCCTTCTCGAAGGCTACACTGCCGACCCGCAAAAACTCTCGGCCGGAGGACTGGAAACCGCCAGCTTCGCCGTCGGCGGCCTCACCCTCGGCGTGTTGCCTGCCGTGACCTTTGCCATTGCGATTGCCGTGATCTGGGGGCTGCAATGGGTGTTTTACCACACCGCTCTCGGTCGCGCCTTCCGTGCTGTGTCCGACAATCAGGACATCGCGCAACTGATGGGCTTAAACAAACGCCACATATTCGGTCTCGCTATGGCCCTTGCCCTGGCTGTCACGGCGGTTGCAGGCATCCTTCTGGGCATCCGCACAAGCTTCGATCCCTCAATCGGCGGCGGCCGCCTGATCTTCGGCTTCGAAGCCGTCATCATTGGCGGGCTGGGCAATCTTTGGGGCACTTTGGCCGGTGGCGTCATCCTCGGCGTGGCCCAAACGATCGGAGCGAAAATCGATCCCGGCTGGCAAATTCTCGCAGGCCACATCGCCTTCCTGATCATTCTCGCCGTACGCCCCAACGGCCTCTTCCCGAGGATTTCAGCATGAACACCACCCCCTATTCCGTAACCCGATCCTCACAAGCCGCCCGCATCGCGGCCATTCTCGGCGCAGTCACTCTGGTTGTCTTGATCGCCGCGCCCTGGTGGGCCGGTCGCGCCGACATGCGCCTGATGGGAGAACTCTTCCTGTATCTGTCGCTGGCCACGCTCTGGAATCTCATGGCCGGATATGCCGGTCTGGTATCGGTCGGCCAACAGGCCTACGTCGGCTTTGGCGGTTACATGCTCTTTGCCCTAACCATGTTCGGCGGGCTGCATCCGCTTGCCGCAATCGCACTCGCGGGCATTCTGGGCGCTCTGATCTCCATTCCGGTCGCCGTGCTGATCTTTCGTCTGCGTGGCGCTTACTTTGCCATTGGCACCTGGGTCATCGCCGAAGTCTTCCGGCTTGGCTTTGCACAGGTCTCTGCACTTGGCGGCGGCTCCGGTTCCTCTCTGCCAGTGGCGATCGTAAAGTCGTTGGCATCCAAACGCGCCATGCGCGAAAGCCTTTCCTACTGGCTGGCACTTGGCGCCGCAGTGCTTGTGATCTCCGCGGTCTACCTGTTCCTGCGCTCCCGCAAAGGGCTTGCCCTAACTGCGATCCGCGACAACGAAATGGCGGCCAGCAGCCTTGGTATCGACATATGGCGCACAAAATTCATCGTCTACGTCGTGACCTCGGCCTTCACAGCCATGATCGGCGCTTTGATCTTCCTACAGAAGTTGCGCATCTCGCCGGATGCCGCGTTCTCCGTGAACGACTGGACCGCTTTTGTGATCTTTATCGTCGTGATCGGGGGCATCGGCACCATCGAAGGTCCGATCATAGGCACTCTTGTCTTCTTCCTGCTGCGAGAAACGCTGGCCGACCTTGGCACCACCTACCTGATCGTTCTCGGCGTTGTGGCGATTGTGGTCATGCTCAAGGCCCCCAAAGGCATTTGGGGTCTGATCCGCAGCCGCTTCGAACTCCAGATATTTCCCCTCGGCTATCGCGTCACCAAACGCAACTGACACTAAGGAGCCGCCCCAATGGCCAAGCAAAAAACCATCATCACCTGCGCAATAACCGGCGCAATTCATACCCCCACGATGTCCGATGCGTTGCCTTACACCTATGACGACATTGCCCAACAGGCGATGGACGCTGCCGAGGCCGGGGCTTCCATCCTCCATCTGCATGCTCGCGACAACGAAACCGGTGCGCCTTCGGTAGACCCAAACGACTTTGCTCCCTTCCTGCCGCGCATCAAACAGGCGACCGACGCCGTCCTCAACATCTCCACCGGCGGTTCGCTAACCCTCTCCATTCAAGACCGCATCACTCCGGCAAAAACCTTCTCGCCGGAAATGTGCTCCATGAACATGGGGTCGATGAACTTTTCGTTTCACCCTTTGGCAAATCGCTACAAAGACGACGACTGGAAGTTCGACTGGGAAAAAGACTACGTCGCCAACTCGGATCAGAATATCTTTCGCAACACCTTCCGCGACATCAAGGAAGCTGCCGATACACTGGCTCCGCACGACATCAAATTCGAGCACGAATGCTATGACGTCGGACATCTGTACAACCTGAAATTCTGCATGGACATCGGCCTCTTCAAAGCCCCGATCTTCATCCAGTTTATCTTCGGCATTCTTGGTGGCATTGGCCCCGAAGTCGACAACCTGATCTTCATGAAACGCACCGCCGACCGACTGTTTGGCGACGACTATCGCTGGTCCGTACTCGGCGCAGGTGGAGCCCAGATGTCACTGGCCACCACCGCCAGCCAAATGGGCGGCAATTTGCGTGTTGGCCTTGAGGACAGCCTCTTCCTGTCACGCGGCAAACTCGCTGAAAGTAATGCCGCGCAGGTCTCGAAGATACGCCGCATCGTCGAAGACCTCGGATGTGAAGTGGCCACGCCGGACGAGGCGCGCGAGATTCTGGATCTCAAAGGCGGGGATCGCGTGAATTTCTGACCCGTGAGGATCTTGCGGTCATCGTTTCACCGATGACCGCTACAAACGCACGCAGGCACCTAAATAGCTGCCACGGCACGCCTTATGTGCGCTTTCAAACCGGCCACGAGATCGGTTTCAACCTGACCATGGCGGCGCAATATACCTATGCTGCGCGACAGACGCTGATCGGCGAACGGTACGAAATGCACATCAGCCGCCTTTCCCGCAGACTCCGGAACAAGGGCAACTCCGAGACCTTCCTGAACCATCTCAAGCGCGGTCGAAGTCCGCCCGACTTCGATTTGCCAAACCGCCGTTTGTCGCGCGCGCGCCATCGCCTCATCTATCAGCAAACGGTTGCCCGTGCCGCGCGCGGGCAAGATTAGAGCCTCCTTTTGGAAGTCCCCCCAGTCCACCTGAGATTTCGTTTTCAACGGGTGCTTAGCGGGCACCGCCAAAACAATGCTTTCGTCAAAAAGCGGGTCGAATTCGATCGCCGGATCCAGTGCCGGAATAGACGAGATCCCGAAATCGGCATCACCCTCTGCGACGGCTTCCGCAACCTCATTCGCCGGTACGTCGATCACCCTGATCCTTGCCGATGGCCTACGCCCCCCGAACGCCTTGAGTGCAGGTATCACAATCCGCCCGATCACCGTCGGAATGCTTGCAACCGTGATTACGGTGTTGCGTTGATGGGCAAATGCCACGCTTTCGTCCCGCATGGCGCGCGCCGTTTCCTCAGCATCCTGCAAAATTGCCTCCGCCCGCGCCTGCAAACGCTTTGCCGCAAGCGTGGGTTTTACGGCGCGTGTGGTGCGTTCGAAGAGTTGGCTGTCCAACGCCTCTTCCAACTTCTGGATACGCCGCGTCACGGCAGACTGAGAGAGATTAAGACGCTCGGAGGCGGCGTGGAACGACCCGGTTTCCTTCACGGCGAGAAACGCTTCCAGATCGCCGAAATCATAATTGATGCTCATGGCGCATCAATCCTCCACAATCAGACATTTGTCAAATCAACATAGCAGGCGTACCCAGGAAACAGCCAAGGAAACAAGCCATGACGCAATATGATATCGCTGTGATAGGCGGCGGAAACGCAGCCCTTTGCGCAGCCATGACAGCCGCCGAGGCCGGTGCCAAAGTTCTTATTCTGGAAACCGCGCCAAAGGCATATCGCGGGGGGAACTCGCGGCACACCCGCAATTTCCGCTGTATGCACAGCGCCCCTCTCGGCCCTCTCGTAGACAGCTACTCTGAGGACGAGTACTTCGACGACCTGATGAAGGTCACCAAGGGCAAGACCGACGAAACCCTCGCTCGATTGGCCATTCGCACGTCCGAAGAATGCCTTCCTTGGATGGAAGAACACGGCGTGCGTTTCCAGCCCAGCCTGTCCGGCACACTCTCTCTGGCGCGCACAAACGCCTTTTTCATGGGCGGTGGCAAAAGCTTGGTGAACGCTTACTACCGAACCGCCGAGAAGCTCGGCGTGGATGTGTTGTACGAGGCGGCAGTGACCCATCTGGAACTCGATGGCGACCGCATCGCATGGGTCGACTACACCCACGAAGGCCAACCGCACCGCATCAGCCCCAAATCGGTCGTCGTCGCATCCGGCGGGTTTCAGGCCGACACCGACTGGCTCACCCGTGCTTGGGGTCCCGCAGCCAAGAACTTCCTGATCCGTGGCACACCCTACAACCGAGGGGTCGTGCTGGCCGACCTTCTGGAACAAGGCATCAATCAGGTGGGTGACGCGGACCAGTGTCACGCTGTCGCCATCGACGGCCGCGCTCCCAAGTTTGACGGAGGCATTGTAACGCGCCTTGACTGCGTACCTTTCTCGATCGTTGTCAACAAAGAGGCCGAGCGCTTTTATGACGAGGGCGAAGATGTCTGGCCAAAGCGTTATGCCATATGGGGCAGACTCGTGGCCGCACAACCCGATCAGGTCGGCCATGTGGTGATCGACAGCAAATCCATCGACCTTTTTATGCCCTCGGTTTTCCCGCCGCTCAAAGCTGACACCCTCGAAGATCTCGCAGAACTGATGGGAATTGACGGCTCCAAACTCAAAGCCACAGTCGATACCTTCAATGACGCCTGCGGTGACACGTCCGGTTTCCATCCGACCGAACTCGACGGCGTCGCCACCTCCGGCCTGACGCCGCCCAAAACCAACTGGGCCCGCCCGATCACCGAGCCCCCGTTTTACGGGTACTCGTTGCGCACCGGTGTGACCTTCACCTACCTCGGCCTCAAAGTCGACGAAAACGCCCAGTGCAGCACCGCCAACGGCCCCGTCAAAAACCTGTGGGCCGCCGGAGAAACCATGGCCGGATCCATTCTCGGACAGGGCTATCTCGCCGGTTACGGCATGACCATCGGAACCGTCTTCGGACGCATCGCAGGCCGGGAGGCCGCCGCCCATGCAAGTTGATCTAATTCAGGAAGCCCGCCGTCAGGCCGAAATCTGCAACGCCTGCCGCTATTGCGAGGGCTATTGTTCGGTCTTTCCCTCCCTGCACGCCAACCGGTCCTTCAGCGACGGTGACATCACGCAGCTGGCAAACCTCTGCCACAACTGCCGGGGTTGCTACTATGCGTGCCAATACACCGCCCCGCACGAGTTTGACCTGAACCTTCCTGCGGCATTGGCCGAAGTGCGCCGCGACAGCTGGGAAACCTATGCTTGGCCGCAGCCGCTGGCCCGTCGTTTCAACACCCACGGTGCCGCAATCGCATTGGCGCTGGTCCTCGGGTTCGCCCTTCTCTTTGCAGCCATCAAAGCCCTCGGCTCGGCGGGGGGCGAAGGCTTCTACGCAGTCCTGTCCCACAACGCCATGGTCGCAATCTTCGCGCCGGCCTTCCTCCTGCCCCTCGTCAGCATCGTCATCGGTCTGCGCAGGTATTGGCGCGACGTAGGTGGCCAACGCCTCACACTTGCGGATATCACAGGCGCTTTCGGACGGGCCGCCAGGATGCAAGATCTTGCAGCTGGTCACGGGGAAGGCTGCAACTTCGAAGACGAAGACCGTTTCAGCCAGGGCCGTCGCCACGTGCATCAGGCCATCATGTATGGGTTCCTGTTGTGCTTCGCCTCGACCTCATCGGCCACTGTGCTGCACTATGTCTTCGACATGCCCGCGCCCTACGCATTGTTTTCTCTGCCGAAGCTGCTTGGTATCTCCGGAGGTCTCCTGTTGACCTTTGGCTGCGCAGGGATGGTCGCCCTGAAACTTAAATCGGACCGTCACGTCGGCGATGTCAAAGCTTTCGGCGGCGACATCGCGTTCATCACGCTACTAGGCTTTGTCGGGCTCTCAGGTCTGGCGCTTTATGCTCTTGGCAGCACCCCTGCGATGCCGGCACTGCTGGCAATTCACCTGGGGGCCGTGCTCACATTCTTCCTGCTCACGCCTTTCACAAAAATGGCGCACGGCTTCTTCCGCCTGACCGCCTTGATCCGTGACGCCCAGCGCAAACGCCTGTCCCAATAAGGTTTTTCAATCACGAAAACTAAGGGTCGTGCGGGTTCACGCCCGCGCGACTTTTTCACGTCGGAGACTCAGTGTCAGGCTCGCGCCCTCTGCCACATCATCAATCGACAAGGCTCCACCTTGACGCTCTGCAACCGACACCGCGATCGCCAGCCCCAAACCACTGCCATCGTTCGAAGAAACCTGCGAAAAACGTCCCAGCGCCACTTCACGATCCGAAGGTGACAATCCGCGACCGTCATCCCTGACGGAAACGCTGACAACGTCTTGCGATGCCTGCATTTCGACCAGAACAGACGCCAAGTCCGGCCCGCCGTGTTTCAACGCATTGTCGATCAGATTTTTGATCGCCTCGCCGATGAATACCCTGTCGCCACGCACCGGCACCGGATGCTCCGGCAGGATCAACTCGAACTCAACGCCTCGGGACAGGATTTCCGGCGCAGCCTCGGCACAGATCGTCTGCACGTGTTCTGTCAGATCAAACTGCTCCTGATGTCCATCGTCCGAAATGTGACGCAGGCGCTCCAGTGAAAGCAGCTGATCTGCCACCCGCGCGGAGGATCGCGCAGCCGCCACCATTTCATCCGTGCGCCGTTCTCGCTCTGCCTCGTTGGGGGCATCCCGCACCGCTTCAGCCATCGATTGAACCGCAGCAGCCGGATTGCGCAGCTGATGGGCCGCATCGGAGATAAAGTCCTGATGCGCTTTGATACTGCTTTCGACCTGCCCAAACAGCTGGTTGAGCGTCCGAACAATACCGCGCGTCTCGGCGGGCACCACGCGCTTGATCCGGCTCAGATCATTGGGGGATCGGATCGAAATCGCGTCCTGCAAATCCGTGAGCGGCCGCAAACCCAGCTTCACGCCAAACCAAACCACCAACACAAGAGTCGTAAGCAACCCGCCAATCAAGGCTGCCGACCGGATCACCAACTCACGCACGAACGCGTCTCTGTCCGCGATACGCTGCCAGACAGTTACCGTGGCATCCCCAGTAAGGTTTTCAATCGTGATCCGCTCTGCAACCTGTAAGACACGCACATCCTCGCCACGATACCGCGCCTCAAAGAAACGAGGGTCAAACAAGCTGGTCGCACGGCTGTCGGGGTTTACTGGAGGATAGGCGTAACCCGTCACGTAAATTCCGCCCGGACCGGTCGCGTGGTAAAAAACCTCGCCGCCAGAGGCATCACGGATGAGATCACGCGTGGAAGGAAGGATCGCATCACCCTCGGACAGAACCACATCTCGGGAAATCGCAAGAGCCGCAGCCAGAAGGCTGCGGTCGAACAGTTCCTCCGCCGTTTGTTGGGCGACGCCAACACGCCAAACGCCCAGAACAATCCCCATAGCCAACAGAGGGGTCAGGATCACCACCAATAGGCGCACCCGCAGCGACGCGCGTCGCATCAGATGGACCGCAGGGCGCATCAGCCGACAACTTCCAGCATGTAGCCCAGACCGCGGGCAGTTTTGATCGACAGGCCGTAGTCCGCAATTCGTTTGCGCAATCGAGAGACATGCGGCTCGATTGCACTGTCTTCCACCTCAGCCCCGACGCCGTAAACGTGCTCGATCAAGTGGGCCTTGGACACAATTCGGCCGCGCCGCTCGATCAGGCACTCCAAAACTGCGGCCTCCTTTCTCGGAACGTCCAGCGCCACACCTGCCGCGCTCACCTTTCGGTTGGCGCGATCGAATTCCAGCCGACCGATGGTTTCAAGACTGGCGAAATCAAGGTTCTTGCGCCGCGACAACGCCCGGATACGCGCTTCAAGCTCGTCCATTTCGAACGGCTTTACGAGATAATCGTCCGCGCCTGTGTCCAATCCCGTGATCCGGTCACTCAGCTCCCCCCGAGCGGTCAGCAGAATAACAGGCGTACCGTCGTCGCGCAGCCGCATAGCGCGCAACACATCGAGCCCGGATTTTTCAGGGAGATTGATGTCCAACACGACCAGGTCAGCGCCTTCCTGTGCCAGAAACCGGTCAGCACTTGCCCCGTCATTGAGCACATCTGCTGCATGCCCGCGATCCCTCAGCCGGTAAGCAATCGCATTGGCCAGCGCTTCATTGTCCTCGACGATCACGATCCGCATTTTTTGATTCCGCAAGCTTGGCGCAAGGTTGGCTTACCATGATCGGCAGATCACGAGGGGAATCAATCCCCGAATTTGGCATTCGCAAAGACGATGAGGACGACAGCGCGAATGTCTGGTCTAAAGGGAGGAACCAATGACCATCGCAAAATTCACCCGCCGTGCGGTTGCCGGTATGATCGCTGCCGCAGGCCTGGCTTTTCCGGCCTCGGCCGAAGTCGATTTCTCCGGCAAGACCATTGAATGGGTGATCCCGTTCTCTGAAACCGGCGGATCGGCCAAGTGGGCCAACTTCTTTGCACCGCTCCTGTCCGAAGCCCTTCCGGGCCAGCCGACAGTGGTCGTCAAATTCATGCCGGGCGCAGGCTCGACCAAAGGCGCAAACTGGTTCCAAAAGGAAAAACACAAAGACGGCACGCTGCTTTTCGGCACGTCCGGGTCCACCCAGTTCCCCTACCTGCTTGGTGATCCCCGTGTCCGCTATGAATACAACGACTGGAACCCGGTCATGGCATCCGGCACAGGCGGTGTTGCATATTTGAACGCCGAGGATGGCGCCAAGTTCGACGGCTCCGCCAACATGTTGCAGGACGTCGACTTCATCTACGGGTCGCAGGGGGCCACCCGTTTGGACCTCGTGCCGCTTCTGGCGTGGAAAATGCTGGGCATGAACGTCGAGCCTGTTTTCGGCATCAAGGGTCGCGGCGACGGCCGCCTGATGTTTGAGCGCGGCGAAGCCACCATCGACTATCAGACCTCCTCCGGATACCTCAAAGGCTCTGCCGAAATGGTGGAAGCCGGTCAGGCAGTGCCGATGATGACCTGGGGCTCTCTGGATGCGGATGGCAACATCGTGCGCGACCCGACTTTCCCGGAAATCGCAACCTTCAAAGAGGTGTGCGAAGCAACCGATGGCTGTGAAACCTCCGGCGAGCAATGGGACGCATGGAAAGCCTTCTTCGTTGCAGGTTTCCCGGTTCAGAAACTGGCCTTCCTGCCCGCTGGCACGCCGCAGGATGTGATCGACACGTACACCAAAGCGTTTGAAGACGTGGTGGCCCGCGCCGACTTCCCGGAGATCTCCTCCAAACGCGTCGGTAAATACTCCGTCTTTACCGGCGCAGGTGCGCAATCCGCACTCGGTACAGCCACCAATGTTCCCGACAGCGCCAAGTCCTATGTCGTGAACTGGCTCAAAGAAGACTACGGCGTCGAGCTCAAGTAAGCCCACGCCGACAGGGACGGCCCCAACCCCTCTTGGGCCGTCCCCTCTTCCCTGATTTTTCCAAAGAAAGGCGGCTCCGATGGAGGCTTTCGCCACAGCTCTTCCCGCGCTCTCTGACGCGTGGGCTCTGATCCTGCAACCTGTTGTTCTGGGCTATCTGGTGCTCGGCGTCGTCATGGGCCTCGCCGTCGGCGTTTTCCCTGGCCTTGGTGGGATCGCAGGCTTGTCGCTCCTGCTGCCTTTCATGTTCGGGATGGAACCCGTGTACGGTCTCGCCCTCATGATCGGTATGGTCGCAGTGGTGCCGACCTCCGACACTTTCGCCTCCGTGCTGATGGGCATACCAGGAAGTTCCGCTTCGCAGGCCACTGTTCTGGACGGCTTCCCGCTGGCCAAGAAAGGCGAAGCCGCACGAGCGCTCTCTGCGGCTTTTGCCTCATCGCTTTTCGGCGGGCTGGTCGGCGCAGCCTTCCTGACCGTTTTCATTCTCGTCGCGCGCCCGATCGTGCTGGCCTTCGGACTGCCCGAGATGCTGATGATTACCATCCTCGGCCTCTCCATGGTGGCGATTTTGGCCGGACGCATTCCGCTCAAGGGGCTGGCGGCGGCAGGGCTCGGCCTGATGATCGGCACCATTGGCGAGGCGGACGCTGGTGGCAGCCTGCGCATGTCCACTTATGACATCCCCTATCTTACGGACGGGCTGAAGCTCGTCATTGTCGGCCTCGGTATCTTTGCGGTGCCGGAAATCGTGTCGCTGCTCCGGCAGGACCGTGCAATCGCCAAAGGCGCAAGCTTGGGTGCCGGCTGGATGGATGGCATCAAAGACTGGTTCGCCAACAAATGGCTGTCGGTCCGCTGTTCCCTGATCGGCGTGACCGTGGGCATCATCCCCGGTCTCGGTGGCTCGGTTGTGGACTGGATCGCCTACGGCCATTCGGTGCAATCCACCAAGGACAAATCCAATTTCGGCAAAGGCGAAGTGCGCGGCGTGATCGGGCCGGAGAGCTCCAACAACGCCAAGGAAGGGGGCGGCCTGGTCCCCACCCTTCTCTTCGGCATCCCCGGTTCCGGCTCCATGGCCATTTTCATCGGCGCAGTCGCGCTTCTTGGCTCCGGCGACATCGAAGTTGGCCCGGGCATGCTCAAGAACAACCTCGACATCACCTATTCCATCGTCTGGCTGCTCGCATTGGCCAACGTGGTGGGAACGTTGCTGTGCATCGCAGCCTCAGGCGGTATCGCAAAGCTGACCACCATCCGTTTCACCTATCTGGCGCCGTTCCTGTTCATGCTGATCAGCTTCGCTGCCTTCCAGTCCGGCCAGAACTTCGAAGACCTACTGGCCCTCTTCGTGATCGGCCTCATCGGCATCTTCCTACGTCGCTTCGACTGGTCGCGCCCCGCGTTCCTGATCGGGTTCGTCCTGTCCAATCCGGTCGAGAAATTCACCAACCAGGCGTTCCAGATCGCGTCTTTCCGGTTCCGCAAGAGCTTTGATGCGGGCATCGAGTATATCTTCTCGCCCATCGTGATCGTGCTGATCATCATCACAGTCTTGTCGGTGGTCATCGGCATTCGTCAGGCCAAATCCATCATGGCCGAAGGCGAGGTTCAATCCGGTTCCAAACGCGCGCCAATTGTTTTCCTGATGGTGATCATCGCCTACCTCGTGGCCGCGTTGATCAACGCCAACATGATCCCCGACTACAATATGACCGACAAGGTAATCCCCCTTGTAGTCGGAGGCTTCTCGCTGCTCTGCTGCCTGATCCTGATGGTACAAATGATGCGCCGCCCCGAAGGCGACAGCATCTTTGCCGACAAGGAAGTCGCAGGTGAAGACGCCGACGCGCCCTACGGCCTGTGGTCCACATTGGCGTGGTTTGCCGCCTTGATTGCGGGAACCGCAGTGGTCGGCTTCATCCTCGCGCTCGTCGCCTTTCTGGTCGCCTTCTTCCGCGTCAGGGCGCAAGCAAGCTGGCCCAAAACCCTCATCCTCACTGCCTGCGGCATCGGCCTGATGTGCTTCATGGCGGGCATCCTGAACCGCGACTTCCCACCCGGCCTGCTGCAATCCGCAGTCGACCTGCCGTGGCCGCTCGGAGGCAACTGATATGAGCAAATCCCAAACAGCTATTCCTTACGTCTTCATGCGTGGTGGCACATCCCGCGGCCCCTACTTCAACCGAGCAGACCTGCCCAAGGATCTCGATCAGCTCGCCGAAGTCCTGATATCCGCCGTCGGTGCCGGACACCCCCTCAACATCGACGGCATAGGCGGCGGCGCGGCCGTGACAACCAAGGTTGCCATGCTGAGCCCTTCCGACGATGACTGGGCCGACATCGACTATTTCTTCGCGCAGGTCTCGGTCGAAGAAAAGCTGGTGGACTTCAAACCGACGTGTGGAAACATCCTTTCCGGCGTCGGACCTGCGGCCATCGAAATGGGTCTGGTCGTCCCGTCGGGTGACACAACCGAAATCAGGATCCGCGCCACAAATACAGGCGCACAGGTCGTTGCCAACGTTGCGACCCCTGGTGGCGCGTTGACCTATGAAGGGACCGCCGCAATCGCGGGCGTGCCCGGGCAGGCCGCTCCTGTCCAGCTAAAATTCATGGGGGTCGTTGGCTCGGCCACCGGCGCTCTGCTGCCCACAGGCAACCTGCGCGACACATTTGATGGAATCGAAGTCACGTGCATGGATGTGGCCATGCCGGTGGTGCTCGCCCGCGCCGGGGATTTTGGCCTGACCGGATATGAGAGCGCCGAGGAGCTTGACGCGAACACTGAGTTCTTTGCCCGGATGGAAGCCATACGTCTTCAGGCAGGCGCAGCCATGGGTATGGGCGATGTGACCAAATCCGTGACTCCCAAGTTTGCCTTTCTGGCACCGGCAAAGAATGGCGGGACGATTGCGACGCGCTACTTCATGCCATGGAAAACCCACCCTTCAATGGCGGTAACCGGAGCACAGTGCATTGCATCCTGCGCGCTGACACCGGGCACTGTGTCGGATGGCCTGCTCGAGCGGCCCGCCGACAGTCCTGCAGAAGTCGTTTTGGAACACGCTTCAGGCACAATCGACGTTTTGGTGGATTTTTCCACCGACGACGGTTTTGATCTGAATGCCGCTGGTCTCGTGCGCACTGCGCGCAAACTCGCGGACGGAAACATCTATGTCCCACGCACTGTCTGGGACGGGGAGGAGACACCATGAGCCTCAAGAACATTCTCGTTGCCTTCAACGGATCGGAAGGCTCCCTTTCCGCGCTCAGATACGCCGCGGCACTGGCAAATGACGATACCCACGTGACTGTACTGCTCGCGCACTCCGGTCACGATGTCATCAACACGCGCGGCATGTGGGTTCCGGACCGCGCCCGCGAAATCATCGCACAGGCCAGCTCTGATTTCCTTGACGAAATCGAGGCCCGGTTCAACTCGGTGAAAGATGACCTGTCGCTCGGAGACCGCCTTCACTTCCGTCGTGAAACAGGTCGCGTAGACGCGATCGTATCCGAAACCGCCCGCGCCTTTGACCTCGTGGTCATTGGTCAAGACTTGCCGTCAGAAGGTGTGGATGAACACGTTTTCCTTCATCCGGACCGCATCGCCTTGGTGAGCGGACGTCCCGTCCTGATTGTGCCACAGGGGCACGACGCAAAGGCAACGCACTCTCATGCCGTGTTGGCTTGGGACGGGGGACGTGCGGCCGCACGGGCGTTGTCCGATGCGTTGGACTTGCTAGAGGATCAGGGCAGAGTGACCGTCCTCAGCGTTGGTGAAACCAACGCGCCGCGCCCCTCCGAGGAACTGATGACCCACTTGGCACGGCACGGAATAACCGCGGATCGCGAAAAAATTCCGG
Source organism: Shimia isoporae (assembly GCF_004346865.1). NCBI lineage: Bacteria > Pseudomonadati > Pseudomonadota > Alphaproteobacteria > Rhodobacterales > Roseobacteraceae > Shimia > Shimia isoporae. The sequence continues at coordinate 71,822 of NZ_SMGR01000005.1, forward strand.
CGACGCCGGGTCCTGCCCGCGCGCTGATCGCCTATTGTCGCGAGAAAGATCCATGCCTTCTCGTGATGGGAGCTTATGAGCACTCCAAGTTCCGCGAAGACTTCCTTGGCGGCATGACAGCCCGCGTGTTTAAGCGCACTCCGATTCCGGTGCTGCTTTCCCACTAATTCGACACCGACGTCATACCGACGTTTTGCAGACATGATGCAGACATGAAAATTCACATACTCGACGATTGGTTCGACACCCTCCGCGGTTTGCCCTGCTTTGCAAAACTACAGGGCCATGACGTAACGGTCTGGACCGATCACACTGACGACATCGCCGAACTTGCCGACCGCTTGGCAGAGGCCGAAGCGCTGGTTCTGTTTCGCGAACGCACCAAGGTGACGCGTGCTTTGTTGGAGCGCCTTCCCAACCTGAAACTGATCAGCCAGCGCGGCGTTTATCCACACATCGACGTGCAGGCCTGCTCCGATCTTGGGGTTCTGCTGTGTTCCAAAATCCCAATGGGCGCAGGTGTGAACTACGCCGCCGCGGAACTCACATGGGCACTCTTGATGATGGGGCTCCGCGACCTCCCAAACCAGATGAAGTCTGCAAAATCAGGCGCTTGGCAGGCTGGCGTTGGCAAAACCATGCGCGGCCGCCGGCTTGGCCTATATGGTTATGGCCGCATCGCAAAGGCCGTCGCTGACTACGCGGATGCCTTCGGGATGGAGACGGTCTGGTGGGCCTCTGAAGCGGGACGCGCCCGCGCAAAGGCGGACGGGCGTCGAGTTGCAGAAAGCCGGGAAAGTTTCTTTGCGAACTGCGACGCGATATCTCTGCATATCCGCCTGAACGACAGCACCCGCGGGATCGTAACCGAGAGTGATCTTGCGCAAATGCCCGAAGGCGCCCTGCTCGTGAACACCTCCCGCGCCGGCCTCATCGCCCCCGGAGCGCTCCTTTCGGCCCTCAACAGCGGTCGCCCCGGCAAAGCCGCCATCGACGTATTCGACGCCGAACCCCTGACCGATCCCACCGATCCGTTGCTTTCCCACCCAAACCTGATCGCAACCCCACATATCGGGTTCGTGACAGAAGACGAAATTGACAAACAATTCAATGACATATTCGACCAGATCGTCGCCTACACCGCCGGAAGCCCGATCCACGTGATCACCGCCTGAGCGACAGGAAAACGCGGTTCACTGGGGGACATTCTGCGCTACGGATCGCATTATTTTGCAAATGCCAACTCCGGCAGGAATGTCGCAATGGCGGGAATGAACATGATCATGATCAACGTGATCACTTCAACCTGAAGGAACCACCAAATTCCGCCGAAAATCTCTTTCAGGGACAACGAAGGGACCACGCCCTTCAGTATGAAGGCATTCAATCCGACCGGCGGCGTGATCAGACCAATCTCGAGAGTCTTGACCACCACGATCGCGAGCCAGATCGGGTGTGCGCCCAACTCGATAAGTGGCGGTACAAAAATTGGTACGGTCAGGAACATCACAGAAACCGGATCAACCATGCAACCAAGGATCAACAACAAGATCACATAGAGGCAAACGATCCCCATCATCGACATATCAAGGCCAACAATGAATTCGGAAAGCGCTCCGGACGCACCGCTGACTGCGAGATAGGATGAAAAGATCAATGCGCCCACGAGAATAATGAAAATCACCGACGTGGTTTGAGCGGTATCCAGAAAAACCTCCCTCAATACCGGAAAAGACAGCCGTTTGCGGACCAGAGCGATTAGAAATGCGCCCACTGCGCCAATGGCTCCGGCCTCCGTGGGGGTGATGATCCCGGCATAAATCCCGCCGATGACAACGCCACCCAAGGTCAGGAAGCTCCAAACACCTTTCAAAGATTGCATCCGTTCTTCGATGCTCGCCTTCGGAAGCGCAGGCGCCATTGCAGGGTTCCGGCTGACACGAATGTAGATCATCACGAGATAGGCCAAGGCTGTCAGCAAGCCCGGGATGACGCCAGCGATCAAAAGCTTTGGCACAGACTCACGGGCGATAATGCCATAGACGATCAGATTGATACTCGGCGGAATCATTCCCGCCAATGTCCCCACTGTCGCAACACAGCCAGCGGCGAGCTTGCGGTTGACTTTCAAGCTCAACATCTCAGGGATCGCAACCCTTCCGAACACGGCCGTCGAAGACGTGGTTGATCCGGAACACGCCGCAAATGCTACCGCCGCAACAGTCGTTGCAATCACCACACTTCCCTTCACGTGGCCAAGCCACGCTCTGGTAGCGCGATAAATGTCCTGCGTGATTCCGGCTTTGGCAGCCACATGCCCCATCAAAAGGAACAAAGGCACAGCACTCAGCGCGTATCCGGATCCGATATCAAAAAGCCGACCGCCAATCGTGTCCAGTGTGATTGTTGTGCCTCGAATCAGCGCGAAGCCCACCGCGCCCGATATCAACAAAGCGATGCCAACCGGCACGCGCATGATCATCAAAAAACCGACCAGTCCGATCACAAGAGGAATTTGAAGCGACTCAATCATTGGATTTCTCATCTTCCACCGGCGCCAAGGCCGCGATGTCATTGACGGCGGCTTCTTCAAGCAGCTCATTTTTTGTGAACAGGCAGATCAGTTGGGTCAGGAAACGCAGAGCGAATAAGGCCAGTCCGACAGGAATACCTGCGCGCGCCCACCAGGTTTTGACTTCGATGACCCCCAGAACAGTGTCGCCCATGACGTAGTTGCTGAAGGCAGACACGCCGCTCGTCCAGGTCAGTGCTGCAAAAAACAAAAAGGCCACTGAAAGGTAGATCGCCTGGGTTGTCTTCTGAACGCTGCGTGGAAGGTAATCATACAGAATCCCCACCGTTATATGGGCGTCTCGCCTTTGCGAATATGCCAGCCCGAGGTAAATCAGATAGACAAACATCAGGCTGACATATTCATAGGCCCCGGGCATGCTCTTTGAGAACAAAGCCCGAGCGAGGACCTCTAGCATCGTAAGTGTCATCATTGTCGCAACGGCCAAGGCCGAAACGTAACAGGCGACCTCCTCCAGTTTCCGTTGCAACCAAATGGCATTGCTGGTCAAAACTGCCATCGAGATGTCCCTCCCCCAAAAAATCGCCTTTTGAATGTCCGTCTCAAAACGTCACCTGCCCCCAAGATCAGGTATGACGCTATTTGCAGACTTCCGGCTTTGCTGCGCCGCCCATGGCCCAAGTCTACAGGCGGCGCGCTTCTCCTAAGGACCCAATCCTAAGCCTACCGAAAGGTTCAGCTTCCCTGGTTCGCTTCGTGCTTTTCCAAAATCATCAAAAAGTCATTCAGAACTTGATGACCAGGCAAGCCGTCCGCTTCGCGTGCGTCCGCCCAACTTTTATAGGTTGCGTCGCGAGCTTCGATCATCTTGGCCCATTCGGCGTCGTCAAATTTAACGACTTCGGTCAGTTCATGCAGGGCAGCATCGGCTTCTACCTCTGCTTCTTCGAGCAAGATACGCGCCTGCACGACAGTCTCGTCACGCACCTCTTCGATCACGGCCTTCACATCGTCCGGAAGCGCATTCCACGCGTCAAGATTGATGGACACAGGCATCGGGAAGTAGAACCAATCCACATCGTCCCAATAGCTGAAAATTTCACCAAAACCGAAAGCGTAGGCATCCGCAGGTGCGCCGATGATAGCGGCCGTGACGACCTTGCGCTCCGCGGCAGCCGGCAACTCACCCCACGGGATGCCATAGACGGTAATGTCGAGCTGTTTGAGTATCTCTGCGGCGCCGCCATGCGCTCGGATCTTTGCGGCTTTCAGATCGTCGATTGTACGGATCGGTTCATGAGACAGCAACTGGATGGACCCCCACTGCCCCGGGAACAGATATTTCTGATTCATCGCCGTGAACTCCGCTTCCACTGTCGCGGTCTGAAAGAGTTCATGTCCGGCCTGAACATGGGCCATTGGATCGCCAGTCATAAATGGAAGCGACGTCACATTCGCAAGCGGAAACAAGCCCGGGTTATATACCGGCGAAAACTCCCCCATATCGAACGCGCCGACCTTGATGTTTTCCGGCTGGCCGGAAAGCTTGCCAAGCGGGCCACCAAAAATGCGCGTGAATTTCACCTTTCCTTCGGTGCGTTTCTCCACTTCGTCCATAAACCAGCGCGTAGCCAGGTTTGATGGCCCTTTGCCCGTAAAGGCATGATATTTTAGATTGATTTCTTGCGCCACTGACGTGGTCGGCGCTGCCATAGCGGCGACGGCAACCAACGCGCTGGCGCAAAGCGATTTGACAAGTTTCATACGATGTTCCTCCCAAAGGTCATTCTGTAGTCTTCACGATCGACAAACAGCCGACCATTGATGTGACGCAGCTGACTTCCGGCTTTCTCCTCCTCGCCGAAACTCTTCTGATACTTATCGCCACTATTAGTTGGTTAATCTCATTTTCTATCCGCGAGGACGGGGGATCACGCCCTGACTTTGCGGAAACCCGCAGCAAAAATGATCAGCACCGCAAAGATCACTTCCGGACCCAGTTTTCCTGTATTTCGCAACCCGCCCGGCGCAAAAGCACCGACACCGGACATTTTTCGCCGACGGTTTTTGCGAGCTTTGCAATCTGTTCGTCGTTGGCATCCGTGTCCAGAACGACCCTCAATTCGATCACGGGAAATGGTGTTCCGATCTCTGCCTTGCCAAAGACGCCCCGGGTATCGAAGTGGCCGCAAACGTCGAATTGCATATCTCTAACGTCCATTTTCATGGAGCCCGCCACGAAGTTGGCGATGACGTTCGTGCAGCCAAGAAAAGACGACAGCATGGTTTCAAGCGGCGTGGCATAAAGGTCTGTTCCACCCCGTTCGGGCGGCTCATCCGTCGCAATCACCTTACCGCGCGCGACCATCTCTGAACGCGCATGGGACACCGCGTGCCCCGCTACGTCGATCTTGAACAGATCAGGCATGACATGTGCCAAGTTTCTCTCCTTTCTTTGCAGCCCAACTGGAAGACCATGCACCCAGTGGGCAGATGCTGATTAATAAACACCACTGACCAAGTTTCATGGTTCAGAACAGCGCCAGTCCCGGCGTTTTGACCCGAGTTCGATAAAGGCTGGTCGATGACGTGAAATACAGATCGCAGAGATCCTCTCCACCCCAGGCGAAATTGGCTGTAAACTCCGCCATGCGAATGACGCCCAAAGTCTCGCCATCAGGCGCGATTACATGAACGCCACCCGGTCCCGTGCAGTAGAGATTTCCCGTGCTGTCGATTTTCATGCCATCCGGATGACCTTCGCCATCGCCTTTGACGACCTCGGTCCAAACGTCGCCACCGCTGGCGTTGCCGGATTTGTCGATGTCAAAAACTCGGATGTGCCTGTTTTCCGTGTCGTTCACAAAAAGACGCGTTTCGTCCAACGAAAAGCAAAGCCCATTGGGCTGACCAAAGTCGCTCGCCAATTGGCTTATGTGGTTGCCGTCAGGCGTCACACAATAAACCCCCTGAGCGCCCAGTTCAGTTTCCCGTTCGACCCCGAAATAGTCCATCCGCCCATAGGTTGGATCGGTGAAAAACACCAATCCATCACTGCGGACGACAACGTCATTTGGGCTGTTCAGTTCTTTGCCACCGAAGTGTGTCGCCAAAGTGTGGAGGGATCCATCAGGTTCGGTTCGCGTCAAGCTTGATGTGGCGTGCTGGCAGGTCAACATCCGGCCCTGACGATCGTAGGTATTACCGTTACCCATGTTGCTCGGAGCCCGAAAGACCGAAACCGCATCATTGGCATCCAGACGGTATAGCGTATCACCCGGAATATCCGAAAAAGTCAGGTGTTTTTCGCGAGGATGCCAGATCGGCCCCTCCAGAAACTTGAAACCATCCGCCACCTTGGTCAGCGACGCGCCTGCATCGATAACCGCGTCAATCCGGATGTCCCAAACATCTACGGTCATGATTGCTGCCTCAATTCTTTGACGCGTTCGCCGCCAGCGAACCAGTCAACGTCCTCGATTTCTTCAAACACCACCCAAACGTTTTCGGCTGGAATACCGGCCGCCTCACTGAGGGACCGCGTTACATCCTGGGTGACCTTCTCCTTGATCCCTTCTGGATCGCGCTCAATCACCTGCTTGACGATGCGAATGTTCACAAATGGCATCTGGGCCCCCTCTCATGTCCAACCGCGCCTTCTCGCGCGGCACCAATGCTTGGAGCGAAACTAGAAAAGGGGTGGTGCGACGTATGCGTGTCCCCGCGCATAGGTTTAGCGGGCCAACGCATCAGATTTGCGGATTCCCGCAAGCCTGCCAATCAGGTGTTTTTGTCCAACCAGTCCTGAAACTGGGTTTCCTCGCGCCGAAGCGTGTCAGCGTTGAGAATGCCACGACTGAGCGCAAGGAAAATTGCGCGGGTGCGCGCGTTGAAACTCGGGCCAAACTCACCCTGCGGAATGTCGCCCCGATCCAGCCCCAGCTTCTGATAGAGATGCTGCAAACGGCTCTGGGCACCCCGTAACGACACCTTGCGGCGGGCCGCCATCGTTTTGTCAGTCAGCCCGAGGCACAGGTCGACAAGCGCCTCGTATTCCAAATCTGTCAAGCTGGAGAACCGGTCATGAGCCCGTTGTTGTACACCGCGTACCTCGCGATCAATCACGCACTGCTCGGCAACAAACACACCCTGAATGGCAAGCTTCAGCTGCTCTTCCGGCGCGGTTTTCAGAACATAGCCATAGACTGCGGCAGGCGGCACGATCCGTGTCACGCCACGAATGTAGGCCTCCTCGGCATAGTTTGACCAAAACAGAATTCGTGTAGCAGGGCTGCGCGCCCAAATCGCCTTCGCCGCGTCAACGCCCGTAACATTTGGCATTTGTAGGTCGAGGATAACACTGTCGAACTCCTCGGATTCAAATGCTTCCAGCGCGACACTGCCATCCGGAGTTACCGTTACGGCCTCTACATCCGGCAGAACCGCCCGTGCGACTCTCTCAAGGAATTCTCGATGCAGTTTGTCGTCTTCCGCAATCAAAAGGCGCATATGATGTCTTTCTTATTCACGCCCCGAAAGAGCCGTTGGGTTTCAGGAAGCCGCGGCATATGGCACCGAAATTGTCACACGCGTGCCCGCATCGTCGTGCCGGTTCTCAAAATTGACCGTCGCAGAAATCAGTTCAGCCCGAGTGCGGATATTATTGATCCCGCTGGCAGACTTCACAGCGTCCTCGCTGATCCCGTTTCCGTCGTCGTCAACACATACATCAATCGACTTTTCACGTGTCGAAACAGTGACTGAAATCTTCGCACAATCTGCATGCTTCAAGGCATTGTTCACCGCCTCTTGCACGATCCGATACACCGCTGTGCGAACTGTTTCAGGAAGCTTGTCCACTTTCCCTCCGGTCCTATCCTCAACATCCCAGACAAGGCTACGGCGACTGTGTTTCATGCAGCGTTCAAGATGGGCATCCACCGCCTCAGAAAATCCGAACAACTGCAAAACGCCCGGCTTCATAGCTTCGACAATGTGGCGTACATCGGCCAGGCAGTGATCCAGATCGTCTTGCAGCAGCGCAAGTTCCTGCGTCGAGAGTTGCTTATCCGCTTCCAACCTGGACATACGCCGCTTAATCCTCGCAAGGTCCGCAAGAGTCTGGTCGTGAAGATCCATACCCAGACGTTGCCTTTCGCGCTCCATACCTTCCGTCAGTTGAAGCGCGCCCATGCGCAGCGCCTTTTCCCGCCCCTTGGCTTCGCTTTCGGCCACCGCTGCGTCTCGCGCTTCCTTGCCCCGTTCCAGCGCAAAGAGATAGGCCGAAACCAGGTCCGCTGCCCCCTGCGTCAAGCCCGCCAGATCCGCATCGTAATAATTCACCTTGTGGCTGGATATCGCCAACGATCCGATGATTTCGCCTTGCACACGCATCGGCACGATGATCCTGCTCCGCAAATTGGCATCGAAAAGCGGTTTGCTGTCCGCTCCTTCGAAATGAAAGCGGTCGTCTTCCCATGCATCATCAGTCAGGATGTAGGGCAACTCTCCCCGCAAAACAGCGCGTATAGGGCTTGTTTCGGTAGGTTTCGCTGGATTGTGCGCGTGGCTCCAAGTGGTGTGCAGGCGCGCTTCATAGCAAATCTGCGTACCTGACGGATGCAACAGTACGATATCGAGGTGGTCGTGCGGTATTAGTGTTCGCAACCCGTCGGCAAAGTTTTCCAATACCAACTCGTAGTCAGTCGGCCCCGCTATTGCCTTCGCAATGGCAAGGAAACACGCCAACGCTTCTTCGGAATTCGGCATCGCCGCCAACACCCTTTCAACCCGTGCCGGCAGTTCATCATACTCCGGCAACCCATTCAATCTGGCACCTCGCCCTAGCTTGATTTCAAACGATATTTCTCATCGGCATGCACGGCGCGACTTGGAATGACTCCACCAAAAAACCATGCACCATGTCACTTCACGGCAAGGCAAGCGCCTGCGAAAGTGTCAAAGGCGCAAGCTTTCTGCGGGTTCCCGCAAACGCCTGCTGACAATCCTATCAAGCAGCAGACAACCGTCGCAAAACGACCTGATCGTTTCTCCGCCCGCTTGGGCACCTCATGATCAACAACGGATGTCGCCAGGACGACTTGAAACGCACGTGCGGACTAAATGGCCTGAAATGGCTTCAGTTCCACCCGCGGTTTCGCCAACGGCTAAAACGGCTTGGAGAATCTGGAACATGCAATGTCCGGAAACACCGCCTCGGATACCCAAAGGAAGGTTTGAGGACGTTCAGCGATTTACAACAACGTTAGTGCGTCCAAGGTCCACGGCGGTTCGTGGCAAAGTTCTCGCCGTACCCACCCTGCCGGATATTGGCTTTGCGCTTGTGTGGTTCACTGACTTGCGCCTGAATGCCATGCTCTTCCGCGTAAGCCAAAGCCGCTTCTTTGCTGTCAAACCGCAACTGCACTTGGCTTTGCGTATCGCCAGATCCAGTCCACCCCATCAAAGGGTCGATCTCACGCGCCTCAGACGGACCATACTCAAGAATCCAGTCTTTGGTTTTCGCAACACCCGACGACATTGCGGTGCGGGCGGGTTGATAGATACGCGCAATCATCAGCTAACTCCTTGGCTGCCTCGCTTTATCACGGATTCCCCCAGTTCCGGCAAGAGCCGAGTTGCCGCAACATGCACGGTGCCGCATCGAATTTTCTTGGAAAGCTTGCAAGCAGCCTCTTGCGCCGAACCAACCACGGGGAGCGAGGGGTGTAATGTGGCCTATCGAGGCAAACATGTCGGCTGCTTGCTGGAATTTAGCTTACGATCTCCCCTCATTATTTGGCAAGTGCGACATATCAAATATTTCACGGAAGACAGGAAAAATTTCCTGAAATTACTGCAATGAGCGATATTTCCTACCAAAATGTCGCAACCAATCCCAAAGACGCCTTCCTCTATCCCGCACAGACACCATTTTGGTCTTCTTCAGTGCCTCTCCCTTTCTGCGCTTGCAAATGACTTTCTGCCGCCATGCAGCATGCCCAACACAGTCTTTTGAAATATCAATGTCATCGCGCGGCCCGAATCCCCTTGAACAAGAACAAAAAGAGATCAAACTAACGCCCAACGAAAGGAATCTGTGCATGGCCCATTCTGTTGAGGCTCCTCTCATGAGCGCCGCCCCTGCGGACCCGAAAAGCCGCCCCAAGCTCGAAGGCGGCCGTCGCATCGTCATGCATACTGAATTTGAGCCTGCAGGGGACCAACCGACAGCAATTGCGGAACTCTCGCAGGGTGTGACAGACGGTGAACGCAATCAGGTTCTGCTGGGCGCAACAGGTACCGGCAAAACGTTCACGATGGCCAAAATCATCGAGGAGACCCAGCGACCCGCCATTATTCTCGCGCCGAACAAAACGCTCGCCGCTCAGCTTTATGGCGAAATGAAGGGGTTCTTTCCGGAGAACTCGGTCGAGTATTTTGTGAGTTTCTATGACTACTATCAGCCCGAAGCCTATGTGCCGCGTTCCGACACCTACATAGAAAAAGAAAGCCAGATCAACGAACAGATCGACCGGATGCGCCATTCGGCAACCCGCGCGCTTCTGGAGCGTGACGACGTGATCATTGTTGCGTCTGTGAGCTGCATTTACGGTATCGGATCGGTTGAGACCTATTCCGCCATGACACTCGATCTGAAAGCGGGCGGCGAATACGATCAGCGGGCTGTCATTGCAGACCTTGTCGCATTGCAATACCGGCGCAACGATCAAGCCTTCCAGCGCGGCTCTTTCCGCGTCCGCGGAGACAGCCTCGAGATCTTCCCGGCCCACCTTGAAGACCGCGCCTGGAAGCTTTCGTTCTTTGGCGAAGAGTTGGAAAACATCACGGAATTCGATCCGCTGACCGGCGAAAAGACGGACACCTTTGAACAGATCCGCGTCTATGCAAACAGCCACTATGTGACGCCCAAGCCCACGCTCAATCAGGCCATTGTCGAGATCAAGAAGGAACTCCGCCAGCGCCTTGATCAGCTGGTGGACGAAGGCAAGCTGCTTGAGGCTCAACGTCTGGAACAGCGCACCAACTTCGATCTTGAGATGCTGGAGGCGCAGGGTTTCTGCAACGGGATCGAAAACTATTCTCGCTATCTGACCGGTCGGGCACCGGGAGAGCCGCCGCCCACTCTGTTTGAGTTTATCCCGGACAACGCCATCGTATTCGCGGATGAATCCCATGTGTCCGTACCGCAAATCGGCGGCATGTACCGTGGCGACTACCGACGCAAGTTCACCCTTGCAGAACACGGTTTCCGGCTTCCTTCCTGTATGGACAACCGCCCACTGAAATTCGAGGAATGGGACGCTATGCGCCCGCAGTCGGTCTTTGTCTCTGCTACCCCAAGCGCATGGGAGCTCGACCAATCCGGTGGCGTCTTTGCGGAACAGGTCATCCGCCCCACCGGCCTTCTGGACCCCGAAGTCGAAATTCGTCCTGTCGAAATGCAGGTCGACGACCTGCTCGATGAAATCCGCAAGGTGTCCGCCGACGGTTTCCGCACGCTGGTCACAACCCTCACCAAACGCATGGCCGAAGACCTCACCGAATACCTGCACGAACAGGGCATCAAGGTGCGCTACATGCACTCCGACATCGACACCCTTGAACGCATTGAAATCCTGCGCGACCTGCGCCTGGGTGCCTTTGACGTGCTCGTCGGCATCAACCTGCTGCGCGAGGGACTGGATATTCCCGAATGCGGCCTCGTCGCCATTCTGGATGCCGACAAAGAAGGCTTCCTGCGTTCGGAAACCAGCCTCGTGCAAACCATCGGCCGCGCCGCGCGCAACGCCGAAGGCCGCGTCATCATGTACGCCGACAGGATTACGGGCTCGATGGAGCGCGCACTGAACGAAACCAACCGCCGACGTGCCAAACAGATGGCCTATAACGAAGAGCACGGCATCACACCGGAAACGGTCAAAAAGAACGTCGAAGACGTGCTCGCCGGCCTGTACCAAGGCGACACGGATCAATCCCGCGTCACCGCCAAGATCGAAAAACCCCTACACGGCGGTAACCTCGAAGCGGTGCTGGATGGCCTGCGCGAAGACATGCGCAAGGCCGCCGAGAACCTCGAATTCGAAGAAGCCGCCCGCCTGCGCGACGAGGTCAAACGTCTGGAAGCGGTGGACCTGGCCGTCGCCGACGACCCCATGGCGCGACAATATGCAGTGGAAGCGGCAGCCGAGAAGGCGGTCAACTCACGCGGCCGGTCAACCGCAGGACGGGCCGGGCAGCGTGGTGGCAATGGGAAGCGGCGGGGGCGGTAGTCCACACCCCAAGGGCCAACGCCGGACCGGTCAAGAAGGGCCGGTGCTGGCTTTGCGGCCTGCGGCCTTGATTCCGGGCCTAGTCAATTATTTCTTTGGAGGTTTCTTTGGCGAAGGCGGCTTTGGTTTGGGTGCTGGCCCTACTCCGGTTTCCTTGTTCATAGATCCGGAACCTCTATTTCCCCTTGTCGGCGGTGGTGCTGGTCTCTTCGCCATTTTCTTCCTATAGCTGTATTCATGACGGACGATACACGACTTGATATAGCCAAGGAAGCACTCCGACAATCGGAATTGATGATTGAGGACACTAACCACCTAGCGACTTCGGCCGATCAAAGAGCCATGGCTTTGGCAGGGACTTTGGCCGCTGTTTCATCTCTTTTGGTAACTCTAGGTGGTACGGCGCCTGCCCCAACTTTCGCGTATATTTCAGCCGGAGGATTTGTTGCTGCCAGCTTCATGGCTGCTGCGTCTTGTTTGCCAAGAGACTTCCATATCCGCGGTCATTGGTGGAGAGATTGGGAAGGACACATCGACGATGGAGATGAATTGTTCCTCGCTCTTTCATCTCAGGCCCAAGAGAACGATCTGCGAATTGATGAAAACTATAGAGCGCTAAAGAAGGCAGGTGCATCAATGAAACGCGCATTTGTCTTTGCCTTTCTGGTGTTCGCATTTTTTGGTGGGGCTCAGGCTGGGGCCATCTTCCTCGCGCTTTAGTTTCACCGTTGCGCCCGACTTAGGGAGGAAGCGAACGCGCTCTCCCGTCGCGCCAAATGCGTGCCATTCAAAAAGCGGCGCACCTTCGGTGCGATGGGGAGGTCGGGCGCGGCATGATGCAAAGCATCATGCTTTTGTGATCTCCCCCATATCGACACACCCCGTCTCCCCATCCTACCCTCTCCCAATGCGCACCCTCCTCATCCCCTTCCTCCTCCTCACCTCCCCCGCCGCCGCGTGGGAGGCCACCCTCGCCGACATCTGCATCCTCACCCATGAGACCGACACAGCGCATGTCCATCTGACCTACGACCCCACGAAACCGCTCTACACCCTCGCGATCACCCGCAAAGATGCCACTTGGCCAGAAGATCCTTGGTTCGCCATCCGCTTCGTCGGCCCGAACGAGATCACCATCTCCACCGACAAACACGCGCTCAGCGACGATGGCCAGACCCTCAACGTCGCCGACAGCGGCTTCTCCAATGTGTTGGACGGGCTGCAATTCAACGCCATGGCCCTTGCGGGAACGCAAACAGACGGTGAGGCCATCGACCTCACCGACGCGGCTCAGGAAGTGCAGAAGTTTCGCGACTGCGCCTCTGCTCAAGTGTCTTGAGTTTGGTCAGAAATCAAAGATGTCGTCGAGAAATCCGCTCATCTTTTTCTTCTTGCGCTTTTTGCCGTCATAACGCGGATCATAGTCACGACCATGCGACTCTGGGCTGCGTTCATAGCTCTGCGGGGGCGGCGGAGGCGCATACGCCGCGGCACGCTCGATGATCTTGTCCAGTTCCCCGCGATCAAGCCAGACACCGCGGCAGGTCGGGCAATAATCAATCTCGACACCGTTGCGATCCGCAATCACCAGCGTCGCACCATCAACCGGACATTTCATCAATCTCTCCTGTGTTATCCTGCAATGCAGATAGTCACGCCCGCGAGACTTGCCCCCCCACGCGGAATAACATTTGCGTCAGTACAAAGATGCTTGACCGCTGTTAGCGCTACCGGATACCGTTTGCCCATGCCAGTTCACAGCCTAGACCACGCCAATATCCGCACCACCAACCTTGAAGCCATGATCGCCTTCTACGAAGACGTGCTCGACATGACCAACGGACCGAGGGCGGACTTCGACTTTCCGGGGGCTTGGCTCTATCTCGGCGATACTGCCGTCGTCCATCTGGTTGGTGTGGAAGGTAATCCACAAACCGAAGGCGACCTTGCTTTGGAACATGCGGCCTTCCGCGCGACGGATCTTGCCGCTTTCATGGCCAAACTCAAAACCCGCGGCGTAGACCACTATCTTGGGTTCCCGCCGGGGGTGCCCATCGTGCAGGTTAATATCCATGATCCGGATGGAAACCACCTGCATGTGGACTTTCACATCGACGAACTCGAAGCAGCAGGTCTGTCCCGATAACGTCCCGCCCAATGTGGACCCCATGACCCCACCTGAACTGCACCGACGTAATACCGACGTGTTGCCGATGTTCTGCAGACCCCCGAAATACTGAAACGACGGGCCTGTTACCTGCTTATTGCAGCCCGTCGCGGGAGGCTTCTACCGCATCGGCAAGCGGCTTGAAGTACTTTACCTCCGCGGAATTTCCACCCCGCATGATGGCAACGGCCTGATCCACGCTTTGCGCATACAGCGCTTGCGCTTCTGGCAAGGCAGCTTCGGTAACGGCGCGAACCCGGAAATTGTAGCGTTCCCGCCCCAAAGACTTGTCGGTGTTCGCGCGCACAAAACTATAGAGATTGCGGTTTATGCGCGTCAGAGCCACTTCCGCTTCCCAATAGGCAGACGCATTTGAAATCACCCGTACAGTGCCTGCATACGCCTGCTGGAAGCAGTCGACTCGGTAAACAGGAGGCGCCTCGGCACAGCCTTCAATGCCGCTCAGAAACGTGGAAACGGTGCGTTCGGTCTGGCTGTTGGAGAATCCCATGTCGCCCTGCTCGGCCCGCGCCGCAGAACCAGCCGCGATTGCCAGTATCGCCAAAGTTAAATTTTTGAACGCCCGCATACACTTAACTCCAAAAGCTTTGGGCAACATGGCCCAAACTGTTTCCGGACACAACCAATCAGCGCACCAAATGGACGGCGCAACGCGCGTGGCGCGCCACATGTGTCGCCGTGCTGCCAAGCAAGACGTCCTGCACGCTCGGTTTTTGAGACGCGACAATGATGCAGTCCACATCATGCGCTTCGCCCCACTTCAGAATACTCTTTCCCACTGGCCCTTCGATCACCACACCTTCTGCTTCCGCAAGGTCCGCTCCCAAACTGGCCAGACTGTCTTCGATTGCTTGCCGCGCTTCATCCTGGAAACCCTCGGGAATGTAATTGGCGGCGTATTTTGGAACCTGCTGCATCACATGCAGCAATGTGACATGCACGCCCTCCGGAGCCAGCAATTGCGCAACGGCGACCGCGCCCGTGGTATTATGGTCCTCGTCAAACGACACCGGCACAAGGATATGCTGATACATCACGCCCCTTCTCTGCGCTTAATCAAAGGCCGCTGCGACCTCGTACATCACCGGTTCAAAACTCCGGCACAGCTGATTTATCTTGCGGTTGCGCTCGCGCATTTCTTCGGTTCGCAACATCGCCTGAAAATCTTCGCGTCGCTCCCACTGGGAATAATTTGCGATGCGCGTTTGCGCATCATTTACATGCAATCCCGCTGCGATAAACCCCTGTTGTTTCGAGATAAAACTGTCATAGGCGTCTGTCAGCGCGTCCATCAAATCCTGACAGGTGCCGGGCGTCATCTCAAAGGTCGTGATCACGGTCTGAAGTTGGGCATCCTTGGCAATCGTAGGCATGTCATCCTCCCTGGCTGTCCCCAGAGTAGACCACGCGCCGCCCTGCTGGCTACATGAATTCCATACCCGCTATGCGGGTGGCGTTAACTTTTTGTTCACCCTATAAGTCAAATTATGAACAGCGAGATGTTCATGTTGTATTCGTTAATGGTATTTCTCGCGCTCGCTCCGGTGCTCCGGGCTGGTCCCTGGCCCCGCGCGCCGGGCGAGCAGTTTACAAGCATTACTGTCGAAGCCCCCACCAGCGCCACAGCGGTCAATCAGGTTTATGGCGCACTATATTTCGAGCGCGGCCTGCCCCGCGAATGGACCCTTGGCCTGGACAGCGGAGCCGACGGACTCGGCTACCAAAAATCTTATGCTTTTTTGCGCCGCCCATTTTTTTCTGGGCGCAGCTCAAGAGCTGCCATCGAACTCGGCGTTGGATATCAAAGCTCGGCGCGCGGGCACGGGTTCGCCATCCGTCCAGCCCTCACATGGGGACGCGGCCTCGAGGTAGTTAACAAGCCAGGCTGGCTGACACTTGATGGCTCTGCCGCCCACATCCCCTTTCTGGAAACAACAATTTTCAAGATCGAAGCGACTGCAGGCCTATCGTGGACCGATGCCTTCAAAACCTTTTTGCAAGCCACATACGAGCAGGAAACCGGCCGCCCCGCCTTCAGCAGTATAACGCCGTCCGCCGCCGTGCAGGTCAGCGACAGCTTCCATCTAATCGGCGGCGTAATCCTGTCAAAGGAACAGAAAACGAAAGTGAAATTCGGAGTCTGGATGTCGTTTTGATTGGCTCACACCTGCGCCCAACCACCGCAATTGAAACCCGCCTGCAACTCACGCATAATGCGGCCAGCATCGGCGTAAATTGACACTGCAAAAGCAGGCGCACGCCAATGAGGTTAGAGGCAGAGACCGGGACTCCCCGGAGGAGATGCACGAATGAAGTCGCTTATCAGCTCCGCAATAGCGGGCGCTTTTTTAGCCGTTTCCATGCCTGCCCCGGCGGAAGCAAGCACCATCTCGCGCGCGTGCATGAAATCCGAACGTACCGGTGCGACCCGCTCGATGTGCCGCTGTATCCAGAAGGTGGCAAACAGCAGCCTTTCGCGCTCGGATCAAAAGCTGGCCGCCAGCTTCTTTGAGGACCCACATAAAGCGCAGGAAATCCGCCAGTCGGACAACCGAAGCCACGAAAAGTTCTGGCTGCGCTACAAGGATTTTGGCACGACCGTTACGGCATCTTGCGGGCATTTGCGCTGAACTCCCCAATTCTTCGCTTGACCTGAGCCTTCCGCTGTATTCACAAAAGATAAATCTGGCGGAGCGCAATCAATGTTGATCAAAGGCGTGACTATTCGCGGTCTTGAGGTTTTTGAAGCCTTGGCCGCTTCCGGCTCGGTGGCGCAGGCTGCCGAGGCCACGGGTCTGTCACAACCCGCCGTAAGCCAACAAATCAAAAACTTGGAAAACGCGCTGGGTGCGGATCTCGTCGATCACACCAAACGACCGATGCAATTGACGCCGGCTGGGCGCGCTTACCTTGCGCGCACCTCGGCAGTGCTGACGCAACTCCGCCTTGCACATTCCGAGTTGGCTGTGATGGACCTCACCCACCTTACTCAGCTGTCCTTGGGCATTATCGATGATTTCGACAATGATCTCACACCGCGGCTGGTAACCGGCTTGGCGGAATCCATGACACGGTGCCAGTTCCGCCTCACCACAGCCCCCAGCCATGAAATTACCGCCGCACTCCGTGACCGTGAACTGCACCTAGGTGTCACGGCCTCAACCGGAGAAGTCTATGATGGGATTACAGAATATCCGTTGGCACGCGATCCGTTCATCCTCGTCACTCCTGCCGGTCTGGTACCGGACGGCGCTGACCCGCGCCCCGTTCTCAACGACTTGCCAATGCTGCGTTATGGCCGCGACCAACTAATTTCCCGACAAATCGAGGCCCATCTGAAGAAGGTGGATTTTGTACCGCCAAACCGGTTCGAAATCGCTTCAAACCCATCTCTGATCGCGATGGTGTCCCGCGGGATAGGCTGGGCGATCACGACACCATTGGGTTTTCTCCGCGCTGCTCGGTTCCATGAAAAACTCGACGCGCACCCGCTTCCCCTGGCACCCTTTGCGCGCAACATCTCTTTGTTGGCAAGCGCGGATTGGGCTGACACTGTTCCGCGAGACATGGCCGAGACGCTGCGACGCCTGATTGACCAGCACATGATCTCTCCGGGCATCGAACGGTTTCCCTGGCTGCGCGGCGAGTTTCGAATTCTAGAGAATTGACTGAACAGTGCAGTTTCGAAAAATCTAAATCCGCAAGCTATCGCGCAACCCCTTTGCGCACGCCTCAATCAGGCTCAAAGCCCCGTCAAAATCACGCGTATAATACGGATCTGGTACCGCATCGGCTCCCGCGTCTGGCGCATAGTCCGTGAACAATCGAACAGGCGTGTCATTTCCCGCCGGACGCAATCGCTCCATGTTGCTCAGGTTGTCTTCATCCATCCCGACTATCAAATCGTATCTGTCAAAATCTTGAGCCTTAAACTTACGCGCCCGCAAGTCCGAGAGGTCATATCCGCGGGCTCGAGCCGCTTCTTGCATCGGCCCATAGGGTGGCTCTCCGACGTGCCAGCCCCCTGTCCCCGCACTGTCCGTTTCTGCCTCTGGAACCATGTCACGAAACACGCCCTCAGCCGCCGGAGACCGACAGATATTTCCAAGACAGACAAACAGGATTTTTTGCGCCATTGTATTCTCACGTTCCAAGACCAGAGACTCCGTAAATGACGATAGCTTCCCCCAGACAGATGCTCAAACCCCTCAGCATCCGGATGAAATATGAACGGTAGAATCGTTATCCTGACAGGCGCTGGAATCAGCGCCGAAAGCGGTTTGGGCACGTTCCGCGACGTCGACGGCCTCTGGACAAAATACGATCTGAACGACGTTGCTACGCCAGAGGGGTTTGCCCGCAATCCCAATCTCGTGATGGACTTTTATAACGCCCGCCGCGCCAATGCTGCTGAAGCCGAGCCAAATGCAGCGCACGAAGCGCTGGCGAGACTGGAAGCCGACTATACAGGCGAGATTCTCATTGTAACTCAAAACGTGGACAGCCTGCACGAAGCCGCAGGAAGCAAGAACGTGCTCCATATGCATGGAGCCCTTAACAGCGCATTGTGCAATGCCTGCCATCACCGCTGGCCGGCGCCTGCGCTGATGGCATCGGATGATCTATGTCCCCGCTGCAACGCCGCGGCCACGCGCCCTGATGTCGTCTGGTTCGGAGAAATCCCTTACGGCATGGATGTAATTGGCGAGGCGCTATCCAAAGCCGATCTCTTTGTCTCAATTGGTACATCCGGTGAAGTGTATCCGGCTGCGAACTTCGTTGCCGAAGCTGACCGATATGGTGCGCACACAATCGAATTGAACCTCGAGCCATCCGCGCGTGCTTCGCGCTTTGCTGAGACACGTTTTGGGCCCGCGACGCAAACCGTTCCGGAATGGGTCAACGACGAACTCGCCCGCACAAAACAGTAAGGCCGCTCCACTTAGGAACGGCCCAGCCAAGACTATCAGGTGATCCTAATGATCGTGTTTTTGCGTCTTGCCATGCATCGGCTTGCGTTCAAGATCGACTGGGATTTCGACAACAATCTCGCCTGCTTTCTCAAAAACAAAAGTGACGGGAACAGTGTCACCGTGCGCCAACCCGGTGCCCAGGCCCATGAACATCACATGATCGCCGCCACGCACAAGGCCATGTTCGCCACCTGCCGGAATGACAAAGCCTTCTTCGACTTCCATCATTTTCATCACACCGTCGCCGGTTTCCTTGTGGGTGTGCAATTCGGTGCGCGCCGCCACTTCGGATTTCACAGACAGCAGGCGATCATCTTCATCACCGGAATTGGCTATAACCATAAACGCACCCGCGTTCTTGGCTTTGGGGTTTGCAACCCGCGCATAGGGATCATTGATGCTGATTTCTGCAAAAGCCGGCATGGCAACGGATGCGGCCGCAATGGCAGCGAGTGAGAGCAATTTGAAGGACATTTGGTTTCTCCTGTCCGGTCATTCTGAACATAAGTTTGTTTTTTCGTAACTTAAGTCCGAACAGGCGGCGCCCGCGCAGCGCCCTTCAAAATTCGAATCAAGTGAGCAACGTCAGGCTCAGTGACGACGAGTCGATGCGCACGCCCTTGAGGGGCAACAATTTGTGCGGTCTCTTCCGCAACCAAGTTCAACAGACTGAGGCTGAACTCGGGGCAGATATGGCTCTCTCCAGTCGGATTGCCTTCGGCATCCACGGCAACCATCACTGGCGTGTGGCCAATGCAATATTCCACATAGCCCGCAACGCCCGGCATGCCACGCGCCACAGCCATGGAGTGCCCTGTCAGAACAAGGGCCATAACAATCAGCGAGGAGAATAATGCGCGCAAGCGGGATGTCATGACGAAGGTATACAAGCCACCGCAGGAAAAACAACGCGACAAATGAAAGCGGCCCCACCAAAAGGCGAGGCCGACCAATCATTTGAAATCAAAAAGGATTAGGCGTTTGCAGCCTGAGCCTTTGCGATGTCTTTTTTGATCTTCAGAGCGTTTGCAGACAGCTCAACATCTTTGGCTTTTGCCAGATACGCATCCAGACCACCGCGGTGATCAACCGAACGCAACGCAGCAGCCGAGATGCGCAGCTTGAAGCCACGGCCCAGAGTTTCGGACTGCAGGGTCACGTCGTTCAGGTTCGGCAGGAAGCGACGCTTGGTTTTGTTGTTGGCGTGGCTGACATTGTTGCCAGTCATCGGGCCTTTTCCGGTCAGTTCGCAACGGCGCGACATGGGTACATCCTCGTTTTTCGGTCTACGGGGACAGTGACCCCGACAATGCAAATGGGCGCCGCCAAGGCTGCGCCCGGAATTTCGTTCGGCGTCTTTAGGCCTGTTTGAGAGGGGCGTCAAGTGATTCAGGGCAATCCATCACACGATGGGCGAAAAAAGGAGACCTGGATAGTGCCTTACCCTAAGCCCGCCCCGCTGTGGCCGACAGGCTCACCGGATCAACCCCCAAGGAACGCAACGCCTCGGCCCATTTGTCCGCGTTTGGCAGATCAAAAACAAGATCGGTCGTAGCCTCGCAAGTCAGCCAACCGTTCTCGCCGATTTCACGCTCTAACTGGCCCGGCCCCCACCCCGAGTAACCAAGCGCCATCAGACTGCGCAAAGGGCCCGCGCCTGTTGCAATAGCCTCGAGGACGTCCTGCGTCGAGGTCATCGAGAAGTCGTCGCCAACTGTCAGGGTATTCAGGTCGGAAATGTAATCGGGAGAGTGAAGTACGAAGCCGCGCCCGCCTTCAACCGGCCCGCCATAGTACAGTGTGCTGTCCAGTTCCGGTCGCGCCAGCGCTATTTCCAGTTGCTCCAGCAACGCCGACAAGTGCATGCCATCGATCGCCTTGTTCACGATCAACCCCATGGCACCGTCTTCGGAATGCGCACATAGAAACACAACGGAATGCGCAAACCGTGGATCCCCCATACCCGGCATCGCGATCAGCAACCTTCCGGTAAGATCAAGGCTTTCAGGGGTATCAGGTATGTCTTGCAAGGGCCGTCCTTATGACTATTTGGCTGTCGTCGTTCCAACATGTGACTCTTCTCGCTGTGAAGCAAGGGCGAGCCCTATGTTTCAGAACTCGCGCGATTTCTCGCCAACATGTGTATTGGCTTTGATCGCACGATGCCCCATCTCTGCCTCATGACACGTACTGCCCTGACCACCGTTTTCTCTTTCGCCCTGATGACCTCTGCCGCGCTCGCGCAGTCCTATGACCGCGTTGTGCAGGCCGAAGTACTTCCCGGCTGGCGAAACGCTGACGGCAGCCATACGGCTGCGCTTCGGATCACACTAAACCCGGGGTGGAAAACGTATTGGCGGGCACCCGGAGATGCTGGCATCCCTCCGAGAATTACATGGCGCGGGTCGCGAAATTTGGGGACTGTTGATCTGACCTGGCCCACTCCGGAAGTTTTTGACCAGAATGGCATGCGCTCCATCGGGTATTCCAACGAGGTCGTTTTACCGGTGCAGATCGCCCCGCAGTCCAGCGACAAACCCATGACGGTTAAGGCGCAGTTGGAGATTGGCGTTTGTCGCGACATTTGCGTTCCTCAAACCCTCAAAGTGAAGGCCGAATTGCCTCCTCTGGGAGAACGAGACGCGCGCATTGCTGCGGCGATGATCGATCAACCGGTCTCTGCATCCGAGGCAAACGTTGGCTCGGTCAGCTGCAAGGTCGCGCCCACACAAGATGGACTGCGTCTAACCGCAACGATTGCCATGCCTCACATGGGGGGCAACGAAATCGCGGTCATTGAGGCTGGCGATCCGTATATCTGGATTGCCGAAGGCACGACGACCCGGCAGGGCAACACTTTAATCGCCGAAACCGAGATGATGCATGTAGAGGAGATTCCCTTCATGCTCGACCGCTCAGCCGTACGCATAACCGTGTTGGGATCAAAGCGCGCCGTTGATATTCAGGGCTGCTCAGGCTGAGGAAGCTGCAGACCGTCGCTTCAACGCGATGCCGGCCGCGCCGAGCGCAAATGCCGAAACGGCAACTAAGAATGCGCCCGCAATGAATACACCCAATGCCGCGATTGGCGAGGTTACCCCGATCAGAGCGGGGAACACTTGCACCATCGCCGGCAAGACCGATCCAAAGGCAACGACCCATCCAAGCGTCGCCACCAGCCAGCCGGCAATAGCCGTTCCTGCCATGATCACGACAGGGCGCACGCCCGGTGCGGCAGAGCCGCGACGCAAAGCCGCCATCTGACGCCCCACGTCGGACTGCATCGCGATCAGGGCGGGTACTACGATCAGCACCAAAATCATTCCAAAACCGAGCCCGTAGACCAGTGTAATCACCGTGGGCTTGAGGAACTGCGCCTGTTGAGACCGCTCAAACAAAAGCGGGGCCAAACCCAAAACTGTTGTCGCAGTGGTCAGGAACACAGGCCGCAATCGGTCGGCCGCACCATCAATAATCGACGGAATAAGACCGCGGTCCTGCGCGTAGTCGTCAATCGTTGTCACCAGGACAATCGAGTCGTTTATGATGATGCCCGTCATGCCCAGCAGACCGATTACCGTGAACATGCTGAGCGGAACATCGTGCATGTAGTGGCCGTAAATCGTGCCAACCAGACCGAAGGGAATGATCGCCATAACCACCATCGGACGCGTCCAACTCGAAAAGACCCATGCCAGAACAAGGTAGATTCCCGCAAGACACAGGATCAGTCCGGTGCGCGCATCGTTCAGGAAATCGTTCTCCTGTTCGGCAAGACCGGACAATCGCCATTCGATCTGCTTTTCGCTTGCAATCGTGGGTAAAATATCACTGCGCAGCTGCTCCATTATGGCTTCGGCCCGCGCTGGGTCGTCTTCGGATATGTCGCCGGTCACATTGATCAGCCGGACCCCGTTTTCGCGTCGCACCGTCGAAAAACCAGTACGGCTCTGCACCGTCACAACATCAGCCAAAGGCACATACTCGCCAAGCGGTGTACGCATCAGGGACCCCTCAAGGAAGTCGGCTGTCAACTCGCCTTCCGGCAACTCCACGCGGATCGCCGCACTGCGTGGTCCGTCCGGATAGGTGGCGGCTTCGATCCCGTTCAGGCGGTGCCTCAGCACCCTGCCAAGGGTGTCGATACTAAAGCCCAGAGCCCGTCCCTGTGCTGTCAACTCAAGGATCAGCTCCTCTTTGTCGTAGCTCAGGTTATCCTCCACCGCTGATACCTCGGGGAACTCGTCCAAAGCCGTCTTAAGGGCTTCACTAGCGGCCTTTAGCGTATCAGCTTCAGCGCCGAAAAATTCGACATCAAGCGAGTCCCCACCCGGCCCAGAGCGCCAACCACGGAAGCTGATTGTCTCGGCAAGCGGATGTCTCTGCACACGGTCCTGCAACTCGGCCACAAACGCGAAACTCGAATACGGCCGCAAGTCTGCATCGATCAATTCGATGGAAATCGAACCCAACAAGTCGCGGTCCAGTGACTCCGCGCCGGGCAAGTTACGCCCTGCGTTGCCGCCAATCTCCGCTATGACATAATCCAGAGGATTGCGGCCGTGACGCTCTTCGTATTCTTTTCCCAACTCTTCTGTGGCGCGCTGCATTTCCCGCATCATTAGCAAGCTGTCCGCGCGTGTTGCTGTGGGCAGCATTGCAAAATTTCCGGTCACGGAACCTCGTTCGGGTGCGTTGAAGAACCTCCATTTCACATCGCCATTGATAAACAGAGCCGCTTGACTGGCCAGCACCAGAACGGCTGCCGCCAAAACCGGATATCGCGCCCAGATCACCAGGCGCATGAAAGGCCTGAACAACCGCTCGCGCACCCACCGGAAACCGACGTTTACAACACGGCTCGGCACGTCGTACCAGTGCTCCTTTGCAGTATGCTTCAAGGCATGCGCCATGTGGTTGGGCAAAATCAGGAAGCACTCCACCAGCGACGCGGCCAGCACCACGATCACGGTAAACGGAATGTCCGCTATCAGCTCCCCGAACCGTCCTGAAATCACGGTGAGGCCAAAAAAGGCAATGATCGTCGTCAGGGTCGAAGAAAACACCGGCATCGACATGCGTCTGGCCGCGTTCTCTGCTGCTTCATAGGGTCCCTCTCCAAGCCGTCTGGCGCGCGCGTCCGCGTGCTCGCCAACAACGATCGCATCGTCAACCACTATGCCCAACGTGATGATCAGCGCAAAAAGCGAGATCATATTGATCGTCAGTCCCGCCATATACATGAGGGCAACAGCCGCGAGCATCGCTGTCGGAATACCTGCTGCAACCCAGAAGGCCGTGCGTGCATTCAAAAAC
The DNA here is from genome assembly GCF_004346865.1 of Shimia isoporae. Taxonomy (NCBI): domain Bacteria; kingdom Pseudomonadati; phylum Pseudomonadota; class Alphaproteobacteria; order Rhodobacterales; family Roseobacteraceae; genus Shimia; species Shimia isoporae. The sequence continues at coordinate 96,125 of NZ_SMGR01000005.1, forward strand.
AAGAACAGCAGCACGACCACGAGCATCAATCCCATCGCACCATTGTCGATGAGAATGTTCAAACGCCCCGTGATCGCCTCTGCCCGCGTCCGGATAAGTCGCAACTCCACACCCTGCGGCAAGGTGGATTGGACGAGGGCTGCCACCTCTTCCACCTTGGCTTGCATGGAAATTGCGTCGCCAGAGCTTGTACGATCCACTCGGATCGACATCGCCGGGTTTTCTCCGACAAAGTAGGTTCGATTGCGGTCCACGCCCTCGACGCGAATGCTGGCCACATCTTCCACCAGCAGTTTGGTGCCGTCCGGATTGGACCTTAACGTGATCCCTGCGATTTCGTCGGGAGCGCGTTTTTCGACACCTGTCCGCACGCGTGCCGCGGCACCGCTCACGTCTCCGGCAGGATCAGCATTGACCTCCTGGGCGATGGCGTCCGCGATTTGTGCCAGAGTTATGTCATGCGTGATCAGGTCCACGGAGGAGACCTCGATCACTGTTTCGCGCTCCGCCAATCCCCGGATCGTCGTGCGCGTGACACCTTCGGTATATAGGCGGGCTATGAATTCGTCGGCATACCGTGCGAGCTGGTCCGGGCTCACCGGTCCTGTGATCACGACATCCGTCACTCGATCACGCCATGCGCCTCGCCGAACCGTGGGATCTTCCGCTTCCTCCGGCAGAGTCGTCACCCCATCGACGGCGACCTGAACATCATCGGTCGCCCGCGCCATATCCCAACCGGGCTCAAAATCCAGAGTGATCCGCGCCGTTCCTTCGGTCGACCGGGACGCAGTACTCTCCACCCCTTCAACCACAAGCAAGGCAGGTTCCATTACTTGCACAATGGCGCTGTCTACGTCTTCAGCACCTGCGCCCTCCCACTGCACTGTGACCGTCACAGTTTCGACAATCACATCAGGAAAAAACTGCGCCCGCATCCGGGGAGCGGCTGCCAGACCCGCAAGGATCAGGATCACCAGCAAAAGATTCGCAGCAGTCGCATGCCGTGTGAAGTAGCTCAGCACGCCGCCCGCGCGGGTTCCGAGGGCGCGCACGGGTCAGCCTCCCATCCGTGCGCGCAGACGTTCCACCATCTGCGCAGGCACTTCGGGCTGGCTCAAGGCATTGAGCATCCTCTTTTTCACATCGCCCGGTATGCGATCATTGGCTTCGATGGCCGTCACAAACCTTTGCCGCTCCTCATCGCTCAGAGCGACCATCGCGGGAGCCTCGGGTATTTCTCCTGCGGGTCCGATCGGTTTGACCTTGATGCCAGCGCCCAAAAGCGGCGTGCGCCGCGTCACAACACGCTGCCCCGTCAGCCCGCGTCCACGCACCAGAACCGAGTCACCCTGCCGGCGCAGCAAAGTGACATTTAGCGTGTCCAACCGGTCCTCTTCGCCCACCACAAGCACCGTGCCTGCTGCATCCAGAGCGGTCGCAGGCAACCGAACCACCCGCTCCAACTCCGGCTCCTGAACACGTACCGTGACAAAATCGCCGGGTTTCAGCCCCCGGGCGCCGTCTAGCCGCGCATAAAGAACCCGCCCGGTCTGGCCCTCGCCCACTGCCGCTGCATCACGGGTGATCACGCCAGTCGCCTGCAGGTCCGTGCCCATCACATCCAGCGATACCGTCACTTCGGATTGATGCAACCGGTCGTCCTCATCAAGCAACCGCACGTATTGTGGCGTGGAAACGCGAAACGCCACCTCAAGTGACAAGGGGTCGATCAAGGTTGCAAGGCGCTCGTTCATCGAAACCAACCCGCCCTCGACGGCATTCACCTCAGATAAAGTTCCGGCAAAATCTGCCCGTATTATCGTGTCATCCAAATCGCGCTCGGCTTCGGCCAATGCGATGCGCGTACGTTCGAGGCGTGTTTCCGCCTGATCGATGCGCGCCTCGCCCTGCGCCACGGACCGCCGGTTGGAAAGCACCGCCTGCCGTGCTGACGACAAAGCAAGTTCCGCCGTTTCGACCGCCGCAGCCGTCCCGACACCGCGCGACTGGAGATCAACCTGCCGGTCAAACGCCTTCTGCCTTAACGCCAGCTGTGCCTCAGCTGAAGCGAGCTCATCTTGGGCAAGCTTCAGCGTGCGCACCGCGTCACGGTCTTCTGCCTCGGCATCCAAAAGATCGTTGGCCAATCGATCCAGCGCAAAGCGAGCCTTGCTTGGATCGACCTGCACAAGAACCTCTCCTGCGTTCACACGCGCGCCATCTTCAAAGTTTTCCGAAAGCTGGATAATTGCGCCCGGCGCCGACGCTCGCACTTCAAGGGAACGACGCGACTGCACCTCCCCAAACGCCACAAGCTCCGGCGCGATACGGCCTGCTTCTGCTTCAACGACATTCACCGAAAAAACACGTTCCCGTGCCGGTGGTCCGCTGTTGTCACGCGCCAAACGCTCTTCGAGCGCACCGCGAACCAGATTGCCCGCAAAAAGCAGAAGCCCGGCGGTCACCGCCAGCAGGAAAAGCCCTGTAAGGCTTTGTCTCAAAAACCGCATCTGGCTCCGTCTCCCTCTACGTCGCTCGGCGTTTATGATGCGCCCGACACCGCGAAATGCCAAGGCAACTTAGGGTGATACGCACTTGCCACGAACATCCGTCGAAAAAACTTCGGGGAAATGTCCCCCAAAACTGAAACTCACTTTCGACGCATGTGTTCATCAAGTCGCGGCATGATCTCGACAAAGTTACAGGGACGGTGGCGATAGTCGAGTTGCCACTTGAGGATTTCGTCCCATGCATCCTTGCAAGCGCCCGTACTCCCAGGCAGCGCGAAAAGGTAGGTGCCGTCAGTGACCCCGCCAGTGGCACGGCTTTGAACAGCACTGGTACCTATCTTTTGCATACTTACCATCGTGAAGACCGTTCCAAAGGCTTCGATTTCCTTTTCGTAAACGTCCCGATGAGCCTCTACCGTCACATCGCGCCCGGTAAGGCCTGTGCCGCCTGTAGAAATGATCACATCCACTGCATCGCTCTCACACCAGTCGCGCAATTGCGCCGCGATAAGTGCACGCTCGTCCTGCACTATTTTTCGGTCAGCCAGCTTGTGACCCGCATCTTCAAGACGCGCCACAAGGGTGTCGCCGGAGCGGTCCTCTGCCAACGAGCGCGTGTCACTCACTGTCAGAACAGCAATCCGTACGGGAATAAATTCTTTGCTCTCGTCGATCCTGCTCATTGCTTATCCTTTGGGCTCAACTTCAAACCACGTTCCCGCCGGACCGAGGTTCGCGACATGGCTTTCGCCTACCATGGCACTCCGTCCCCAACAGTCGTGAATATGTCCGCAGACGACCAACGGAGGTTGAATACGCTCGATTGCCTGCAAAACAGCTGTCGACCCCAGCGAAACGCCTTGCGATGTCTTATCCACGACGCCTTTCGGCGGTGAATGCGTGATCAATACGTCCACGTCTTCACATCCGGACAAAAGCTCCGCTCCTTGTGCCTCGGTCAGGTCACAGGACCAATCCTTGAAAGGTGTGACAGGGATAGCGTAGCCGATGCCAAAAAGTTTCAGCCCCGCCACTTCGGTCGTTTCCCCGTGCAAAACCACAGCATTCTCAGGCGCAGCGCCGCGTAATTCGTCTTCGCTCTCATTGTTGCCGGGCACCATCACCACGGGCCCTTTCAGGCCGTCAAGTAAGGCCATCGCCCCTTCCAAATCCAATCGGTGATTGGTGAAGTCTCCCGCCGCGATCACCAAATCAGCATTCCGGCTCATTTCCACAAGCCTGCGCGCCGCCGGTGCTGCGCGATGCAAGTCCGAAAAGGCCAGTACCTTCACGAAATTTCCTCCAGCTTGGCCTTCAGGCTTAACAAATCTGCCCAAGCCTCGCGTTTCATCCCTGGTTGGCGCAAAAGGTAAGCAGGATGGAACATGGGCATCACAGGCTTGCCGAACGCTTCCTGCCAATTCCCCCGCAGTCGCGTGATCCCTCTCCGGCCAAGCACAGCATCGCAAGCAATATTGCCCATCAAGACGATGAGATCGGGCGCAACAATCTCTACGTGCCGCTCCAGAAACGGTTTCAGCATGGCAATTTCTTCAGGCTTGGGATCACGGTTTTGCGGTGGGCGCCAAGGCAATACATTCGTGATGTAAATCGCATCTTTGGACAAAGGCACTTCCCGCCCCATGTCAATTGCGCCGAACATCCGATCCAAAAGCTGCCCGGCACGCCCTACAAAAGGTTTGCCTTCACGGTCCTCGTCACGCCCCGGGGCCTCGCCGATGATCATGACACGCGCTGCCGGGTTGCCGTCCGCAAAGACAAGGTTTCGAGCGCCGCGCTTCAGCTCACAGTGATCAAAGGCCGCCATTGCTGCCCTAAGCCCGTCAAGGTCGGCGACATCGGCTACAGCCTTCCTCGCCTCAACCACAGTATCGATCTGAACCTTTTGCGGCGGTGCATCGACAGGCGGGGGCGTAACCTTGGGCTTGGGAGCTTCTTTTGGCGTTTCATAGCGGTTGACCGGCGAATCCAGCATCGCTTCCGTGGCGCCGAGTTCCACCTGCCAGGCCAAAAGCGCTTCCGCTGTGTAATAATCAAGTGCCGATTCCATGGCCAAACACTAACGTCTCTGCCAAGGTGGTAAAAGACCATGCAATTTCCGGCAAATACCCGCCGATTTTACGAATTTTCATAGCGGCCATGCAGCCAGTGTCCAATGCCACGCTTGCCCTGCAAAAAGGGTCTCCATATAAGCGGCGCGATCGAGACAGAAGGAGAGCCCCAATGACCTTTGGCCACAATCATCTTCTGGGGATCGAGCCCCTGCGGCCCGACGAAATCACCTCTATTCTCGATCTTGCTGACAGTTACGCCGATCAGGCGCGCACCGAGGACAAGCATTCCACTGCGCTCAAAGGCATGACCCAGATAAACATGTTCTTCGAGAACTCGACCCGCACACAGGCCAGTTTCGAAATTGCAGGCAAGCGCCTTGGCGCGGATGTAATGAACATGGCGATGCAGGCCAGCTCGATCAAAAAAGGCGAAACCCTGATCGATACGGCGACAACCTTGAATGCCATGCACCCCGATCTTCTTGTCGTGCGGCACCCGCACTCAGGCGCTGTGGACTTGCTGGCACAGAAAGTGAACTGTGCTGTCCTGAACGCGGGTGACGGTCGCCACGAACACCCAACCCAAGCACTTCTTGACGCGCTAACAATTCGACGCGCCAAGGGCCGCATCCATCGCCTCAACGTAGCGATCTGCGGTGACATCGCCCACAGCCGGGTGGCGCGTTCCAACTTGATTCTGCTGAACAAGATGGAAAACCGCGTGCGGCTGATCGGGCCTCCCACGCTGGTTCCGGGCAGCTTCAAGAACTTCGGCGCCGAGATATACGAAGATATGGAAGAAGGCCTAAAAGACGTGGACGTCGTGATGATGCTACGCCTTCAGAAAGAACGCATGGACGGCGGCTTCATCCCGTCCGAACGGGAATACTATCACCGCTACGGTCTGGACGCCGCCAAACTGGCGAACGCCAAGGATGACGCAATCATCATGCACCCGGGCCCTATGAACCGCGGTGTTGAGATCGACAGCGAGATCGCCGACCACCCAACCCGCTCCGTCATTCAGGAGCAGGTCGAGATGGGCGTCGCTGTCCGTGCCGCAGCAATGGACCTTCTGGCGCAGAATCTGCGCGCCCGACGGGCCGAAGCTGCCAATCATCCGGTCGAGGTCTAAACGTGGAAGATCCCAAAGATCCGAAGATGAGCGGCCGCGTCGCAACCGTGGCTCTGATTGTCATGTTTGCCTTTGTCGGTCTCATGATCTGGATCGGAGGCTGAGCGCGTGCATGTCTCGGCCTCAGAACGCGGTCTGGTGCGGCTTTTCGCCGTCGACTTGCCGTCTGAGGAGGTCGAGGCGTTTCGCGAGTCCGTTTTTGACGGCGACGGTGAACTGATCGACTGGCCGCTGGCCAACGCACTCGGAGCTTTTGATCTCGACGAAGACTACATCGAGCTCTTTAACGTGCGTGATCTCGAGGGTCTCGGCCTTCCGGGATACATGGTGCAGGGCTTGGGAATATCCGAGCGCGACGTACAGGAGGACGGCAACCGCCTGTCCGCTCAGCGCGGTTGGGTACTGGTTGTCTTGTCCTCCGCATTTGGCCGCACCGAACAGACCCTCTCCCCGCGCCGCCCGCTAAGGTGGCTGGGCACCTACAAGGAAGAGGGCGCGCGGGTTCGCTATGATCCATTGCCGTCCGCCGGTGCCAAGGGTGCGCCTCTGGATGTGCCCCCCAAACCTGTTACTTCGAACCCATACAAAACGGTTCTTTTGGCCATACTTGCCTTGCCTGCCGCGGCGCTCGTTCTGGGCCTATTGTTTCTTTGGGGAAGTGCGAAATGAGCCAACCCCAATTGCCCGACACCATCCGGCTGCACGATGACGAGGACCTTATCGCGATTTGGCAACCGGCCTTTGGGCCGTTCTTGCGCAAGCTGGTTGTGGTGTCCCTTCTCACTGCTGTTGTGCTTGGCAGGCTGATTTTTGTCTTTACCGATCTATCCGGCGTTTTGTCGTGGACCATCAGCATCCTGGTCTCCGCCGCGCTTTACGCTTTCCTGTTTGATGATGTTTTTGAATGGCGACAACGCCGCGACGATCACTGGGTTTTGACAAACTGGCGTCTGATTTTCGTGAACCCGATGGACGAAAGTGAGCCCGACAGCCTGTCTCTGTCAGATTGCGGCACCGCCAAAGGTTGGATGTGGTGGTCTGTACGTCTGCGACTTTTGCCGCGTGGCGCAATGATCCTGCCCTTCCTGAAAGATCGCAAAGGCGTCGCCGCTGAAATCAACACCGCGGTTTCCACATACAGGTCCGCGCAATCCGCCGGGGGTACCTCATGAGCAGAAAAGACGAAGCCCGCATGGCCCCGAAAACCGAGTTGAATATGGATGAGACCGTGCTGCAGAGTTTCACGGCAGACCGCATGACTTATATTCGGTCATCCGCGTGGCTGGCTGCAGGGGCGATGGCATTTGGCATGATTGCGCTTTGGGCCATGGGCAATCCGCACGTTTGGACCGGCGCCGTCGGCGGCCTTGCAGCCATCGCCGTCCGCACAGCCTACCTAATGAGCGAAGAGCTAGCGGCGCGTTGGGATCTGACCAATCAGCGAGTTCTCGGCCCGGGCACCAAAGCCATCCGTCTGGGTGAGATCAAGGAACTCAACACTCTGGGCTCCGTTGTCCAGATAGTGACCCACTCCGGCGATAAACATCTCATAAAGTTTCAGGCTGACCCTGCGAAAACCATCGCTGCAATCCAGTCATCTCAGGCTGGAGGTCAGACATGACGCTCGATCGCCGTAGCACAACCCCACTCATTGCCTGCATTTGCGCCTTCCAAGGAGAGCCCCAATGACCACACTCTTCACCAACGCCCGCCTGATCGATCCCGCCCGCAACAGCGATGCTCCCGGTTGGGTGCTTGTGCGAGATGGCCTGATCGTGGCGTTTGGCGATGGCGTTTCCCCCGAAAGCGCGGATGAGATTGTAAACTGCAACGGAAAATGTCTCGCGCCGGGCATTGTGGACATTGGGGTCAAGGTCTGTGAGCCCGGAGAGCGACACAAGGAAAGCTACAAAACCGCCGGCTTGGCCGCCGCTGCTGGTGGTGTCACCACAATGGTTACCCGCCCCGACACGCTGCCCGCGATTGATACCCCTGAAGTGCTTGAGTTCGTAGAACGCCGTGCCAATGAGGCCGCCCCGGTCAACGTGGTGTCGATGGCCGCTTTGACCAAGGGGCGCGAAGGCAAGGAGATGACGGAAATCGGTTTCCTAATGGATGCTGGCGCGATTGCCTTCACCGACTGCGACCATGTCGTCACCAACAACAAGGTGCTTAGCCGCGCAATGACCTATGCCCGTGCCAATGGGGCTCTGGTAATGGGCCATCCACAGGACCCGGGGTTGTCCAAGGGTGCTGCCGCCAATGCCTCGAAATTTGCCGCATTACGGGGCCTGCCTGCCGTGTCCCCAATGGCGGAACGTATGGGGTTGGACCGTGATCTGGCGCTCGTGGAAATGACGGGTGTTAAATACCACGCGGATCAAATCACAGCCGCACGCGCCCTCCCTGCATTGGAACGCGCCAAGAAAAACGGCTTCGATGTGACTGCGGGTACTTCGATCCACCACCTTACGCTCAACGAACTGGACGTTGCTGACTACCGAACTTTCTACAAGGTCAAGCCGCCACTGCGGGCCGAAGAAGACCGACTCGCGTTGGTCGAAGCGGTTAAAACGGGCCTGATAGATGTGATCTGCTCCATGCATACGCCGCAGGACGAAGAATCCAAGCGCTTGCCTTTTGAGGAAGCCGCCTCAGGCGCAGTGGGCCTGGAAACTCTGCTGCCCGCAGCCATGCAGCTTTATCAGAACGGCGACCTGTCTCTGCCTCAGCTATTCAAGGCTATGGCTCTCAACCCAGCGAACCGTCTCGGATTGCCAGCTGGCCGGATCGAAGAAGGTGCGCCGGCCGACTTCGTCGTTTTTGATCCTGACGCTCCGTTCATTCTGGACCGCTTCAAACTGCAGTCCAAATCCAAGAACACTCCGTTTGACGGCGCCAAGATGCAGGGTAAGGTGCACGCCACTTACGTGGCCGGAAAGGCCGTCTACCGGAGAGACTAAATGCCCTTGATCGATTCGACCCCCACCGTCCTGATGCTCTGGGCGGTGCTTGGATATCTCTTGGGGTCGGTCCCCTTTGGCATGGTTCTAGCCAAAGTAATGGGGCTCGGCAATTTGCGTGATATCGGATCCGGCAACATTGGGGCCACCAATGTGTTGCGGACCGGCTCAAAGAAAGCAGCCGCGCTGACGCTCGTTCTTGATGGCGGCAAGGGCGCCGCAGCAGTGTTGCTTGCGCGCGGATTGGCTGGCGAAGATGCCGCACAGATCGCGGGCCTTATGGCCTTTATTGGTCACTGTTATCCTGTCTGGCTCAAATTCAGGGGCGGCAAGGGTGTTGCGACATTCCTCGGGCTGATTTTGGCTCTCGCCTGGCCCGTCGGAATTGCCTGTTGCCTTACATGGCTGGTCGGCGCGGCCGTCTCTCGGATTTCCTCATTCGGAGCACTGTTCTCTGCGGGTATGTCCACGGTATGGATGGTGATCCTGGGCCAATCAGAAGCATTTTTGCTAGGTGTTGTACTGACAATCATCGTTTTCTGGCGTCACCGCGAAAACATCAAACGCATGCGCGCCGGTACAGAACCGCGTATTGGGCAGAAATCCTGAACCTGACGGCCCGCAACGGCCCAAATCACACATCTATTTCGAGCGCTTTCTGGCGGAATTGCGCCCGAAGTCTTAATTTCTCCTGTCCCTCAACTCTTCTTTAACGAGTATGCCCAAAAACATCCGCATACTCAGGGCGGAAAATCCCCCATGTGTTCCTCAGGAGGGTGTAAATTGCCGGTCCACTTTGAAGTTTTCCCGCAGTTCCCTCTCATCTACAGCCGTTTTGTGGGCAGCGTTTCAAAAGAAGACGTCAGTGCACGGCTGGCTGGCACCCTGCCTCAAGCAGATAGTTTTTCGGAATTGGCAGAGATAATCGACCTGACCGACGTCACAGAACTTGCAATCACCCCATCTCTCATCTGTGCCATTGCCGATGAAATCGCATGGCAACACAGCGAGATCGGCAGACTTCACAAACTATGCATTTTGCGACCGGCCAGCGCGAGTTGTCCTGGGGTCGATCTGCTTCTGGAGCTTCTGGCCGGACATGGTCAGGAGATGCCAATCATAGTGGTTACTGCACCCTCAGATGCCGTGCGCGAGTTGAAGCTCCCGGCGGAAAGCCTGCGTCTATTGCCGAGGCATTTCATGCCTCCGCTGCATCTCGTATGACCGATACCGGAAACCTTCCGAAAAACTTCACTTGTTAGGTATTTATTTGCTTCCACACACCAGAGTGCCGCAAATTCTACAAGTCCGGACCATACCATGCCGATTCACGCCCGTTACATCGACGCGCTCGACATCATGTATTTCACCTTCACAGGCGTCGTGACCCACGGAGAAGTGCAGTCAAAAGCCACTGAGGTTATCGCAAAAGTGCCACCTACGGTCCGCGCCGAAGTGCTCGATTTCTCAGAAATGGAGCAGTTCGATGTCGGGTTCGGAGAGGTCATGGCGACCCTCAAACTCATTCAAGAGATCAACCAGGATGCGCTCTGGGAGAAAAGCTACTATCTCGTCAAGGGCGGCAAGCTTTCACCACATGTCGTGACAATGATAACGTCGCTGTCCAAAGTGATCGGCGCGCAATACAGCATCGACGTCAGCGACGACCTTGAGGAAGCCCTGGCCACTATGGATCTTCCAGGGGAAGCCGTGACGCACTTCACAGCATCAGCGGTTATGGCAGCTCAGTAGCTGTAGTCCCCATAAATCCGGCTTAGATCGCCGTTCCAGTCGCCGTGAAAACGGTCCAACAATTCGTCCGCGGGCACTTTGCCGCTTTCGACACTGTCTTTCAGAGCATTCAGGAAGTGTGTCTCGTCCGGCACCAACCCGCCCGCGCCCGGGCGCGCCCGCGCTTTCAGCCCGGCCTCGGATATCGCCAATACTTCCCGCGCCAGATCGTGCATTTTCAGGCCACCGACTTCGGCCTGCAGGCCGTCGACGCTTGCTGCCACTCGCAACGCTTCTCGTGTCTCGTCGTCCCATCCTTTGGCAATGTCCCATGCGGCGTCCAAAGCCGTCTGATCATACATCAGCCCCACCCAGAAAGCAGGTAATGCGCAAAGGCGCCGCCAGGGTCCACCATCCGCGCCCCGCATCTCCATGTATTTCTTTATCCGCGCTTCAGGAAATGCTGTGGTCAGGTGGTCTGCCCAGTCGCTCAGCGTCGGAGTTTCCCCTGGAAGTGCAGGCAATTCACCTTTGAGAAAGTCGCGGAAGGACATGCCCAGCGCATCAATGTATTTCCCGTCGCGGTAGACGAAATACATAGGCACATCGAGTCCATACTGAACCCAGCGCTCGAAACCGAAGCCATCCTCGAAAACAAATGGCAGCATACCCGTCCGCGCGGCGTCCAGATCGCGCCAAACACGGCTGCGCCAGCTCTTGTGCCCGTTGGGTTTGCCGTCAAGGAATGGAGAGTTGGCAAACAGAGCCGTCGCCACTGGCTGCAGGCTTAGGGCGACGCGCAGTTTCTGCACCATGTCCGCCTCGCTTTCAAAGTCGAGGTTCACCTGCACAGTGCAAGTCCGGTACATCATGGTTTTCCCCATAGTGCCGACCCGGTCCATGTAGTCGGTCATCAGCTTGTAACGCCCCTTCGGCATCACCGGCATTTCCTCGTGCGTCCACTCCGGTGCCGCACCCAGACCAATAAAGCCGACCCCGATCTTGTCGGCGATATCTTTCACATCGCGAAGATGCTCATTCACTTCGTCACAGGTCTGGTGGATGTTTTCAAGCGGCGCACCGGACAGCTCCAACTGGCCACCCGGTTCAAGACTGACGTTCGCACCATCCTTTTCAAGACCGATCAGCTTGCCGCCTTCTTCCAGAGGGGTCCAGCCGTGGCCGTCACGCAGCCCTTCCAGGACCGCCAGAATCGAACGCTCGCCTTCATAGGGCAAAGGCTTGTGCGTGTCCTTGCAGTACCCGAATTTCTCGTGTTCCGTGCCAATGCGCCAGTCTTCACGGGGTTTACAGCCCGAAGACAGGTACTCTGCCAACTGGTCGTGATGCTCAATCGGGCCGCCGCCGGACTGGGGAATGGACATGGGCTCGCTCCGCTCCAAAACTGTCGTGGCGTTCAGTGGTGGGCCGATTTGTCGGGACTGTCAATGTGCTCTCGCGCACAGTTAACTCAGACGACGGTCATCCTTTGCCCAGATCAACACTGGCTCCGGCTTCTGCTCCTGTAGTTTTACCAACATTTGTTCGGTTTGCAGCCCCGGCAAACTGGCGAACGCATCAAACAGCGTCTCCCCCCCTTCAGCATTCACAGGGATGTGAAGCGGTTGACGTCCCGGTTGGTATAGCGCCCAAACTGCGGGTTTGCTCCGCCCGTCAAGCACAAGGCGGCTCAATCCTCGGATAGACACGCTGCCGCCGTTGAGCGGCCCGAAATATGCGACTTCGCCTTCGTCGACTTGCACAACACCCGGTCCACCGGCGCCCCGTCGAAAACGGGCACGCTGGATGCCACTGACGACCAAGGCGATGCCGGCGATCACCACAGCAAACCCCACCCAACGCAAAATACCAGCGCCGCTGGCCCACAAGAGACCGATGGCCAAAACGCCAAGCCCTATCAGAACCTCTCGCCACTTCGCGATGGCAGCCTGCGCTTCAGGTCTTATGAAACTCACTGTGCGTCCTCCCCATGGAACATTGCCATCGACATGCTACCTTTGCGCTGAAATCCGATGGCCTCATAGGCTCGCGCAGCAGGTTCGTTGGCAGCAAACAGGATGGCCTGCTTGACACCTCGCTCTCGCGCCTCTGCCAAATGCAGCGCCACAGCCCGCCGCGCCAGCCCTTGCCCGCGCGTTTCCGGTGGGGTGAACACAGCTCCGATCTGCACAGCGTCTCCCGCTTGGGCATTGAAACCAGTCATTGCAACCGGCAGACCCTGTTTGAACAAGATCCGGTGGCTGCCCCGCGCAATATACCCGTCTATATCCTCTGCTGCTGCCGCGTAACGCTGTGCCTCAGGCGTTCCCAAAACTTCCCCGTGATAAACGGCTCGCCACTGTGTCGCCAACAAACGCAGACTGTCGTCAATCGGAACGACTTCAAAACCGGCGCAGTCAGGGATCAGCATCTGGTCAAGCGCGAGAACATAGCCAGGCTCTTCAGGGTTGAACGCCATTGGACAACCAGCCAATCCGGTTGCTTCCAGAAAATCCGCAACTTGTCGGGAATCCCCACTACATCCCAATAACTTTCGCCCTCGCCACATGGGAGCAGTGGCGGCCCAGTCAACAGCCCTAGCGTCGGGTGCTTGCAGGAGAATGAACCCACTGTTGCTGATGCCGAACACACCCAGCGTGGAACCGGTCTGCGCCCATACCCGCATCCCGTAGGCGTCGCTGCTGCCAAGTCCATGTGCCTCGAGATTGCTCAGGAAAAACATCGAACTCTGGATACGTTCCTTGAGGAACACGACAACCTTGTCCAGATCATTTCCGCCGACCTCCTCCCAGCTCATGACCAGTCGCCCAGCGCTTGCTGCCAAATCGTCATGGCAGCCACTGCAGCCGTATCCGCCCGCAAGATCCGCGGCCCCAAACTGACCACATGCGCAAACGGCAAGGACTTAAGCTTCGCCCTTTCCCCTTCCGAAAAGCCGCCTTCCGGTCCAATCAGAATGGCCCACTGTTTCGCAGAGGATGCTGCCAGCTGCTTGGCCGCGCCAACCTCTGCCTCATCACAAAACATCAACTGCCGCCCATCAGGCCACTCAGTCAACAGCCGCTCCAACTTGGTCAGCTCGGCCACTTCAGGCACATAAGTCCCGCCACATTGCTCTGCCGCCTCAACCGCATGGGCCTGCAACCGGTCCTGCCTGATGCGTTCGGAATTGGTAAACTCAGTCGCCACCGGCACGATCCGTGCCGCACCCATCTCAGCTGCTTTCTCTACGATAAAATCAGTACGCGCCTTCTTGATCGGCGCGAAACACAGCCACAGGTCGGGCGGCATCTGCAACGGCTTCGTCTGTTTACAACAGACCAACTCCCCGTTGCGCTTATTGGCAATACTGATCTCGCAATACCATTCACCATCGCGGCCGTTAAACACCAAAACCGGGTCGCCAACGGCCATCCGCATCACGCCGAACAAGTAATGCGCTTGGTCCCGCACCAGAGGAATGGTTTGCCCTTCCCCCAGCCCCTGCTCTACATACAATCTGACTTTTGCCTGTTTCATGGGAACCTACATATGGCCGACACGCGCCCAACGGAAGAACCAACCGCGCAAGACCCCAAAGGTCAGGTCTCTGATGCCGTCAAAGGCAATTGGGTCGACCATATCGCGCCCGCGTTCTCCCGTCCGTATCTGCGCCTGTCCCGCGCCGACCGGCCAATTGGCACGTGGCTCCTCCTGCTGCCATGTTGGATGGGTCTTGCCCTTGCAATGCTCAGCACTCAAGAAGCCTCTCTGAACGATCTCTGGATCGCAGTGGGTTGCGCGCTCGGATCCTTCCTGATGCGCGGTGCAGGCTGTACTTGGAACGACATCACTGATCGAGAGTTCGATGCACAGGTCGAGCGCACCCGCTCCCGCCCAATCCCCTCGGGCCAAGTCACCGCCAAACAGGCTGCCGCATGGATGGTCCTTCAGGCGGCCATCGCCTTCGGCATCCTGCTCACATTCAACACGGCCGCGATTTTTCTGGGCATTCTGTCGCTCCTGCCCGTTGCGATCTATCCTTTCGCCAAACGGTTTACGTGGTGGCCACAGGTTTTTCTCGGCATCGCGTTCAACTGGGGTGCGCTGCTAGCATGGACAGCTCACACCGGCGAGCTTCAGGCTCCCGCCATCGCTCTTTATGCCGCCGGAATCGCCTGGACGCTTTTTTACGACACGATCTACGCACATCAGGACACGGAGGACGATGCGCTGATCGGTGTCAAATCCACCGCACGCCTGTTCGCTGAAAAAACCCCACAGTGGCTTCAATTCTTCTTGATCCTGACCGTTTCGCTGATGGGCGTTGCCACAGTTATGGCGGCAATAGAAGCGTCCGCCATCGCCCTGCTCATCGCTCTTCTGGGGCCTGTAATCATGGGCTGGCACATGCAATGGCAGCTCCGGATGCTCAAAACCGACGACCCCGACCGCTTACTGATGCTCTTCAGATCCAACCGAGACACGGGCTTGATCGCCGTCGCGTTTTTCGGTTTCGCCCTGTTCCTGTGATTGCAAGCCCGACCCTCAGCGCGTATCTATCGCCCAGACCAGAAAAATAAGACCTGAATGCGACTCTCCTCCCTTCTTATCGTCTTCGCGACCTTCGCCACTGCCGGGCTCCTGTCGGTCGTAGCCGCCAGCTTGTCTGCCGACCTGATCGAAAACACCTCCAAGGAAGCCGTTAAACGCGAGCTCTCGTTGGCTGGACAGGATTGGACAGAAGTGCACGCGGAAGGCCTTCAGGTGTTTCTGGCTGGCACAGCCCCGACCGAAGCCGACCGGTTCCGTGCCATGACCGCAGCCGGTCGAATCGTCGACGCGGCACGGGTGATCGACAATATGCAAGTCACCGCCACAGCCGACATAGCGCCACCCCGGTTCTCAGTAGAAATCTTGCGCAACGATGCCGGTATCTCGCTCATCGGATTGATCCCCGAGAACTCCGACCGTGACGGCATCCTGCGCTCGATCCGCAAGCTTGCCGGAACACAGGACGTCACCGATCTGCTGGAAACCGCGGAATACGATGCGCCCATCGCGTGGCAGGAAAGCCTGAACTACGCCATAAGCGCGCTGCGCGACTTGCCTCGCTCGAAAATCTCCGTCGAGGCCGGACAAGTCAGCATCACCGCAATGGCCAACAGCCCCGAAGACCGTCAGGAACTTTCGGCCAAGCTGGTTCGCAATTCTCCGAGCGTTGTGGACGTCAACCTCAACATCTCCGCACCGCGTCCTGTCATCACCCCTTTTACCTTGCGGTTCCTGATCGACGAAAACGGATCCCGATTTGACGCCTGCTCAGCGGACACCGACCGTGCCCGCACGCGTATCCTGACAGCGGCCCGCAACGCAGGTCTTCCTGCCGGTCGGACCGATTGCACAATCGGTCTGGGTGTGCCCTCCCCGAATTGGGCGGCAGCCGTTGAGACAGCCATCGACGGCCTTGCCGAACTGGGGCATGGATCGGTCACGTTCTCGGATGCCGACATTACCCTGACCGCGGCTATGGGCACTGAACAGGCTTTGTTTGACCGCGTTGTCGGCGAGTTGGACAGTGACTTGCCGGACGTGTTCGCGCTGACCGCAACCTTGCCCGAAGCGCCCGAGACCGACGCAGAAGGCACAACACCCGAATTCACAGCAACACTCAGTCCAGAAGGACTTGTTGCGCTGCGTGGACGACTCGCAAATGAAATCTCCCGCGATACAACCGAAAGCTACGCCCACGCCAAATTCGGTTCCGAACAGGTCTATATGGCTGCCCGCCTTGACGAAACCCTGCCTCAAAGCTGGCCGTTCCGTGTGATGGCGGGGCTGGACGCCTTGGCACAACTGCATCATGGCAAGTTACTGGTCACTCCTGAATCGATCTCCGTGACCGGAAAAACCGGTGACACCGAAACCAACGCGCGGATCGCTCAAATTCTGGCGGACAAGTTGTCCTCCACCGACAACTTTTCGATCGATGTGCTGTATGTAGAAGAACTCGACCCACTGGCGGCATTGCCGACTGTCGAGGAATGCATCGCGGACATTCAGGCTTTCGCCAAGGACAACAAAATCACGTTTGAACCCGGCTCGGGTACATTGGATGCCTCCGCCGCCGATATTCTGGATAGCATCGCCGTCAAAATTTCCGACTGCCCCGAAATGCAACTCGAAATCCAAGGGCACACCGACAGCCAGGGGCGCGAGTCCATGAACCAGGCCCTGAGTCAGACCCGTGCACAATCCGTTCTGACTGCGCTACAGGATCGTCGCATCCTCACCAAAGGGTTTGTTGCCAAAGGGTATGGCGAGAGCCAGCCCATCGCCGACAACGAAACCGAAGAAGGCCGCGAAGCCAACCGCCGTATCGAGTTTGTGCTGGTAACGCCGGAAGCCGGGGAGGCCACGGCCGAAGGCGACGAATCCGAAGCAACAGCCACCGACGCAGAAGCTACGTCCGAAGAGCAAACCGCGGGCGCTGAAGCTGCGCCAGCTTCGGAAGAGACGGCAGAGGAGACACCTGCGGAGACCACTGAAGCCCCTGCAGAAACGGAAACTGCAACAACGGAAACTGCGTCCGAAGCCGTTGACACCGGCGCCGAAGAGTCCGACACCGGAAGTGAGGCAGAAGCAGAAACCGCCACCACGGGACAGGCCGAAGAAACGGCACCGGTAGGCGAGGAGACCACAAATGACCAGAACTGAGTTCATCCTGACCACCGCAGTGATCCTGTTTGTCGCGTTCTGCATGGGCTGGTTTGCCAACTGGCTGGTGCACCGTTTCACCCGCGTGGCACAGTCTGACGTGGATGAATTGGAGCGCATGAGCCAAGAGCTTCACGAAGCGGAAGAAACACGGGATCAGGCGATCACCTACCTGCAACAGCGCGAGGCCGAGCTGACCAACCAGCTCACCCAGACCGAAGCTGAACTGCGTGCCGCCATGGACGGCCTGCGCGATGCGCGCGCAGAAGCAGAAGAAATGCGCGCCTACGTGGAGCGATTGAACGCTTCATAAGGCGACACCCTAGAAACACCAAAGGCCAGTCTCTTTCCGGAGGCTGGCCTTTTTGTGACCCTATCCAACGGCCTACTTTGACGTACCCAACACCACACCGGCCGCCTGCAGCACCTGCCGCTGCGGCTTATAGAAAATCCAGTTGTTGATCTTCTTGCCGCGCACCAATCCAGCCGCGCTCAGCTTCTTCATATGTGCGCTCACCGTGGGCTGAGACAGATCCAGCTTGTCGACAATCCGCCCCACACAAACGCCATCGTCCACCAAATCCCCATCCACCTGCGGGGCGAAATGCGGGCGCGGGTCCAGCAGCCAAAGCATGATCTGCAAGCGTACCGGGCTGGACAGCGCGGCAAAGACTTTTGCCTGCGCCGTCACCGACTCAGTTGACTCCCCAATCATATCGTCAATTATCAATATAGTTGATTCCCTATATAGACTGATCTCGATATGACCATACCCTCAGATCCCCTCGCCCGCCAAGCCCAAGCCTTCGCGCAAGGTGCAAAACTTGGCGCAGACCACCTGACCGCGCTCACCAACCGACAAGTGAATGCAGACACGGCCCAACTCCCCGCACTCGACATCGCACTCCCGCAAAGTGGCCACAGCCCCAATGACGTGCTCTCACTGATGCAAGACGCCGGCAGCCCCGGCACCGTCGCCTCCGCCGCGGGCCGCTACTTCGGCTATGTCATCGGCGGCGCACTGCCTGCCGCCTCCGGTGCCCGCGCTTTGCTCTCCGCCTGGGACCAATGCGCCAACGCAGACACCGGGCCGTCGGTGATGCAGATGGAACAAACTGCCGTGCGCTGGATCATCGACCTGCTCAACCTGCCCGCCCAGACCGGAGGCGCCTTCACCACCGGCGCGACCGTGGCCAACATGACCCTGCTGGCAACCGCGCGCGACACCTTGCTGGCGTGCCTCGGCCACCCGCGCGGCAAAGGCCTGCTCGGCGCGCCTGCCCTGCGCGTGGTCGCCAGCGCCGAAATCCACGCCACCGTGCTCAAATCCCTGCGCCTGATTGGCCTTGGCTCCGAAATTATCGAACGCGTCCCTACCGACACCCAAGGCCGCATGCGTGCTGACAAGCTGCCCCCGCTTGATGCCTCCTGCATTGTGCTGGCGCAGGCTGGCAACGTCTGCACCGGCGCCTTTGATCCGATTGGGAATATCGCCGACGCCTGCCAAGCTGCGGGCGCGTGGCTACATGTCGATGGTGCCTTTGGCCTCTGGGCCCGCGCGGTGCCCGACCTGACCAACGCTCTCACAGGCCTTGAGAAAGCCGACAGTTGGGTGGTGGACGCCCACAAAACTCTCAACGCGCCGTATGACTCCGGCCTGGCCCTCTGCCGCCATCCTGAAGAGATGCGCGCCTCCATGGCCATCGGCGCCGCTTACCTGCCGCCCACCGATCCCTCGCCCGCCGACCTGACGCCAGAGTTCAGCCGCGCCGCCCGGGGTGCGGAAACCTACGCCGCCCTGCTCTCACTTGGCCGCGAGGGGCTCAACGACATGATCCTTGGCTTCCACAACAAAGCCACCCGCCTCGCAGACGCCCTACGCAATGAAGGCTTCACCGTCCCACACGACGTGCACTTCAATCAGGTGTTTGTAACCCTGCCCGACAGCCCGGAGCTCTGCGCCGCAATCACCGCAGAGGTGCAGGCGTCTGGTGAGGCATGGTTTGGCGGCGCCGCCTGGCAGGGTCAAAGCGGCTTCCGCCTGAGCGTCTCCAACTGGGCCACTTCAGACGCGGACATCGACCGGCTGGTCGCCGCCATCGTCAAAGCGCGAGAGACGGTTCTCAATTCACAAGCTGTTGCCTAAAGCGACGGTGCACTGCGCGGTGGGTTTACGCCCGTCGGCCGCGCGGTCGCAAAACCACGCACCTCCGTAAAACAGTCGCGATACCGACGTAATACCGACGCACCAAACGAAGGGGTTTCAACGGTTAACCCACCTGCATCACCAGCGGCTCAGCGCGTCCTCATCTTCGTTTTTTGCCGCAACCCACTCGGCGCCGCCCGCAGTGTATTCTTTCTTCCAGAACGGCGCGCGGGACTTCAAGTAATCCATCAAATATTCCGCCGCCTCAAAGGCATTCACACGATGCCGCGAGGCGGTGGCGACCATCATGATCATATCGCCCTGACGCAGCTCACCATGGCGGTGGATGACCAAAACATCCCCAAGATCCCAACGGCTTACCGCTTCTTCGGCAATCTTCTCCAGCGCCTTCTGGGTCATGCCGGGATAGTGCTCAATCACCATCCGATC
The DNA here is from genome assembly GCF_004346865.1 of Shimia isoporae. Classification (NCBI taxonomy): domain Bacteria; kingdom Pseudomonadati; phylum Pseudomonadota; class Alphaproteobacteria; order Rhodobacterales; family Roseobacteraceae; genus Shimia; species Shimia isoporae. The sequence continues at coordinate 115,855 of NZ_SMGR01000005.1, forward strand.
CATGCCGCCTTTGTCGGCATCGCGCACCACACCGGTGAAGGTGACTATTGCGCCCATGTTGCTGTGCCCGCTGGCAAATTCCTGTGCCTCGCGGCCAAAATCAAACGGCTCTTCCTGAACAACAACGCGCATGGAACTTCTCTTAACCGCCTGTCATTGGGGGGAAAAACGCCACTTCGCGCACGCCCTCAAGGCTCGCATCAAAGTCGGTCAGCTCCTGATCGACCGCCACTCGCAAAGCACTCAAATCTGCAAAAGCAGCCTCGTAGCGCTCCTCTCGCCCACGGAGTTCTTCGACCAGTTCGGAAACGGTTTTCGCATTTGTCTCAACGGCTTCCTTCGGAACACCAATTCGCTCGCGAACCCACGCGAAATACAGAACATCCATATTCTCAATCCTTCAAGTGCGGCCGAGCTTTGCTGAAATAATCATACCCTGTGACAGCGGTCAAAGCGGCAGCAACCCACAGAAGCACCATGCCAATCCAGCCAGACCAAACCATTCCCGCATGTTTCCAATGCAGGCCCAAGGTATCCTCAAGCTGTCCTGTCATGATCTGATCCACAATACTTGGATCCATGCCTAACACAGACATTCCAAGGTAGTGTTCGAACACGCCCTGCCCGAACAGAAAGGCAATCGCCACCATCTGTGTCGCAGTCTTCCATTTGGCGAGCTTTGTGACTTTCAATGTGCCGGCAACATCGCCAAGAAACTCTCGCAAGCCGGAAACAAACACTTCACGAAAGAGTATCACAGTTGCAGGCAAAACAAGCCACGGCGACATTGATGAATAGCCCACAATCACCATCAGCGCGATCACGACCATGGCCTTATCTGCGATTGGATCGATCATTGCCCCCAATCGGGTCTCTTGCTTCCAAAGCCGCGCAAGGTAGCCATCAAACCAGTCTGTCACAGATGCCAAGACGAACAGGCACAGCGCAAACCAGTCCGCATAAGGCCTTGTAAAATATAGAAACATCACAGCGATCATCGGCGCCGCAACAAGACGCAGGACCGACAGCATATTGGGAATATTCCAAGTCATAGCCACTTCCTAAGGCCTTTTGCCCGCTACGGAAACCCCAACGATGGTCGTCGTCGTCTTTGTCGCGTTCGCTGTATCAGCCCCATCGAACAATGTGTCGCCGATAGACCTCGATCCTCTAGTGGATCATGGGCGCAGCGCAAGCAAAACAAGGACAGTCTCGAAGCAATCACAAATCTGACTGCAAGGAGACTGCCAGATGAAAGACAAACAGATCGGTATTCCGGTGACTGCGGAGCAGAAAGCCGAGATCGAAAAAGCGGTCGACACGACCGGATGCAGCCTGTCCAGCAAGGGGCGTGAATTGCTCATTGCATGGGCGCGGAGCGTGAATGGTGAGGCGGCATGAAACTGACCGAGGAAGTCATCAAAGACCTTAAGCCCAACACAGGAAAGCCCCAAAAGGTCGTAGCTGACGACGACGCGAAATATCTTTTTATCGTCGTCGGAAACACCAAGAAAACGTGGCAAATCCGGTGCCGATCTCAGAAAGCCCAAATCCAATGGAACATTGGGTACTGGCCAGAGATGAGTTTGCAGGAAGCGAGATCGTACGCGCGACTTGTTGACAGGCAAATAGAGCGAGGTGTTGACCCGCGTGAAACGGGTGACCCGCACGAGTGGGCGGGTGAGATTGGACTTCCTGAAGGGAAGGAACGCATACAGGTCGCATCTCCGTTTGTTGATGGCCTCTCGCTTCAGGTGACCACCAAAAGCAAAAGCTGGCAATTCAGGTACCGGAGCGAAGGAAGTAGCAAACTGCAGACAATCGGCAAATGGCCGCAGGTCAGCGTTGCACGCGCGGTCGCAATCGCAACATCACTCAATCGCCGCTACCGACTGAGCAAGGTCGCAGACCCCGTGCAAGAAGCGCTGGAAACATTTGTGGACCTACTGAACATCGACCGCACCGCGCCCGACTTCCTGACACGATTGGCAGAGCATGGCGACACCCTCAAAGCCGTTTACGAGGCGCAGGCGATGTTAGCCGGTCCCGACTGGCAACCGCCCATCAAGCCGAAGATGCAGCAACTGGCGAACCCAGACCCACTCAATCCATGGCGGGTTTATTACGCTCGCATCTTGAGCAAGGAACACGGTGGGCCGTTTTACAAGGTCGGTGTGTCGAAGCGCGACATTAAGAACCGTCTCACTGAAAGGGAGAACACTGTCACCGAAGTCGCCTGCGCGTACTTCCCAGACAAGGAAAGCGCGAAGCTGGTCGAGCAGCAAATCCTTAAAGAATTCGAAGACCTGCGCGGTCTGACACCTCGAATTTTCCCGACGAGCGGAGGCAACACCGAAGTCTTCCCGTTTGACATTCTGGGACTGGATAGTGAACCGGAGGCCACCACATGACCCCAGACCGTCACGAAATGACCGCAGACCGTCACGCTTACATCGACGAAATCGCCAAGCGGACCCGCGCCATTCAGGACGCCGCCAAGCGCGGCGAAGACACCCGTCCCCATGTTGACCACCTTTACGCCATTGCGCCCGTCTCAAACGGCGGGCCCAAAGGCGCGGCAGCGGAGTGGAAACGGAAGTGGAGAAAAGCGAATGGCCTTGACTGATTGACAGGGCTGCAACACCAGAGAAGACCTGACAGAGTGTAAGGCCCTGTAAACAAACAGAAAATCCCTCGCCAAATCACCGCGTCTGGGGCAAAATGAGAGGGCCATGGAGTGCTGCAAACACTCAACATGGCCCTGTTGTTCAACACCGGACGGCAGGCGAACAAAACACCTTGTTACGAAAGGTGCCTCATGGCCGATTTTACATCCGAGAACGACACCGAGCAAGGCCCAGCGCCACTGGGCGACAAGGGAGAATTGTTCAAGGACGCCATGGCAAACGGCAGCGCAAAAAACATCTTCGGCCAACCCGCAGACGCCGCAGAGGGTCAGCGCTTCGACCACAGCAGCATCAGCCCAAGAGGTTACAACGGGTTCAAATGGACCAAGGGCGGACGTGGCCTGCCTTACATGCTCGACGGACGCCTGATGAACTGGGCGCTTTACCACGGCACCAACGCTGCCGCCGAAGCGCTCAAACTCATCACCAACATGCTGAAAGAGGGCGACAGCACCGCGACCGCAACCGAATTTTTGCACGAAGGCATTCACGCCCTGCGGATTATCTGGCACGACGAAAGCCACGAACTGGTGTGCCTCGTCCCAGCCGACCAAAACGGCAAATTCCCAAAGTTCGCCTTCATTGACCCGAACACCAACCTTGCAGAAATCAGACCCACGCAATGGGTTTACAAAGACTTCATGGCCCGAGGGCGCACCAGCCTCACCGTCGCCGCGCCCAAAGTCGGAAAATCCCTGCTGGCCATGCATGAAGCGGTGGACATGGCGACAGGCGGAAAAGTCTTCAACGAACAGATCGAACCCATGCGGGTGCTTTACCTGAACGCCGAAGACACAGACGACATGCTCTGGGCCAGACTTGCCGCCATCTGCAAACTGCACAACATCAGCCTCGCAGACATGGAAGGCAGACTGGTGCTGCAATCCGGTGTCGAATTTCCCGAGTTCTTCCTGCTGGGCTTTGACGAACAGACCAGACAGACCGTCCCGAACCCAGAGGTCATTAAGGCACTGACCAAGGCAGTCGACCACCTCGACCTCGACGCGATTATTATCGACCCGCTACAAGACCTCTCCCACGCCGATGAAACAAACGAGGCCTTCCGAACACTGGGCCAAATGCTCCGCCTGTTCGCCAGCACAAAAGACGTCGCAATCCACATCATCCACCACACCCGAAAAGTCGGCGTGGGCCTGACACCCAGCATCGACGATGCCCGAGGCGGATCAGCCCTCCGCGGAACCTGCCGCTTTAACCGCGTTCTGGTCGGGATGGATAAGAACGAAGGGGTGAAGGCCCAAGTGGACGATCATCGGTTTTTTTTCCGCATCGGCGAAGTGGAAGCCACCATGGCTCCCCCAAGCAGCACCGCAAATCAGTGGTTCGAGAAGACAGCGGTGGAAACACCCAACGGGGAATGGGTCGGCGCAATCCGACAGTGGCAATGGCCCGACCAGTTCGAGGGGGTGACAGTGGACATGGCCATGAAGGTCAGAAAAGCCGTGGCCGAGGCTGACCCGCCATACCGCAAAAACCATCAAGCGAAAAACTGGGTGGGAAATGCCGTGATGCAAATCTGCGGCTTCGCTCCGCTGCCCGACGACACGGAAAACATCCTCAAGGCGAAGAAAGCCCGCGCCACAGCGCTGGTGAACAAGTGGCTGCTCACAGGCGTCCTGAAGGAAACGACCCAGAAAGACCCGAGATCAGGCAAGGAGCATCCCATCATCGTAGCCGGACAGAACGACCCGAGCGAAGTGGAGAACTTCTGATGCAGAAACCCACACCACTCACCACCACCAAACCACCACCAAACCACCACCTATCCACCACCGAGCGGACAGGTGGTGCGGGGCGGTGTGCCCACCATCCCCAGCCCGACCCTGTCAGGGCTGGGGTGGTGGGTGGTGCGCACCACCACCACCACCCACTAGGGGGTGTGGGGGGGTGGTGGTGGAACGTTTTTTCGACCTTTTCGCAAAAAGGGAGGGTGCCACCACCACCCAGACCAACTGGGCTCGAAACCAGTGAACCACCACCACCACCAAACCACCACCCAGACCCACTGGGCTCGACAGCCAACCCAACGCCCGCTCTGGGCCAATGGCGAAGGGACGCGCACGCGTTGACCCGACAGAAAACTTCGCCAACAGGAGAGCCGAGACGTCCACTGGTACCGATGACCAAAACTGCGCGGTTCACCTTATTTTTGGATCAGCACTCGCGCGTTCGCGCGATGAGTTTCCCGTCAAACTTAAAAACGGAGCATCGACATGCCACCGAAGAAACGGCGCGGAAGGTTCAATCGATACGTCCCGCAAGACGAAGAACGCTATCTGGTGAGCGACCTTCGAGCAGATGGATTTACCCAAAACGAAATCGCCGATCGACTGAACATCTCGCCAAAAACGCTGCGGCTCTATCATCGACACGACCTGCTCGCGGGAGACAGAATGAAGGAACACGGTGTGATGAAGATGCTCAGAAGCAACGACCAAGAGACGCAACTGCTGGGCAGGATGTGGTACGACGCCATGCAAGCTGTAGACTTCAACGCCTCAAACATGGCCGCAGAATGGCTTATCCATCGCATCAGAGACAAAACCCGCTGATCTACATGATGCGAAATCGAACAGAGAGCCCGATTTCCGCCGATTTGAGGGGGGTCTGGGCGTTTCGTGGTAGGCTGACGCTGCCACGGAGGCTCAGAGGCGCTTTCTGGGCGATTTTTTCACAGCCCAAAATTGGGCCGCGAGACTGGGCGGAGGACGGCGCAAAAATGCGCCATGCTCGACAAGAGGACGGCACAAAATCATGCAGACCGTTTCAACCGCTTAAGCGCCCGCGCCATGGGCTTCAGACAACAGGAGAACTGACACATGCCACCGAAGGAAAAACGCGGAAGACAGAACGCATGGCGACCGAACAAAGAGGACCGGCTGCGGATCGTCCAGCAGGCCGCAGCAGGCATGGGTATTAGAATGATTGCGCGAGAGCATGGCGTGGACAAGAACACCCTCATGAAGCACTGCCAAGATGAACTGCAGGAAGGCCGCGACCTGAACAAAGGCATCCTGAAATCCCGCGTCTTCAAACTGGCACAGCAGGACAACCATTTGCACGTCGCGCTTTCGGCAACGAAATTCGCACTGGGCGCGTTTCACGGCGTGAGCGAGGAAGGCGGCAGTCCAGAGGATGACCTGAACGAAGCCGAGGAACACCAGCGGGCCGAACTCGACAGCCTCGACGAAAAACTGGAAACGTACCTGCAAGTCGAGAACAAGGCCAAACCCAGATCAAAGGCCAAGCGCATCCCGCCACCCGCCAACGACCTACCAGCCGAATGACAAACGCCCCGCCAGTTTCCTGACGAGGCGCGAGTGAAACTGCCGTCTTCTTGCGGTACTCGGAAGCCGATCGGAGAAGCCGCAGATCAGGCCCTGACACCGTAGCACGCCACCCCCTCCCAGAGAAGACCTGACACCCCGTAAAGGCCTTAGAAACAAGGGCCTTGACACATTGCAGGGCGACGACCAACCCCCTCCCGCGGTACACTGTCAGCATCCGTTCACAGCGGGCCAGAAGGCCGCGCACAGAAGGAAACAAGACAGTGACCAACACGACCCGCACAGGACATTTGCGCCTGATGCCACCACCCCGCCTCACAACATGGGACGACACCCCGCTCGCGCCGCATTTGCCGCGCCTGCGCAAGACCCGACGCATTGCAGAGATTTACCGCCAGTTCAGCCCAGCCTCTCACCCACGCGCGTGTACCACCCGCGCGTTCTATCCCACGCCACGCGAACTGGCCGCATTCACCAAGGCACATTTCACCGCCCTGCGCTGGCTCAATAGCCTGCCGCCCGAGGCGTTCAAGAAAACCGCGTCAAACGCAATCACCGCCAGCCAGATCGCGTACCGACTGGGCAAAGTCGAAGAACTGGGCGTGGCCACAGCGCTCTGGGAACTGGGCCTGCCGACCAGCGGAGGCCAATGGCGCGAAGACCTCATCGGAACGCCGATTAAGAGCCGATGGTGGTACGACACCCAACGCCAAGCATTAGGAGCCTGACATGGCAAAGCCGCCCCGCATAGACACGCCGCTGGTGCCGCCAGCAGGACCACTCCGCAGACAGGCAGGCACCTCGGGCCTGCGCCATGTGTCAGGCTACCTGCAGGAAGAATACCAGCGCGAACTGCAGGGGCGACGTGGCCGCGAACTCTACAACGAGATGGAAACGGCCTCCCCCGTCATTGGCGGAATGCTGTTTGCCATCCGCTCTGCCATGCGCGGCGCAAACTGGCGGGTGATACCAGCCGACGACAGCGACGCAGCCGACCGCCTCAAAGTGTTAATCGAGGAAGGCCTCGCGGACATGCAGCAGAGCATGAGCGATGTGGTCAGCAGCGCCGCCTCCATGCTGACCTACGGTTTCAGCATCCAAGAACCGCTGTGGCGGCAACGCAAGGGCAAGAACCGCGCCCAACCGTGGCTCTCGTCCAAGTACAACGACGGGCTCTGGTTTCCGTACCGCTTGGCCGCGCGTAGTCAGCGCACCATCGACCGCTGGATTTTCGACCAAGAGAGCGAGCAAATTCTGGGCTTCGTCCAAACCCCGTGGAACGGCATCCAGCGCAGCGTGCCCATGAGCCGCTGCCTCCACTACCGGACCACCGACGACCTCGACAATCCAGAAGGCCGATCGATCCTCCGCAACGCCTACGTGCCCTATTATTTCACCAAGCGGCTCAACGAACTCGAAGCCATAGGTTGTGAAAGAGATTTGACGGGCTACCCAGTTTTGAAAGTGCCCGGCGAACTTCTCTCCAACGACGCGGACCCGAGCGCCATCGCCACCCGCAACGCCTACGAGAGCATGCTGGGCAATATCCGCCGCGACACAATGGAAGGGCTCCTGCTGCCCAGCGACGTCGATGATGCCGGAAATGCCTTCTACCAGTTTGAACTGATGACCAGCGGAGGCACCCGCGCGGTAGACACCGACGCCATGATCCGCCGCCACGAAGTCCGCATGGCGCAATCCGTCATGGCCGACTTCCTGTTCATCGGCTCCGAAAGCACAGGCTCGCACGCATTGGCCGAGGTCAAACTCAAGAGCCTGCTGGGCGCGACCGAAAACCTGATGCAGTCGGTGGCCCATGTCCTGAACACCAGCCTCCTGCCGATGCTTTCAGCCATCAACGGCTTTGACGACGACCTGATGCCAACCCTGCAGCCTGAACCGCTGGTGCCCGCTGACCTCGACGGACTGGGCAATTACATCACCAGCCTGACCAACGCAGGTATACCGCTCACAGACCAAGAAACCGAGAACACCCTGCGCGAGTTGGCGGACCTGCCGGAAGGACCAGCGCCAGAGGACCGCGACGCCGCCCTGATGATGCCGCCGATGGACCTCGGCGACGACACCGCGGACGACACCAATGTCGTGCCGTTCACGCCACCCGCGGACGACCCGTCCGCGGACGACAGCGTCCAGATGGAGAAGCGCCAGACCTTCGGCGAAGCCATGGGCGACCTACTGGGCAAGGAGCGGTTCTGACATGGCCACGCAGGAGCAAATCGAGGAATACGCCGCCCTGAAAGCGGAGAACCTGACCCTCAAGGCCCAACTGGCCTACGAGGACCGCAAGCTGCACGTCGCCAAGGCCGAACGATGGGCGGAGGTCTTCGAGGAAGCGCTGACCTGCGCCCCGCCCCTGCCCTCGCAGCAGAGACGCACAGAGCGCGAGATATTCGCGGCAACGGTGGAGCATTGAACAATGGCAGACAACGGAAACCTCGGCGCACTGGAACGATCCGCCCCTGAACTGAACGCCACGAACCTCGCAAACACCCGCGCAGGCCTGATGGGTCAGCTTGAAGACATACTCGCGTACGGCAACTTCACGTCCGAGTGGCAGGGCACCTCACTGGAACAACGCCTCATTGCCACGTTGCCCAACACGCCGCCGGGCGCTGCGCTGCGTCAAATCTGCGAGGCCCTCGGCGTCCCTTGGTCGTGGTTGTCCCGTGACCACGGCTACAACCCGCCCGTCGATCGCTCGGAAGGCACCGCCCGCACAATCGAAGTCGCCAGCAGCAGCCAGACTGCGGAGCAGGCCCAAGCCGCCGCAGCCCATGCCGCAGCCATGCGGGAACTGAACGCCGCACAGGACCGCGCCAAGGCCACGCTGGCCACCGCCGAAGCCGTGGGCGCACCGATCGATGAAGACACGCTGAAAATGGCCAAGGGCAGCGCCCGCAAGGCCAAGAGCCTCATCAGCCCGACCGCCCGCGCCCTGCAGCGTTTGGAGGAAGCCGCTGACCTGAACGCCAGCAATGCCCGTCGCCTCGCAAAACGTCTCGACATGGCCGACCGCGCCCGCGCCGAGACAGCGAACAGGATAGCCGAGAACACCAAAGCCATGATTGAGAAACGCGCCAAGGAGCGAGAGCGCTTCCGCGCCAACATGGACCGAGCCGATGCCGAACGCGCTTTTATTGAGCGCTACGGCGAAGATTACCTCCGCATCGTCAAACGGGCGGTGCACCTGTTTCCCGACACATTCCCCTACCAGCATGTGGACGTGGAAAACCTGACGCCAGAGCAAATAAAAGCGATCTCGCGCGTCATCAAAGAGAAGCTCTAGCGAAAGGAGAAATGCAATGAGCGCTTTTTCAGAACTGGTGGGTCACAACCCGACCATGAGCAAAATCACCAAGGCCAGCCGCGACCTGAGCAAGGCCGCGATGGACGAGGTTGATCTGATGATTGACCGCGGCGAAGTGGAGGAAGGCGAACACGCCGACCAACTCCGCAAGGCCGCACGCCAGCATGGGCACGAAACCACGATGGAAGGCATCGCCGCCAACATCGCCAAGCGCGATGGGGTGTCCATCCAGAAGGCCCACGCGATCGCGGGTAAGACCGACCCCGCCTACAAAGAGGCTTATACGCGGTTCATCCGCAGCCGCGGAGCGTAAGACCATGACCGCCACCGAACTCCTGACCCATCTGCCTGCGCGGTTCGCCACGCAGGAACCCATCGTAAAGTCGCAAACCGCGCCACTGGCACTCAATGACGCCTTCGACTTGGCTAGCGCACAGACACAACTGCGCCTGCTGGACGACGGTATGGATGGGCCAGCGGTGGCGGACCTCATCGCCAAGACAACCAGCCGCAAGGAAAGGCACCTCTCGCATTTGATGCGGCAGGGCGCTCATGCGTTTGTCGCCCATTCGCACAGCGGTGCCATCGACCAAGCCGACCTCGAAGGCCTGCGCAAGTCCACCGATCGTGTAGTTGCGGCGACCGAAGAACACGCGCAGAACTTCCTCATCGGCTGCATGGGCCTGCGCCACATGGTGCTATCAGGCGCGGGCCCGTTTTCACCGGAGCAGGCAAACGACATTCGCAAGGCGACCATGCTGGTCGAGGTCGACAACCTCCTCGTCATGGCAGACAGCGAAATCCCGACAGCCTTTGACCATGTGGACCTGCAAAAAGTCAGCGACCTCGCGATGGTCAAGATTATCAAAGCCACCAACGTGGGCCGCGCAAAAGCCGCCCTGAAGCGGGCCGAGAACGGCCTCGCAGACACGATGGACCGCATGGGCCTCATCACCAAGCGCCTCGAAACGCTGGCCGAGCAGGAGATCAGCGAGAACAAAACCATCGCTGCTGCCGAAATCGCCTTCGGCAAATACAGCGTCGAAAACATGCGGCTGGAAATGGCGGACTGCGAACACGACCACGACCGCCTGCAGGACATCATCAGCGACCGCCGTGACGCGCTGCTGGACGCGCTGGAAGCCGACAAGGCCACCAAGCAGGCGAGCGACACCGCACGCCAGAATTTCATCAACTGGGCAAAAGGAGACTGACCGATGGCAAAGTTAAACGCCGCCCGAACCAAAGCCGCGAAAATCCTCGCCTACCGCGCCCATGCAGCGGGTGACGTAAACACCCCGACAGGCCTGACCGGACGACAACTGAGCGAAATCGTCATCGGCATCTTGGAGCCTGACGAGGCGATGAAACAGAGACTGGTCGCCGAACTCGCGGACCGCGAAGGCCGTTTCCAACGGTTCTGGAAAATGGCCGGCTGAAAAAACCCCAACCCCCAAGGAGGAAAGACAATGCAAGCAGGACAACACACCCCACCCAACGCAGACGCTCACCGAGCGAACCCGCGTCAGCCGTTCAGGTTTCAGCAGGGCACCGACAGCCTGATGCGATACCGCGACCCTGCGGCCTTCAGGGCACAGCGCATCGCACAGATTGAGGCGCATATCGCACGGCAGAAATCGGCAGGCACTCTGAGCCCAGCACGTCGTGCGTATCTGGAACGCAAGATTGCCCTGCTGCGGGCATGACTTGGACCGCGGACGAACTCGATGCAATTACCCGCGCGGTCGAAGACGAATGGCCGCAGGCACTGAAGCAGTACGTCTACTTCCACAACCCCGCCTGTCTCGAGGAAGCCCAGAGCCTGATGCTGCAGGCGGTTGATCCACGCTGGCTGGAAACCGCCACGCCGCAGGAACTCGCGAGCCTCGTCCGCACCGCGGTTGAAGGCATCAAGGAGCGCGAAGACCGCGCGGACGCCGAACTGATGATGCTGCTCGGCGAATGGGAACCAAGAGACAGACAACAAAGGCTGCACTGACATGGTACAGATCACCGTCACCGGATTTGACGAGGCGACCAAGACCCTCGACCTCGCTGCCGAGGCGGTGACGGACGCCGCTATCGCCGCGCGTATCGATCTGTTCAACGAGATAACGAACGAGCAGAACCACCCGATCGATACGGGCACCGCGCGGTCAAACTGGGCTGTGCTGGGCCTCGGTGAAACAGTCAATCCCAACCACACGCCAGAGGGCCAAATCACCACCCCAGCCGCCGCGCCTGACCCGCAGATAAACCCTGTCACCATCACCGACCTGACCAACGGGATCACCATCGGCAACTCGACCAGCTACATCCTGCGCCTGAATTACCAAGCCGGATTTGCCAATGGCGGCAAGACAGGCTGGGTCGATCGCGCCACCGCCAAGTGGCCCACCTTCTGGGCGGACGCCGTGCGTGCCCTGCAAGCCAAACTGTGAGGAACTGACCCATGACCACCATCCGTCTCGGCGTTGATATTGAGGACAGCAGCCTCTCCGCCACCACCCGCAAGATGAAAACGCTGGGTGACGAAACCCAGAAGACGGGTCGCACCATCCGCGGCACATCAAACCAGACACGCCAAGCGGCGAACTCCAACGAGCAATACGCCCGCAGCGCCGACCGCGCCGAACGCGAGCAAAGGCAATTCAGGCGGGAACTGGACCGCACAAACAAGCTGTTTGCGTCCGTGCAGGCCACAGTGGGCCGCATCGGCGTGGCTCTTGCCGCCTTCGTAGGCGTCCGAGAGTTCATCCAACTGGGCGCGGACGCCTTGGAGGCCGCAGATGCGGTGACCCAACTGGAGCAGCAATTCGAGAGGCTAGGAATTTCAGGTGAGCAGGCCCTCAATCGCCTGACCGCCGCCTCCAACCGCCTCGGCGTGTCCAGAGAGGCAATCGGCCAAGTGGCAACCGGACTGGCGCTGACCCGAGAGCAATCGGGCCTGACCGCTGATGAGGTATTCCGCGCATCCGAAAACCTGATCGCACTGGGTCGCGTGACAGGCGTGACCCAAGTGGGCCTGCAGAACGCGCTCGTTCAGTTCAACCAATCACTTAGCTCCGGTTTTTTGCGTCTCGAAGAATACAACAGCATCGCGGAACAGTTTCCGGCACTCATTCAGGAACTGGCAAAAGAACTCGGCGTGGGCGTGGGCGAACTGCGAGCGCTGGCAGCAGAGGGCAAAATCACCAGCGACGTGCTGGGTCAAATCGCGGTCAATCTTGACGTTGACACATCAGGCCTCGACGAACTGACCGATGTGGCGTTCACCCGCCTGTCCAACGAATGGGACCGCCTGCTCGCCACAATGGGCCGCAGCCTATCCGAAAGCGCAAAGGGATGGGCCGAAACGATCGCCGACGTGGTCGGCGGAGCCGCGGACAGCCTCGAAGAACTGGAAATCGTCGCCCGCATTGACCCGACAGGCATCACAGGCGGCGTGGGCCTGCCCTCTCGCGGCCAAAGCCTGCTCGAACAACGCCTGCTGGAAGCCCAGCGCATCCTGCGCGAAACCCAAGCGGAGGCCCAACGGCTGGAAGAAGCGATCGAACGGGTCGAGAACCGACCGCGTGTGCGTGGCGGTCGCAACCGCGCCATCGAAAACCTCAACCAGCAACTGCAGGAAACCCAGTCCTTCGCGGCGCAGGTACTGCAAATCGTCAACGCGCTCATCACCGCGACGGGCGAGGCAGAAGACGCCGCACGACAGGCGGCAGACGATGCCCTGCGCGATGCCACCGGAGGCGGACCAGACGCCGCCAGAGAGGCCGCACGCACAGCCGCCACGGTGTCCACGGTCGTTACCACCTCGACCACCACGACCACGGCAGGCGGAGGACGCCGTGAACTGCGGTTCTGGAAAGAGCGGGCCGAACTGACCCAGAGTGTCGCCGAAGCCGAACTGGAACTGCAGCGCATCCAGAGCGGCGCGGTGGTGGACCTCAACCAATACCGCCAAGTCCAAGACCTCCTGAACCTCGCCAAAGAGGAAGGCATCCAACTGACCGAGCAGCAAATCGCCGCCATCCGCGAGGAAGTGGCGCTGCGCGGAGACATACTGGACCAAATCCAAGAAATCGAAGACCTGCGGGACGCCTACGAGGAACTGGGCGACACCATCTCGAGCGAAGTGGTGGACGCCGCAGGGGAACTGGGCGCAGCGCTTGGTGCAGCCGTGGCCACAGGCGAAGACCTCGGCGATGCCCTGCGCACAGCCGCGGCAGATGTGGGCCGAGAGGCACTCGAACAACTGGGCGACGCGGTGACCGACCTGCTCATCCAACTGGTGGAGGCCCAGATTGAAGCGAAGACGCTGGGCGAGATTTTCGCAGGCATCGGAACAGGAGGCGGCAGCAGCGGAGGCGGCATCGGAAACCTCATCGCCTCGCTGTTCAATTTCGACCCGTTCGGAAGCTTCGGCATCCCCGCACTGGCCAACGGCGGCATCACGGCAGCGAATAGCCCGACGCTGGCGGTCGTGGGCGATGCACCGGAGCCCGAAGTCATCACTCCGCTTTCGCGTCTCCCGCAGGTCGCAGCCGCCGCAGGCGCAACCCCGCAAACCAATGTCATCATCAACACCGAAGCGGGACTGGAAGCCACCGCGGAAACAGACGCGAATGGAGACACAGTGGTGAGCGTTGTCCGCGCCACACTCGATGAACTAGACCGCCGCGTCGAACGCGGAGGAAACACCACGTCCCGCGCCTTTGAAAGCGCCTTCGGGCTGAGACGGACGGGGAACTGATGGCCGCACTGACCCCTGCCGAACGCATCGAGCGCCTGATCGCCGCCACCGCCAAGTTCGAGGGCTTGGTGGGCGCGATGTGGGAGCAAACCCTGCGCAGCCTCGACAGCATCACCCTCAAAGAGTTGGAGGACATTCTGAGCCCGTTGCGTGGCCAGACACCCGCCCAGATACGGGCGGCGCTACAGAACACCATCAGCACGGCTCTGACGCAGGGCGCGATCGACAGCGCCGAGACGGCAGAACTACTGGACGAGTTCAACGCGGTGGCCTTGGAGAATTACAATACAGCGGTCAGAGACGGTATGGCTGCAGCGAGGGCAGCGCGGGCCCCAGTCCGACTGACCGAAAAAGACCTACTGAAAGAACTGAAGGCAGACGCGCAGACGGTGGCGGAGTTTAACGCTGCTCGCCAAATGCCCGACAGCCCGTTCGCCTCCACCGCCACAACGACCCGCCTGTTAAACCCAACCGTCCGCAATATCGCCGCCAACTGGCGGGCCAATTTCATCGTCGAAGTGAGCGCCAACCAAGCCGAGGTCGCCATGGCCCATGTGCGGGCGGGACTGGAAGCGGGCCTCAACGAGCGTACCATCGCCCGCAACATCAAGACCACCATCGGCCTGACCGAACGCCAGAGCGCAATCGTCGCCAGTTACAGCAACGACCTCGACCGCGTGATTGACGGGACCAAGACCAGCCTGAAGGACTGGGGCATCACGGACGGGCAAATCCTGAAGCCGAGCAAAGGCAGCGACGGCTACACAAACACCTTTCCGGTGGACCGCGACGGCAACCCGACAGACGGCATCCTGAACCGCCGCCTGCGCGATCGCCGCTGGGACAGAACCATGCAAAACGCGGTCTACGGCACCGACCAGCAGAAGGCACAGGCCCGCGCCCTGCTGAAAAAGCGCAAGGCCGAACTGGTCGAGAACTACAGCAAGAACTGGAAGCGCTACCGTGGCAACACCATCGCCCGCACAGAGGCCCAACGCCTCGCAGGCATTGCCCAACACGAAGGCTGGAAGGCAGCAGAGCAAAACCTGACCTTTGGGCGGATGGTTAAAACGTGGGCCACGTCTGGTGATAGCCGGGTGCGCAACAGCCACCGCGCCGCCGCGCGTCGTTACGCCAAGGAGCCGCTACCGCTCAATGCGATGTTTGAAAGCCCAGACAGCTACGGCCAACCCGCACTGGTGCCCGCCGCGACCAGCATCAACTGCCGATGTATGAGCCGCGTGAAAGTGGTTTTTGACTGAAGGAGCGGAAAAGCCCATGAGCGAACGCGAAAACCTGCTCGCGTTGATTAACGGCAAAATCGATCGACGAGACGAAGACCACGCGCCTGTCACCACCATGGCAGACGCGATGAAAGCCATGGCTGCACAGGAAGTGGCGATCAGGAAGCGGGTGGAAAGCCAAGGCGGTGACCATGTCTGCCTGTGGTGCGGCAAGCCCATGCCCGAGAAGCGCTCAAGCACCTGCTGCTCCAAGACCTGCAAGCGGAAACACCAAGGCGTTATGACCAGCATCGGTGACGACCCTGTCGACAGCACCCAGTTTGAAAAACCCGAAGACGGTCGGAAGCAGCGGAATGTGGCTGTCGAAGACCTGACCGCCAAGGGCGAGGCGTGGGCCCGCCGCAAGATTGAACGCGCCAAGTGGGAGAAGGAGCAAGGCCTCGTCTCCGACACCCGCCACACCCACGATGAACACAGCAGGACGCGACCGAGGGCGATGAAGTAATCAGGATCAAGTCATCCAACTTGGATGACTTGATTGATGGCAAAGTTCGGCGCTTGGCTTGTTTCATCCAACTTGGATGAAACCCTGACAGGCAAAGTTCACCCTGCCGACCAGCAGGTGGCGGTTCTCGTCCCGAAGGACGACACCCTCCACACCCACGACGAACACAGCAGGACGCGACCGAAGGCTCACAAATGACACCAGCGGAAAGACAGGCGAAAGAAGACATGAAGGCGTGGCGGGACGCACAGCGGCGCAACGGACACGCCGCCGTACCAGCCTCGGAATGGACTGGGCCAAGGGCACGCGGCAAAAAAGCCAAGGCCGACGTCAGGCCCGTCCGTTGCGAGTGTTGTGACAGGCTGCGGCCAGCGGACAAGATCACCAACGGACGCGGGCACACCAAGCACTGCACCGACAACGACAACTGCCGCCTCCGCGCGGAGCGGTGGGCGAGATTTTCACGGACGGGCGGGTCGTTGGATTGACCTTGCTGCCGGACATTTTGGCACAGATAATTGCCCCATGGTCCGCACCTACAAACCCGTCCAGAAGACCCGCCGCCCCTGCACCATCTGCGGGCGCGTCTTCACCGCCAAGCGCAAGGACGCGCGATACTGCGGCGTCCCATGCCGCCACCGCGCCAGCCGCTACCAGCAGGACGGAAATCACCAGCACAGGCTCAAGGGCGAACCCGACAATCCACCCGAGACATTCGCAGGCTGCAGCTTCGCGGAAATAGACCGCGACACAGCGGTGCCCGTCTTGGAGCAATACGAGTGGCTGGGCGATGCGGGACGGGCCGATCGGTTCTTTGCCAGCTTCACGCCAGACGGGCGCGTCATGGCGGTGGTGGGCTTTGCGACCCGCTGGCACCGCCACAACAGCGACGACGGGACGATCCTGTGGTGCCGAGGCTGCACGACACCCGCAGCCCACAAACACGCCGCCACATGGACAGCAGGACGGGCGCTGAAGGCCCTGAAGGCAGAAGGCGCGAAGCGGGTCATCGCCTACAGCGACCCGCTCGCAGGAGAGCGTGGCGTCGTTTACAGCGCAACGGGTCTCACGAAGGCAGGCGAGCCTCACAACCGCTTCCGCGTTCGACCGCCCAAGGTCAAATGGCACGAACACCACCTCTGCCACTCGGACCGCTGGCTGCGCCACGGTGGGCGCAATTGGAGCGTCGAACAGGCGCGGTCAAAAGGCTACCGCGTCGAGCGGGTACCGCAGCGCCAACTCTGGGCCAAAGACCTCTGAAAACGGGGCACTTATCTGTGCCAAAAGAACCGGCTATTTTCCCGCGGTCACCGCCTCGCCCCACGCCTGAAGCAGCGCCCTGCGCTCGTCCAGTCGGTCGCTCTGGGCATAAAGCGAGGTCACGCCCTGCGGCACATGGGCCAGCATCAGGCCAATCACCGCATCGGCGTAGCCCTCAGACCCAGCCCATGTGGCCACGGCCTTACGCAGCGCGTGGGGAACATGCGGAAACCCTGCCTTCTTCATCCAGCGGTCAATGTCGATCCGCGTGGGCCCAGTGCGGTCAACATTGGGAAAGACCCATGGGCTGTTATTTTTCGGCGCTCGCTCAAGCCAGACCTGCGCCTGCGTCGAGAGAGGCTGACGAAACGCCCGTCCCGCCTTCATGCGGTCAGCAGACCACGTCAGAACCCCATCACCAACCTCGTCCCGCTGCAGCGCGGTAATCATTGCCCGACGCACGCCTGTCAGCGCCAAGAGCGCAATCACGCAGACGCGGGTCACAGCGGCCTCCTTGGAGCCGCCACGGTAGGCCGATCGCTCGCCCGTCTGGATGGCCGCGTACTGGGCCTCACACCAGCGCAGCAGCGCCGCCACCTCGTCCACGGTGGGCACCGCCCATGACGTGCCCTTTGGCAGCACGACACGACGCGGAATGAACATGCGGTCGATTTGGTCCATGTCGAGCAGATACCCCTCGAAATGCCGCACGATGCGCAGCGGCGTCTCCTGACCAGCGCCAAGCCCGCTCTTGACCCAATGGGCCTGCAATAGCGGCCAAACCGCCTTGGACAAGTCGCGGAGTTTCATGCCGCCAATGACAGGCGCGATGTGGCGCTCCCAAGAGGACAGGTCAGCCGCTGGATGCTTCAACTGGGTTTTGCGGGTGTTCCAGTAGACCGCGAAGGCATCGCCGACGGTGTCAACGTGGCCTTTGGGATTTTGCCCCGCGTCGACAAGACCGATCGCCTTTGACGCAGCCGCGCGGGCCTCGGCAAGTGATAGCTCGGGGAACCGACCGAGTGTCATGGCCTGCTGCTTGCCATGGATGACGTAGCGCACAAGCCATGACTTCGCCCCCTTGGACACCTGCAGGTAAAGACCCCGCTGCACGTCGTCCCGAATTTGCCAAATGCGTTTCCCCTCGGGCAGCTTCGCAGCCTTGACCCAACCCGTCGTGAGTTTCATCCGTTCTGTCCTTTCTGACGCTGCAGTCATGCGACCTGACTGCAATATCGTTTAGCCTTTACGGTCTGTAAGGGCAAATCCAGATCACGCAATAAAATCAACAAGTGACAGAAGGGTTAAGCCCTGACACTTTGTAAAGGCTAGTAAAAACAGATACTTAAACTTGTCTCGATGAAGAAAAATTATTAATGTCTTCAAGAATTTGAGACACCCTCAACATGCCTCGCATAGACCTCGATCATCCAACCGAGCATTACAGCGTTCAGGATATGCCACATGAAGTGCGTGCCCAGCGGCAACGCCGAACAAACGACTTCGTCCAAGGAGCGAAACGTCAACGAAACCATCAGGATAGCCACCCCGATCGCAAGCCCTTTTGCCACCTCCGGCAACCGGTTTCTTAGAAGCAAGGCATACAGGGCAATCATTGCCGGTACGGGAAGGTAACCAGCCGACGTGCCAAGTAGGGGAAGGTTTTGAAAGACCGGCAAGGTAATGTAAGCAAATGGAAAAAATAGCAGTGTCGCCGCAATTGCCCAATACCAGGGCATCCCCCAAAAATCGCGATTTGCCGCGAAGATATATAGCAAGACATAAGCGGCGATCGGTGTGGTATCCGCCACTGCTGACCAGACTAAAGCATGGGTGTGAAACAGATAGCTACCGACGCCGATTAGCCCCAAGATCACGCAGAGCGCGCGCGCAAGCCCCAGACGAGGTCCCTGAACACGCTGCCACATGATCACTGCAGCAACGACAAACGCAGCATTTGTCACTGCATTAATTGGTTCTGCCCAATATTCCGGCCCCAGCCGTTCGCAATATCCATCAATGTAGCGCGTCCACTCCATCGCATCTTCCCAAACACTCAACCTCTGCTACTCTTGCCTCAAAGCAGGAGGAGAAAACACCATGAAAATCATCTGGATGGGCCACGGCTCCTTTCGCATCGAAACCGCAGGCTTGGTATTACTGCTCGATCCTTGGCTGACCGGCAATCCGGTATTGCCCGAAGATCAACACAAGACTGCAACCGATGGCGCAACCCATCTTATCCTAACACATGCCCATTTTGACCACGTCGCAGATATGCTTCCTCTGGCTCGCAAGCTGTCAGTACCTGTGGTGGGACAGTATGACCTCATGGGACATTGGTCGGAACACGAAGGCGTTGAAACCATTGGGTTCAATAAGGGCGGCACAGTAAGTCTGGGAGATGGTGTTTCCCTTGCCATGGTGCCAGCTTGCCACAGTTCCACCTTTGGCAGCGAGGAGGGTCCCAAGGCTGCGGGATCTGAGGTTGGCTATATGTTGATGACCGAAGGCAAGACAATTTACCTGTCTGGCGACACCGGCATCATGGCAGACATGGACTGGATGGGAGACTACTACAAACCCGACATCGGCATTATCTCGGCTGGCGGCCATTTCACCATGGACATGAAAGGCGCAGCGTATGCGGCCAAACGCTACTTCAATTTCAAAACAGTGATCCCTTGTCACTATGCGACTTTCCCCATTCTTGAACAGTCTGCCAAAGACCTCGTTGACGGGCTGCCGGGCGTGGATGTCATTGAACCCAAGATCATGCAGGCCATCGAGCTCTGATGCCAGCAAACGACTTCACTCAAGACGAGTATGCCGAACGGATTGCCAAAACCCGTGCCGCCATGTCGGCAAACGACATTGAAACTCTAATCGTTGCCGATCCATCCAATATGGCATGGCTAACCGGTTATGATGGCTGGAGTTTTTACGTACCGCAGGCTGTCGTTGTGCCATTGTCCGGCGATCCGTTCTGGTGGGGTCGACCACAAGACAAGGCGGGCGCCGCCCAGACCACGTGGTTGCAGGCCAGCCATTTACTCGACTGGCCGGAAGAGCACGTACAGCACCCCGATCGCCATCCATACGAAGCCCTAGCCAAGCATCTGAGGGAACGCGGACTGACCCGATCTATCGCGGTCGAGAAGGACAACTATTACTACTCTGCAAAGGCCCACGCGATCCTGGAAGGAGCCTTTGGTCCCCTCGTTGACGCCACTGGCCTTGTGAACTGGCAACGAGCCGTCAAAAGCCAAACAGAACTTACACTGATGCGAAAGGCGGGCAGGCTGACAGCCCACATGCACGCGACTTTGCGCGAAGGGTTTCGCGAGGGGCGACCGAAAAACGAATTGGTAGCCGAAGTGCAGTCAGCAGGAATTGCAGGCGTTGACGGTATTGCAGGTGATTATGCCGCGATTGCCCCTATAGCTCCTTCCGGAAAAGAGGCATCTGCTGCTCATATCACTTGGAACGACCGGCCCCTTGGTCGCAATGAAGCCACGTATTTTGAAGTCTCCGGCTGTTTTCACCGCTATCACGCGCCTGCCAGTCGCACCCTTTACATGGGTGACCCCCCAAAAGACATCCGTCGCGCCGAAGACGCTGTTTTGCGCGCAATTGACGACGCTTTTGCCGCAGCCAAACCCGGCACAACTTGCGAAGACGTGGCATCCTGCGTTTTCGAAAGCTTTGCGCGTGCTGGTTATGAAAAGGCGAACCGCACTGGATATCCGATCGGTCTGAGCTACCCACCGGACTGGGGAGAACGGACGATGAGTTTACGCCCCGGCGACCAAACGGAACTCAGAGAAAAC
Source organism: Shimia isoporae (assembly GCF_004346865.1). NCBI lineage: Bacteria > Pseudomonadati > Pseudomonadota > Alphaproteobacteria > Rhodobacterales > Roseobacteraceae > Shimia > Shimia isoporae. The sequence continues at coordinate 136,773 of NZ_SMGR01000005.1, forward strand.
ATGACGTTCCATCTTATGCCCGGCCTCTGGACACCTGATTGGGGTGTAGCCATTACGGACAGTTTCGTCGTCACGCCTGATGGCGGTGAACCGTTGGCCGACATCCCTCGAAGCATTCACGTTGTTCCGGTCTAGCGCCGCTCCGCAAAGAATTTTTTGAGAAGCACCTCCGCTTCATCTGCGGATATTCCGTCATAGATTTCCGGCACATGGTGGCTTTGCGGATGTGAAAATATACGTGGCCCCTGCGCGACGCCGCCAGACTTGGGATCCGATGCACCGTAGTAAAGCCGCGCAATTCGCGTCTGCGAAATCACGCTCGCGCACATGGGACACGGCTCAAGAGTGACATAAAGATCATACCCCGGCAGCCGTTCGCTGCCTGCCAACTCACATGCCTCGCGAATTGCCAAAACCTCTGCATGCGCGGTCGGATCGCTTAGTTCGCGCGTCCGGTTGCCAGCGGCGGCCACCACCTTGCCTTCCGGCGAAACAACTACGGCCCCAACTGGTACTTCGCCCCGCTCGGAAGCTGCGTGCGCCTCGGCCAGAGCCCGCGTCATATGACTTTTGAACTTCATTGACAAAGGGTGTGCCTTGCTGCGCCCCCTTTCGCAATCCCCCAAATTTCGCTAAGGCACAGCCATGACCCGCAAGCCCACAAAACCCAGCGCCGCAGCCATGACTCGGAAACCAGTCGCCCGCAAAACCGCGAAGGCTCCTGATAAGACTCCGCCGCAAGCCAAAGACAGCCCCCCCGAGGGCGATCGCATTGCCAAAGTTCTTGCCCGCGCCGGTGTCGCATCGCGCCGCGAAGCTGAGCGCATGATCGAAGCCGGTCGCGTTACGGTGAACGGAAAAACGATCGACAGCCCTGCGCTGAACGTGACCGCTCGCGCACGCATAACCGTGGATGGCAAACCCGTTGGTGAGCCTGACCCTGAACGCATCTGGCTGTATCACAAGCCTGCAGGTCTGGTCACGACAAACCGGGATGAGAAAGGGCGCGCGACGATCTTTGACAAACTGCCACCGGATTTGCCGCGGGTGATGACCGTTGGTCGTCTCGACTTGAATTCAGAAGGCCTTCTGCTGCTAACAAATGATGGCGGCCTCAAGAGGAAGCTGGAACTGCCATCCACGGGGTGGCTGCGAAAATATCGCGTTCGTATAAATGGTCGCCCCACAGAAGATACCTTCACGCCCCTGCGAAAAGGCATCGAAATTGATGGCGAGAAATTTCAGCCGATGGAGATCTCTCTTGATCGCCAACAAGGCGCCAACGCGTGGGCTACAGTCGGCCTGAGAGAAGGTAAAAACCGCGAAATCCGTCGCGCGATGGAGGCGATTGGCTTGACGGTGAACCGCCTGATCCGCGTCAGCTACGGCCCTTTTCAGCTCGGCAATCTCAAGCCGGGAGAAGTCGAAGAACTGCGCCGTAGAGTTGTGCGTGATCAGCTTGGACTTGATGGGGCTGTGCCGCCCGAAACGCGCCGCAAGCCCGCTCGACGCCGAAAATAGCCTGCTGACAAAGGGCCGAATCCTTGCCCCTTCAGCAAGGGGGAATTATCTGCGCGTTTTTCATTTTTTTGTCTCCCACCATGCGTTATTGAGCGAAAAAACGCATGAAAAACAACGGGGACGCGTGTAATGGCCGATCTACTGACTTTGGAAAACCTGACCGACTTGCTGATGCTTTGCTTCCTGCAAGCCGTGTTGGGTTTTGACAATCTTCTATACATTTCGATCGAAAGCCAACGTGCCCCAGCAAACCAGCAAAAAGCTGTTCGTTTTTGGGGTATCATCATCGCTGTGGCTCTGCGCGTGGTTCTCCTGTTCGCAATGATCCAGCTGATTGACGCAATGGCGGAGCCTTTCCATATTTTTGCCGAAGGCGGCTGGATCGAAGGTGGTATAAACTTCGCGACCTGTATTTTCATCATCGGCGGGGTGTTCCTGATGTACACGGCGGTCAAGGAAATCAGCCACATGCTGGCAATCGAACACCTGGAAAAAGATGTGGACAAAAAAGGCCGCAAATCAGCCGTTCAGGTGGTGCTTCTGATTGTTGCCATGAACCTCATTTTCTCCTTCGACTCGGTACTTTCTGCTCTCGCGATTACCGACGTCTTCCCGATTTTGGCCACAGCCATTTTGTTGTCAGGCGCGGCAATGTTGCTGCTCGCTGACGGCGTCACCGAATTTCTCAAAAAGAACCGCATGTACGAGGTGCTCGGTCTGTTTATCCTACTGATCGTTGGCGTTGTTCTGCTCGGTGAAGCCGGACAGGCAGCAGCCCATGCAATGCACGACCCGTCTCTCGCATTGAAGTTTTTCGGGTACGAAGTTGTGCCGATGTCCAAAACCACTTTCTATTTTTCGGTGGCGGTCCTGTTTATCGTGGAAATCCTGCAATCAGGCTATGCTCGGAAACTCGCGGCAGAACGTGCTGCCGAACAAAATAGCGACAATCACTGAGGTGAATGCGGGAATCTTCCCCCTAGCCACGGGGCTGCGGAGTTCCTAGATTTCATCAGGGTTGGAAGGGACTTGTATTGCCATGTCTGAAAGTGGATTGCAGAAACTTTCGTTTTTTCTGCTTGTCATCCTCATCCTCTATGTGACTGTCACAGGAGGCTCGTGATGGCGCAGAAATTTGGTGGAAAATACAGTCCCGGCGGACAATCCGGCGAAGCACCTCAAGCGGAAGCTTTTCGGGATGCTCGCAGGTCCCGCGCTGGCGGACGGGTGAACCTGTTATTTATCGCTCCACTGCCCTTAATCTGGAAGGCGTTCACCTCCGAGCCGATTGTGATGGCGCAATACCTCTGTGCGCTTGTGGTGCTGGTTATGGCGGCGTGGATGACGCGTGCCGGTCAGGAGGCACATGACGCTTACGACGCACGCAAAGTCGCTCGGCGCCCGACGCTTCCGCGCAAAATCCTTGGTTCGCTGCTCACGGCCGGCGGCCTCGCGCTCGCTGGTTTTGCAGGTCATGGCGCATTTGAAGCCCTCATCTTCGCGATACTTGGCTTTGGCTTGCACCTGTTTGCTTTTGGACCGGACCCGTTGCGCGACAAAGGAATGGAAGGGGTTGACCTGCATCAGACTGACCGTGTTGCTCGCGCCGTAGACGAGGCTGAGGAGCACCTGCGAGCGATGTCTGATGCAATAAGTCGTGCAGGCGACCGCACCCTTGAAGGCCGCGTGGAGCGCTTCCAGCAAGCTGCCCGCGCACTCTTCAGAACAGTTGAGAACGATCCGCGAGACCTTAGCTCCGCGCGTCGTTATTTGGGCGTCTATTTGCTCGGCGCAAAGGACGCGACGGTTAAGTTTGCCGACCTTTATAGCCGCACCCGTAATCTGGAGGCGCGCGTTGAGTACGAAGCGCTTCTGGATGACCTCGAAGAGAATTTCGCCGCCCGCAATCAGAAGCTGCTTCTTGATGATAAGAGCGATTTGAATATCGAAATCGACGTTCTGCGCGAACGTCTTGCGCGCGAGGGCGTGCGCCACAACTGACAGAAAACTCCAGCGGAGAGGGACCTCAATGTCTGAACAAGTCCAGAAAAAGGCACAAGCCATAGAAATAGAACTTAAAGAATTGGAAGCCGTCGAATTGGTTGAGCCCACCGAGGCCAACGCCATTGTTCCGCTCGCGGACGCCGACGCACCAACTTCGGACGAGATCACCAAACGCATGGCCGAGCTGGACATGAGCGATACCAACTCGATCGTGTCGTTTGGTTCCGCCGCTCAATCCGAATTGCAGACCATTTCGCAAGCCATGCTGCAGGATGTACGCAACAAGGATGTTGGACCGGCCGGTGACAGTCTCCGCAATATCGTGACGACCATTCGCGGTTTCTCTGTGTCAGAACTCGACGTGAGACGTGAACGCACTTTTTGGGAAAAACTGTTGGGACGTGCCGCGCCCTTTGCGCAATTCACTGCAAAATTCGAAGAAGTGCAGGACCAGATCGACAAAGTCACAGACGATCTTCTGGGGCATGAGCACAAGCTCTTGAAAGACATCAAGTCGCTTGACGTTCTGTACGAAAAAACGCTCGCATTTTATGATGAACTCGCGCTCTACATTGCCGCTGGCGAAGCGAAAATCGAGGAACTGGACAGCGCAACCATTCCAGCAAAGGAAGCCGAAGTTCAGGCTGCGGACGAGAACGATCAAGTAATGAAGGCACAGGAACTGCGTGACCTTCGCGCCGCTCGGGATGATCTTGAACGCCGCGTGCATGATCTCAAACTGACCCGTCAGGTGACAATGCAATCCCTACCATCGATCCGACTGGTTCAGGAAAACGACAAGTCTTTGGTTACCAAAATAAACTCAACGCTGGTCAACACCGTTCCTCTTTGGGAAACCCAGCTTGCCCAAGCTGTCACCATTCAGCGATCAGCCGAAGCCGCTGCTGCTGTTCGCGACGCGAACGATCTCACGAACGAGTTGCTGACCGCCAATGCAAAGAACCTGCGTGAAACAAACAAGGTCGTGCGTGAGGAAATGGAGCGCGGCGTTTTTGACATCGAAGCGGTGAAACAGGCCAATGCTGACCTGATTGCGACCATCAATGAATCGCTGCAGATCGCAGACGAAGGCAAAGCCAAGCGCGCTGCGGCCGAAGAAGACATGAAGAAGATGGAAGCCGAACTGCGTGACACTTTGGCAGCAGCCAAAGCGCGCAAAACTGGCTTAGGTGACACTGCCTCAACTTCTGTTCCAGACGCGTGATCTCGCCTCGCACCATAGCAAAGACCCTCTCGCTGGCGGCTCTCGTCGCCTGCGACGCCATCGACACGAGCGGAACCACGCGCCCGGAACCGTCTGCACCCTCGACAGAGACTGTTTCCGAGGCCAGCCAGTCCCTCCGCAACTACTATGTCCACGTCCAACAAGACCTGCAGGCCCGTGGCCTGTTGCGTATCGATGGTGGCGGCCCAGACACTCCATTCACGGCTGACATGCTGGCCCGCAATTTCGAGAGAATCGCGTTTTTTGAAGAGTACGCCCGCGATTCAGGCTTTAGCCGCAAAGGTCAGGCCTCAGATCTGAGACGTTGGGACAAACCCGTCCGGGTCAGTCTGGAGTTCGGTCCCTCCGTGAGCGAAGTTAACAAGGCTAAGGACAGGGAAACCTTGAATTCTCTTGTCCCGCGCTTAGCCAAAGCGACCGGCCATAAAATCAGCCAGAGCGCTGCCCGCGCGAACTTCCATGTGCTTGTGATGGGCTATGATGACCGGGATGCGTTAGAGACCCGCGTCGCGCAACTGCTACCCAATGCCTCGACCACGACGCGCAATCTGTTTCTGAACCTTCCGCGCGACCTCTATTGTTTCGTCGTAGCATTCCCGGACGCCGAAAACAGCAGCACGTATGGCAAAGCGGTCGCATTTGTCCGCGCGGAACACCCCGATCTTCTCCGCAAATCATGCTTCCACGAAGAAGTCGCGCAGGGGCTAGGACTGGCAAACGATAGCCCATCCGCGCGTCCCTCGATTTTCAACGATGACGACGAATTTGCCTTGCTGACAACGCACGACGAAATGCTTCTTAGCATGCTTTACGATGCGCGACTCTCCCCCGGCATGACCGTGGACGAGGCTCGTCCCATCATTTACATCTTGGCCCGCGAACAGACCGGCCGCATTTACTGATCCATTCTCCAAAGGAGCCACAAAATGGGTATCTTCGACTTTCTCACCGGTGAATTCATCGACGTCATTCATTGGGTAGATGACACACGCGACACGCTGGTTTGGCGGTTTGAACGCGAAGGGCATGAAATCAAGTATGGTGCGAAACTGACCGTGCGCGAGGGCCAGGCGGCTGTCTTTGTGCATGAAGGTCAACTGGCGGACGTGTTCACGCCTGGTCTCTACATGCTCGAGACCAACAACATGCCGATAATGACGACGCTGCAACACTGGGATCACGGCTTTCAAAGTCCCTTCAAATCCGAGATCTACTTCGTCAACACAACCCGTTTCGCCGATCTGAAATGGGGTACCAAGAACCCAATCATGGCGCGTGATCCCGAGTTTGGGCCAGTCCGCCTTCGTGCCTACGGCACCTATGCCATTCGTGTCGTCGATCCGGCGCGGTTCCTGACCGAGATTGTCGGTACTGACGGCGAATTCACTATGGATGAAATCAGTTTCCAGATTCGCAACATCATCGTGCAGGAATTCTCGCGTGTGATCGCAGGATCGGGCATTCCGGTTCTGGACATGGCGGCGAATACCTCTGACTTGGGGAAACTGGTTGCCGCGGAAATCTCAGGCACAATCGCCGAATATGGCCTGGCGATCCCCGAGCTCTACATCGAAAACATCTCCTTGCCGCCCGCGGTAGAGGAAGCCATGGACAAGCGCACCTCAATGGGCATCGTCGGCGATTTGGGAAAATACACTCAATTCTCCGCCGCTGAAGCAATGACGGCGGCGGCGCAAACGCCGAATTCCGGCATGGGCGCAGGTCTTGGCATGGGAATGGGGATGGCCATGGCCCAACAAATGGCGAACCAGACTGCTCAGCCTCAACCCGGCCCCTGGGGTGCCGCGCCAGCCGCCGCGCCTGCGCCACAGGCTGCTACGGCACCGCCCCCTCCGCCGCCGGTCGAACACGTTTGGCACATCGCCGAAAGCGGACAAACCAAGGGTCCCTTTTCAAAGGCTGCCTTGGGTCGCATGGCAACAGCGGGAGAAATCACGCGTAAAACTCATGTCTGGACCGCAGGTCAAGACGGTTGGAAACACGCCGAAGACGTCGCCGAATTGGCGCAGCTTTTTACTGTTTTGCCGCCGCCTCCGCCCGGCGCGTAATGCCATCTCTCGGCATCGCTTCCAGGCGATAATTGTTGCATTGAGACCAGCTATTCGGACGCAAAATCTATGACCGACATACCGCCTCCCGCACCAAAGGAAACAACCCGTTTTCCATGCCCCAATTGCGGTGCCGACTATCGCTTCGCCCCGAACCAGGGAAAACTTGTTTGCGACCACTGTGGCCACGAAGAATCCACCGAACAAGGTGATCGGGCAACAGCTATTGCAGAGCTGGACTTCAGGGCGGCGCTCGCGGAACAACTGCCGGCGGCTGAAATGATCGAAACCCGCGCCAGCACATGTCCAAACTGCGCGGCGCACGTTGTTTTTGACGGGGATACGCACGCAACCGAATGCCCCTTTTGCGCGACACCTGTCGTGGTGGACACCGGGACACATCGCCAGATCAAACCTCGAGCCGTGCTCCCTTTTCAGTTTGCAGAGCGCGCAGCGCATGACGCCATGAACTCTTGGCTTGGAAAGCTTTGGTTCGCGCCCAATGGACTTTCGGAATACGCCCGCAAGGGTCGCAAAATGGACGGTGTTTATGTGCCATTTTGGACTTACGATGCCGACACAAAATCCTCCTACAACGGTGAAAGAGGAACCGTCTATTACGTCACCGAAACCGTGATGCGCGACGGCAAACCAGAGCAGCGCCAAGTTCAAAAGATACGGTGGACGCCCGCATCAGGACGCGTGAAACGATGGTTTGATGATATTCTCGTTCTGGGTTCACGCGCTTTACCCAAGCGCTATACCGACGCGCTTCACCCCTGGGATCTCTCCAAACTCGAACCTTATTCTCCAGAGTATCTCGCTGGATTTCAGGCCGAGGGTTATTCGTTGGAACTACAGGACGGTTATGAAGAAGCCCGCGCGCACATGGATGCGGTCATTCGTCGTGATGTGGCTTTCGATATCGGCGGTGATCGCCAGCGCATCCACAACATCTCTACGGCCGTGAGTGACGTGACCTTCAAGCACATCTTGTTGCCAGTCTGGATGGCGGCCTACAAATACCGTGGCAAAACATACCGTTTTGTCGTGAACGGGCAAACTGGGCGGGTCCAGGGAGAGCGACCCTACTCTTCGATCAAGATTGCTATTGCAGCTTTGGTCGCTCTGCTTGTCGCTGCAGGAATTGGGTATATCATCGCCCAAAACCAATAGTGAACGGGACACTGGCAATGACAGCACATGCCGCCCTGCAAGAGCTGCTTAGCAGCCGACATTCATGTCGCGCATTTCAGAAAAATCAAGTGCCGCAAGGCACCATCTCTCAAGTCCTGATTGACGCCGGTCGCGCTCCGTCATGGTGCAACGCACAGCCTTGGAAAGTGATAGTCACTTCAGGGGCCGAAACCGAAGCTTTTCGGGCAGTCATGGCTGATGCATTCGACAGCGGCACCCCCGGACCTGATTTCCCGTTCCCAAGCACCTACACCGGAGCGCACCAGCAACGGCGTCGGACTTGCGGAATGCAACTCTATGAAGCAGTCGGCATTGGTCGAGGAGACAGAGAGGCTCGCGCCTCTCAAATGCGCGAAAACTACTTATTTTTTGGCGCGCCTCATGTGGCCGTAATCACCTGCCCTGCGGAACTTGGACCGTACGGCGTACTGGACTGCGGCGGTTTCATCACTGCGTTTTGTCTTTCTGCACAAGCGCAAGGGCTCGGTACCGTCCCACAGGCCGCATTGTCGCTGTATTCCGGTGTAATCCGGGAGCACTTTGACTTGCCAGAAGACCGGAAAGTTCTAGCGGCCATTTCGTTCGGGTTTCCTGAGGCTGAAGCGCCGATAAACCAATTCCGCACCGATCGTGCTGAGCTGGATGAATTCGTGGAGTGGAAGGGTTAGGCAGTCGACTACCCCAAACCTCCGACCACACGCGCTTTGACAACTCCGGCTTTGACAAAGCTCTTCGCAGTAGCATGAACGCTTTCACTGCGGTCGCGCCCCGCAATCCTCCTTTTGCGTAGCCAGAAGAACTTTCCCCAACGGCGCCATGTGCCGAGCATTGGACCGGTTGCATCGCACTCAAAGCGCGTCTTCCATGCCGTAGGCAGTTCTACGCCACAATCCTCCAAATGCCCCAACATCCAGACCAACGGTATATTGCCCAAAGGTCGGGCTGGCTCAAAGCCATGCAATTGCCCTCCGACATCACCATGTGCTCCACGAAACCAGACTTGTTCGACACGACCGTCCCACATATCAGGGCATTCCCACATTTCTGGCATAAAAACAGACCGTGTTTCGTCCAGCGCCAACGCTTGGAACCCATGCTTCACGACAGGGCTTAGGTGATGGTTGTGGAATGCATGACGTTTCTCCGTGACCCGCCATAGAAGCGGAAGGCGGGCGCCCAGCGCTTTTACGGTGTCCCACACACCCACCATTTCGATGCTGACGTCTTCATGGCAATGCGCTTTTGCGAACGTTTTCGCGGCTTCGCTCTCGGGCGTCAGCTCATAGTGACGATAAGCTGTCCTGATATTCCGTTCCGTGGCGCAATCCGCTCGCAGCAATCCAACTCGGTCTATCACACCGGCCAGTGACCGAACCGCAAACGCTCCCCGCGAATAGCCCATCAGAATGATGCGATCGCCCACACGAAACCGGCTTGCAAGATACCCGTAAGCTCGACGGATTTGCCTGTTGATCCCGCGCCCCATCAGAACATCAAGCGTTTGCCGCCATCCCGGCCACTGCACACCAGCCTCGTAGTACAAAGACACTTGTGGTCCGGCTTCCTGAAGCAGGCGGTAAGTCAAGCCAGCATTGGTCTCTTCGCCCTGCCTCAAACTCGACAGCGTACCGTCGAGAATAATAACATGAGTGACAGGACCGCGACGCGCGGACACTTTGGAATGGTCTTCTTTAGGGCCGCCCCGCAGCCAGTTCCAGAGACTTTTATGCAGCGTCCGTAGCGGCATCCTGCAGCATTTCCCAAACTCTCAAGGGCGTAAAGGGCATATCCGCCTGACGTACACCACGCTCCCACAGGGCGTCTTGGACAGCATTAGCCACGGCCGCCATTGCCCCGACTGTACCGGCCTCGCCGCAGCCTTTCATCCCCATGATATTGGCAGTCGAAGGGATGGCCTCGGTTGTGAAACCAATCATTGGCATGTCACTCGCCCTTGGCATTGCGTAGTCCATGAACGTCGCCGTCAGCAACTGTCCGTCTTCATCAAAAACGACGTGCTCCATCAACGCCTGTCCCGCGCCTTGTGCTACGCCGCCGTGCACCTGGCCTTCCGCAAGCATCGGGTTGATTAAGTTACCAAAATCGTCAACCACATTATACCGATCCATCGTCACTTGCCCCGTCTCGGGGTCAACCTCGACTTCTGCAAAGTGGGCGCCGTTCGGGAAACTTCGAGCAGGCAATGTGGTCCGTTCTTCATGGGTTAGCAAATCCGTACGCCCATCAGATCGCGCCATTTCGGCCGCTTCTAGGAACGTGGGATGCAGGTTGGATCCCTCGGCCCGGAATTGCTCATCATCAAAACTGACGTCGGTCGCATCCACACCCATCTTATCGGCCAGATAAGGGGTAAACGCCTTGATCATTGTTTGCACAGTCGCAAGTGTCGCTGTGTTCTGTACCGTGACCGACCGAGAGCCACCGGTGCCACCGCCTTGTTTGATCCGATCACTATCGCCCTGCACCACTTCTATCATTTCCACAGGAATACCTGTCTGGTCACTCAGGAATTGGGCGTAAACTGTTTCGTGTCCCTGCCCGTTTGACTGGGTACCAACAAAAATCGAAACGGTCCCGTCTTCGTTGAATTCTACTTTCGCGCTTTCGCTAGGATCGCCGAGGATTGACTCGATATAGTAACACAAGCCGACGCCGCGCAGTTTGCCGTTAGCCTCGGACCGTTTCTTTCGCGTCTCAAACCCTGCCAGGTCAGCAAATTCCTCGGCCCGGTCGAGCACCCGTTCGAAATCGCCAACATCGTAAGTTTCGTCAGTTGTCGTTTTGTAAGGGAAAGCGGCTTTCGGTATGAAATTACGCCGGCGTAGCTCGGTGCCAGAAATGCCAAATTCTCTGGCAGCGCGGTCCATCAGCCTTTCAAGAACATAAATAGCCTCAGGCCTCCCCGCTCCGCGGTATGCGTCTACCGGCGTCGAGTTAGTATAAACGCCATCGACTTGAAGCCAGGTCGTCTGAACGTCGTAAACTCCCATCAATACGCGGCTGAACAGCTGCGTTTGGATGGCTTGCGCAAATTGAGAGTTGTAAGCCCCCATGTTGGCAACGGATAGAACGCGGTATGCTGTTGCCTTCAGGTTTTCGTCGAAAGCCATCTCAACCGTCGACGTCAAATCACGGCCCGCATTGTCCGACAGCATAGATTCCGTTCTATCAGCGATCCAGCGTACCGGCTTTCCGGCGACTTTGGCTGCATGGGCCACCACACCAGGCTCATTGTACATCATAGCCTTCATGCCAAACCCACCACCGGTGTCCGGATTGGTGATCCGAACCATTTCGGCGTCTATATCGAGCATCCTCGCAATCTGGGCTTTTGGTCCCCAGACACCCTGACCATTTATTGCAACATGGACGCGACCATCCTCGCCCCATTCGGCAAATGCGCCGCGAGGCTCCATGGCGTTGACGATGATACGATTGTCTCCGACCTCCAGACTTACAACGTGGGCCGCTTTCGCAAAGGCAGCCTGAGTCGCAGCCTCGTCCCCCATACCCCAATCAAAGGCAAGATTCTCCGGAGCTTCATCATGAAGCTGCTCTCCACCGCGCGCGAGGGCAACATGCGCGTCGAGATCATCGTAGTCGAACATGATCATCTCGGCGGCATCACGTGCTTGATCCAGAGAATCCGCCACCACGACCGCAATAGGTTCACCCACATAACGCACGCGGCCAGAGGCCAGCAATGGGCGCTCCGGACCGGCGCCCTTAGAGCCATCGCGATTGTCGACCCGAGTGCCTTCCAACGTGGCGTCCATGCCTGCCGCCAGCAAGTCTTGTTGAGTGAGCACAACCGCCACACCATCGGCTTCTCGCGCGTCAGCGACATCGAGTTCCGTTATGACTGCGTGCGCCACCGGTGAACGTAAAAAATAGGCGAACAGGGCACCTTCCGGCGCAATATCATCAACATATTGACCCTTGCCGGTTAGGAACCGCGTGTCTTCAAACCGTTTTACTGGCTGGCTTTTTCCAAATTTTTCCATGGCTGGCTCTCCCCGCGCGCGCTTACGCTAGGGACAGTAGCGCCAACAATTCCGGTGTCCAGTGCCGTTCCTGATCACAACGTCGCAACAGTTACAATCTCTTGCCGGCCGTACCCGTTGAAACCGGTTGAAATCGACGCCGTGTACGCGCCCATGGCTCGGAAAAGTAGATAATCCTCTTCCTGCAGGCTTTCAGGTAATGACATTGGATCCGGCAAACGATCGAGGCTGTCACACGTCGGTCCAAATATCACGCGGGGCGTTTCGCGCCCCACGATCTGTTCACCCCCCCGACAAACGGAAACTCGATCCGGAAGGCCAATGTCTCGAAATTCGGTTAAGGCGCCGTAGGCGCCGTCATTGAGAAACACAGCTTCACCCCGCACCGCCTTTACCCGCAAAGCCAAAGTGAAGGATTCAGCTACCATCGCGCGACCCGGTTCACATACCAAGCCCGGGGCTTCGCTTCCAAATACCTTTCGTGTTTCGTGCGATATTCTTTCAAAGATCGCATCCAAGTCGGGTTCAGGTCCGCTCCGATGCGCCGCAAAACCGCCACCAACATTCAATCTTCTCAGGGTAATCCCAGCTTTTTGCGCAACCTTTGCAGCTACCGTGATGTAGACGGCCCAAGCCTCTGGATCGACGCATTGCGTTCCGGGGTGAAAAGTGATCGATGTTGCGAACCCCATTTGCTCAGCCGCTTGCAAAAGACAGACAGCTTCTTCGGGATCTGCACCGAATTTCTCCCCGAAGTCATAGGCGGCACCTGTAACAGGCAAACGCAAACGGATTGCGATCTCCGTTCCCTCCCGTGGCACATCTTTGAGTTTTGCCAATTCCTTATGACAATCAACTGACCAGCTTGCGATCCCATGGCCGACGGCTTCCGCGATCTCAGCTCTGGACCTTACAGGATTGTGGTAGTGCAGCACGGCATCGGATTTCGCGCGACGGACACGAGCCATTTCCAACGGCGAGGCCACGTCAAATGCGCCGATACCCGCGCTCACCAGATTATGTAGCACTACATCATGGTCGTTCGCCTTGACCGCGTATGTGACGAGGCCGTCGAACCCTTCCAAAAATCTTCGTGCCGTGGATTGCAAAATTTCAGGCGCAAAATACAAAACCGGCGTGTCCGGCTGAAACTTCGGCAAATGCCAATGGGGCGACGGCCACAAAGCCGGTTGGTTACGCATATCCTGCCTCTCCAGTTTTTTTTCCAGATTGGGCGGAATTTCAGTCGATTTCACCGAGCGAATTGGTAAATTCGCACAACAATAACGGCAAAATGACGACCAAAAAATGCAACTTGACGAAACCGACCACAAACTACTTGGGCTACTGTCAGAAAATGCACGCGAACCCGTTGCGACATTGGCTCGAAAACTCAATCTTGCGAGAACGACCGTTCAAGCACGCCTTGATCGCCTCGAAAACTCCGGTGCCATCGCGGCATACACAGTCCAACTCGGAGAAATTGCCCGCCCGCGATTGCGTGCCACTGCGTTGATTTCGATTGAGGTGCGTGCCGGCCCGTCGGTTCTTCAGAAGCTCAAAACGCTTCCGGCTGTGGAAACTGTTCACACGTGTTCAGGTCGCTTTGACCTGATCGTTCAACTGGCCGCCGATAGCACAGCGGAACTTGACGATACTTTGGACAGCATCGGCGAAGCCAAGGGGGTCAATAGTTCCGAAAGCTTGATTCACCTTTCGACCCGCCTGAGCCGCACCCGTACTTAATTTCGCTTTGGCTCTTGGGGTCGACATGCAAAGTTGAGCCCGAAAACCATTCGGGGAACAACAATGTCCGCATTTTTAACCAACGAAGAGATGACCGGCACCTGGTTGGGACGGGTGTGGCGCCCCGAGTTTGAAGGCCCTAGCGTCGTAACTCTGCGGGATGGCGAGGTTTTCGACATCACCGCCAAGGCTGCACCGACGGTCCGCGACATTTGCGAATTGCCGTCGCCCTCAGCCTATGTTCAGACAGCCAAGGGAAACTCCATCGGAACGCTCGAAACGCTTTCCGCAGCCCCATCTTCGACAGATGCCGCGCATTTTCTGGCCCCCTGTGATTTACAAGCCATCAAGGCTTGCGGCGTCACATTCGCCCGATCAATGGTGGAACGGGTCATCGAGGAGCGGGCCAGTGGTGATCCACAAGCAGCCGAAGCCATACGCGCCCGTGTGGGTGCAGTCATTGGCGACAGCCTACGCAACCTACGCGCAGGTAGCCCCGAAGCGGAGAAAGTCAAACAAGCTCTGATCTCGGAAGGATTATGGTCCCAATACCTTGAAGTCGGCATTGGACCGGACGCAGAGGTCTTTTCGAAAGCTCAATCACTATCGGCCGTTGGTCACAATGCCCAAATCGGTCTTCATCCGATCTCGACTTGGAACAATCCTGAACCGGAAGTCGTTCTGGCTGTTTCGTCAAACGGACAGATTGTCGGTGCAACGCTTGGCAACGACGTGAACCTCCGCGACGTCGAAGGCCGATCTGCACTCCTACTGTCAAAGGCCAAAGACAACAACGCCTCCGCTGCAATAGGCCCGATGATCAGGCTGTTTGACGACAGTTTCTCTCTGGACGACCTGCGAAAAACGGACATCGCCCTGCGTGTGGACGGGCCGGATGGCTTCACATTGCATGGTCAGTCCACTATGCGCGAAATTAGCCGTGACCCTCTGGATCTGGTGCGGCAAACCATTGGTCGCCATCACCAATATCCCGATGGTCTGATGCTCTATCTCGGTACACTTTTTGCGCCGACCGAGGACCGTGATGTTCCCGGCGAAGGCTTCACGCACAAAATCGGAGATGTGGTGACAATTTCAGCAAAAGGCTTAGGAACCCTACAAAACACCGTACAGCTTTCTACCGAGTGTCCGGAATGGACGTTTGGTGCAAGTCACCTCATGCGCAATCTGGCGCAGCGGGACCTCCTCTAATCCCACCCTTGTTGGCGTACCCATTCTAAAAGCCAGTCTCGAAAGCGGCGAGCCGGTGGACGCAATGCTCTTAGATCGTCATACACGAGGTGATAAGTTTGCGACCCGCGGACTCTTGCTCCGTCCAGACAAGTAACCAACCCGGCGCCACGCATTTCCGCATCAGAGGCAGGCGCTCGCGCCAATGCAATCCCCCGACCTGCGCGTGCCATCGCCATCGCCATCACAGTACTGTCAGCGTAAACCATTTTCCCCGCTCCCGGCATGACTTTGACCTCCTCGAGCATCTGGCGCCAGCCGCTGCGATGAGTGCCTACTTCGATCAGCGGCCAATCAAGCAAATCTCCCGGTTGAGAAATTTTGTCCGCGATTTCAGGGGCAGCCACAGGAAAAAGCCACTCCCCCATGATCCGGTCACTTTCCGCTCCATAGGCATGGGGATTGCCAAAGATGATTTTGAGATCCGAAAAACCTTGCTGGAAGTCCACTGCCGAATTGCCGGTGCTGAGAACTACGGAAAGCCCCGGGTGAGCCGCTTCAAATTCGGGCAGTCCTCTTGAAAGTACTCCGTGTGCAAAAATAAGAACGCAATGCACGTACAAACCTTGTTCCCGCGACTTGCCAAACAACCCTTCCGTCGCTTCCTCTAGTGTCATCAGCGACTGCTGCACGGGCGCAAGATATGCGCGACCCGCCTCCGTCAGTTTCACCGAATGGGCTTGCCTTACAAACAGCGGTGCCCCCAAGCGCTCCTCAAGGCTTTTGACCTGCTGACTCACAGCCGCCGCCGACATGTTCAGCTGCTCAGCGGCCCGCGCGAAACTCTCGGTGCGGGCGGCGGCCTCAAAAACCTTAAGCCAGTTTAGGGATGGGATGCGTCCTGCCATGCCGCACAGCATAAGTATAACTTAGCCTGCCGGTCCAGAACCATCGTGCTGTGTCGTGCGATGCGTGTCCTAGAATGGTACAAGCAAAATCACAGGACGGCGTACATGCAAACTGATCTTACCGAAGACCAAAAGTCCAATTACTGGGACGACGGTTACCTTTTTCCGCTAGACATTATGAGCCGCGAGGAAGCGGCTCGCTGGCGATCCGAAATCGAATCCATCGAAACAGATTGGCTGTCTGCCGACCTTCCTCTGCCTTTGAACAGCTACAAACGCGTCAACTCGCATGTAGTGCTTCCCATGGCATCGAAACTGGCATCAGACCCGCGCGTTCTCGACATCGTCGAAGGCATTTTGGGACCGAACATACTTGTATGGAGCGCAGAGTTTTTCATCAAAGAGCCAAACACAAAATCATTTGTATCAATGCACCAGGACCTTACTTATTGGGGCTTGGGCGCAATCGACGGCCTTGTTACAGCCTGGATCGCGCTCTCACCCGCGACCGTGCAATCAGGGTGTATGGACTTCGTAAAAGGAAGCCACAAAAACCCGATCCTACCACATGCCGACACCCACGAAGCGGACAACCTCCTCTCGCGCGGTCAGGAAGTAGCGGTGGAAATTGCCCCAGAGGACAAAACCGCCATCGAACTGCAACCGGGGCAAATGTCGCTGCATCACGGTCTTACAATCCACGGGTCGGGCCCGAATGTTTCCGACGACCGACGCATTGGCTTTGTTATCCGCTATATCAATCCGGAAATTGCGCAAGAGGTTGCGGACAAGGATTACGCGATGTTGGTGCGCGGCGCCGATCGGATTGGGAACTTTGTTCACGTGGCACCGCCCAAGGCACCGTTCGATCCACCAACGCTGGACCTCTACGAGGAAATCAGAAAAGCTCAGGCAGCCGCACTCATGAAGGGCAGCAAAGATACCAAGAGGCTCTACGGATGACGGACGCACCGAAAATGAACAAGGTCGACTTCACACAGATGAAGGACGGCACCAAGGAAGAGTACGAATTTCTCAACGCGCTTGAAATCGATCACACCAA
The DNA here is from genome assembly GCF_004346865.1 of Shimia isoporae. NCBI lineage: Bacteria > Pseudomonadati > Pseudomonadota > Alphaproteobacteria > Rhodobacterales > Roseobacteraceae > Shimia > Shimia isoporae. The sequence goes on from NZ_SMGR01000005.1 coordinate 153,743, forward strand.
ACATACTGCTGACCGACTGCTCAAGGCACTCGTCGACCTTGATGAAAGCCTCTCCGGTTATCAGATCACCCGACTGGGCCACTCATTGCAGTCCGCAACGCGAGCCTGGAACGATGGCGCGGACATCGACTGGGTGGTGTCGGCACTTTTGCATGACATCGGCGACATTTACGCGCCGTATAATCACGACGAATATGCGGCAACAATCCTGAAACCCTTCGTGCGAGAACAGTGCAAATGGGTTGTGGAAACTCACGGTGATTTTCAAATGGTCTACTATGGGCATCATCTGGATGGCTTTGACCAAAACAAACGAGAGCGTCACCGTGATCACCCCTATTTTGAAGACAACGTGGTCTTTTGCGAGCGTTGGGATCAGGCGAGCTTTGATCCAGACTACGAAACCAAGCCAATAGAATTCTTTGCACCAATGGTGAGGGAAGTATTTGACCGGCCCGCCTACGATCCGGATATCATCAATGCCGGCGTTCGAGTCCCGCTAATCAACGCTGACGTTGCGGCCACGCGGGCAAGTTAGGCGACCTTCATCGAGCCTGCGCGTCAGAACCGAAACGAAACGCTTTTTTCCCCATCGGAACCGAAATCGAGAACCAGAGAGGCAATATCAGGAATTGCCCCTCTGAACTTCAGCTTCAAGCGCGTTTCCGTGATCTGTCCTGCAGGCACTCCCAGCACGGCGAAATTCAACACCTCGGCACCAGGTACCTGAACGTTTCTCAGCTTAACGGCAGTCACTCCGGTGTTGAACAAGACCAACTCGACTAGAGCCACACCGCCCCTTACTCGGACAACATCGGCTGAAATCTTAAGTTGCAAATGTGAATGTCCTTCGTGCGCGATTCCTGTGGCAGGCACCACAAGCCCCCAAACCAACAGCGTCCGACGTGAGATCATTTCACTCTCTCCAATTCAGCAAGGTCACGTGTGCCAGCTTTTTTGTGTCTGAAAAAGTTTTTTCGGATTCCCCCGATTTTCTGCTTGCAGCCCCGCGCGACTCTTTATATCTCACGCCTCACCCAAAGGATGCGGGCGTAGCTCAGGGGTAGAGCATAACCTTGCCAAGGTTAGGGTCGTGAGTTCGAATCTCATCGCCCGCTCCAATTGGGATCTCCACTAATTTTTGCGTTTTGTGTTGCGGCACCGCTGCGAACAATAAAGAACGTTCGGCCATACCCGACGCCATTTTTTCCGCCAGGAGAACGGGCGCCCACAAGTCAGACAAACCTTCTGCGGCAAGTCGCGCTTTCGAACGATCTTCAAGTCATATGTCCCCGAAGGGCAATTTCAATTGGGCATCATTACGGCTTTTGGTTCTTCGCGGGCGTCTCCGCTTTCGACTGCCGAGTCGGCTTTGAATTTCTTTGGCCTCCGTTTTGAACGCCTCTCCACGACGCACAGCCCATATTTTCTGACGGGCTTCGCGCGCTGCCTGCATGTGATCCACAACTGGCATAGGATAAACCTTGTCCAAAACAGCATCAGCATTGTCGGCAAACCAAGGTTCCTGAATCCATCGAACGTCGATCTCGCGGAGTTCCGGCACCCACCGCCTTACGAACGCACCGGTCGGATCCTGATCTTTGCCCTGTTTCACCGGATTGTAGATCCGGGCTGTGTTGATACCTGTCGTTCCCGATTGCATTTGGACTTGGCTCCAATGAATTCCCGGTTCGTAGTCGGTGAAATATCGCGCGAGCTGCAATCCGGGTGACCGCCAGTCCAGCCAAAGATGATATGAGGCAGTGGCCATCACCATCGCGCGCATTCTAAAGTTCAACCAGCCCGTCGCCCGAAGTGACCGCATACAGGCATCAACAAACGGCAGGCCGGTTTCCCCATTGCTCCAAGCTTTTAGCAAGGCAACGTCGGGTTCTGACCGGCGTACTCCGTCATAAGCGTGATGCATATTCTGAAATTCGATACCTGGCGCGTCCTCAAGTTTTTGAATGAAATGACAATGCCAATGCAACCGGCCGTTAAACGACTTGAGCGACTCCCGCCATTGACGATCTGTGTGCGCAACCGAGGCTCGACGCGCGCAATTGGCTTGATGGACCTCCCGAACAGAAAGCGCTCCCCACGCGAGGTATGGCGATAGTCGCGAGCACGCGAACGCACCATTTACGGGCGATGACATTGCTCGACGGTATGTTTCGCCTCGGCTTTGCAAAAAGCTATGCAGCGTACCCAAGCCCACGCGGCGCCCCCCACGCTGTGCAAGCGGGCAATGGTCAGGCGCCAACCGCAAATCATTTCCGTCAGGAATGTGACCCGTTTCCAAAGACAACGGCATAAGTGCTGGGGGTTTGGACTGTGGCAGCGACATGTGTTTTTCCCAGCGGGTCGCCCACCCGTCTCTGGACGCCAACCCACGGACAACCCCGTGGTTTTGCAGCTCGTTCCATGGCACGCCATGTGTTCGACACCAAGCGGCCACACGCTTGTCCCGTTCAAAGGTCCAACCACTTCCAGTTTCCTCGTGAGACCACAGAACCGAGAGCAATCCGTCTCTCTTTAGACCGGCCAAAACTTCAACCACATCGCCACGCCGCACCACAAGCGGCTGTCCAAGTTGGGCAAGTGCACTGCGAAGCGAAGCGAGGCATTCAGACACGAATCTCCATTGCCGTGCCGACATGTCCTGCTCCTGCCAGAGCGCGTCCTCAACGACATAGAGCGGCAAAACTGCGCCTTGCTCCGCCGCCAGACAAAGAGGACGATGATCTTCTACTCTCAGATCCCGCTTGAACCATACAACCTGCACAACGACGCTCCTTTCGAAGCATACGAGTCAAGACAGTACGGCGGATCCCCAGCACATCCGTTGTTTTTGACTTTTTTCGCTTGCAGTCCCTTGCCGGGATGGGTATCTCCGCCTCACCCAAAGGATGCGGGCGTAGCTCAGGGGTAGAGCATAACCTTGCCAAGGTTAGGGTCGTGAGTTCGAATCTCATCGCCCGCTCCAAAAAACAAAAGGGCGCTGATTAACTCAGCGCCCTTTGTCGTCTTTCATGACATCAAGTTTCGAGCAAGTTCGTTCTGCCGTTCGATCACCCGTGGCAAGTCTATGGTTGTCACGTTGCCGTCACGAACCACCTGCCGCCCCTCAACAAAGACATGCTTTGCCGTCATCGGACCAGCCAAAAGAAGCGCCGCCGGATCCCAACTTCCTGCAGCCTCGATTCCCGAGACATCCCAAATAGCGATATCGGCCCGCTTTCCGACGGCAATCTGCCCACAATCGTTGCGACCAAGCACCTCGGCGCCGCCGCGCGTAGCGATTTCCAGTGCCTCACGAGCACTCATAGCGTCGGCGCCCCGCGACACTCTTTGCAGCAACATGGTCTGACGCGCCTCCAGTACAAGATTGCCGGCATCGTTGCTTGCAGACCCATCCACGCCCAAGCCAACAGGAACACCCGCATCGCGCATATCCCGCACCGGTGCTATTCCGCTACCGAGCCGACAATTGGAGCATGGACAATGCGCAACCCCGGTTCTACTGCGCGCAAACAAGTCGATCTCTTGTCCATCAAGTTTGACGCAGTGTGCGTGCCACACGTCTTCACCCGTCCAGCCAAGCTCTTCCGCATATTGTCCAGGCCGGCATCCAAATTTCTCGAGCGAATAGGCGATGTCTTCGTCATTTTCCGCCAGATGCGTGTGCATCATTACGCGCTTATCCCGGGCAAGTACCGCTGAATCCCGCATCAAATCTCTGCTCACCGAAAACGGTGAACAAGGCGCGACCCCAACACGTACCATCGCCCCATCTGATGCGTCGTGATAGGTGTCAATAAGCCGGATCGTGTCGTCCAGAATGTCCTTCTCACGCTCTACAAGCATATCCGGCGGCAGCCCGCCGTCGCTTTCGCCAATGCTCATGGCGCCACGGGTTGGGTGGAACCTCATTCCCACCGCTTTGGCAGCGTCGATCGTATCGTCCAGGCGGGCGCCGTTCGGAAAAAGATACAGATGGTCGGAGGTCAGCGTGCACCCCGTCATCGCAAGTTCCGCCAAACCAATTTGCGCAGATACGTTCATCTCCTCAGGACCAAATCGCGCCCAGATGGGATAGAGCGTTTTCAGCCAGCCAAACAACAAGGCATCCTGCCCCCCCGGAACGGCCCGAGTCAGAGTTTGGTACAGGTGATGATGCGTGTTCACCAAACCCGGCGTTACAACACAGCCATCGGCCCGAACCAATTCGCCATCGCTGCGAAGCCCTTTGCCGATCTCGGCCACTTGACCATCTCGCAAACGTATATCTGCATCGCACAACTCGGTACGGTCATCATCCATGGTCAAAACGACTTGCGCGGATTTTATCAAAATTTCAGATGCTTGCATCACGCCACACTCCCTCTGCCCGTTTCGGTGAAGTGTGTTTGCGCCGACAGAAGACGGGTAAAGGACTCGGCACAAAACGTAGCCTAAACCCCCTAATGCGTGCGCATCAAGACTTGCTCAGAATTTCCAAGGCCAATGCATGAATCTCTGCATTCGCCGCAGCCAAAACCCGGCCACCGTCGTGCGCTGGCCCACCCTGCCAATCGGTCACGATCCCGCCCGCGGCCTCAATAACGGCAATTGGTGCCTGAATGTCGTATGCGTTAAGGCCCGCTTCAACAACCAGATCAATTTGACCTGCCGCCAAGAGTGCATAGGCGTAGCAATCCATCCCATACCGCGTCAGTTTGCAGCGCTTCGCGATGGCTTCAAACCCTTCTCGTTCCTCAGCAGTTCCGACTTCCGGAAATGTTGTAAAAATGATCGCGTCCGCCAAAGAATCTGTGCTCTTGGTCCCGAGAGAGCGCAGACCAAGCGGACCATGTGCTTCGGCAACACCGAAACCGCCAACAAATCGTTCTCCGATAAAAGGTTGGTCAACAATACCTAGCCGCGGGCCTGCTTCATCAGACAAAGCAATCAACACACCCCATGTCGGCGTGCCGCTAATAAAGGCGCGAGTGCCATCGATCGGGTCCAACACCCATGTCCAACCGCTCTCGCCTTCGGACTTCCCAAATTCCTCGCCGAATATCCCGTCCCGCGGGCGTCTCTTTGATAGGACTTCGCGCATCGCCTCTTCAGCCGCACGATCAGCCACCGTAACCGGATCAAAGTCGTTTTCCAGTTTGTTTTCAGCAGTGAGTGACGCCGAACGAAAATGAGGAAGGATCGCTTTTCGCGCCGCATCGGCCATTTCATTGGCCACTGCGATAACTTCGCTACGTTCATTCTGGTCCACAGGTCTTCCTCCGCCGTGAATGCTTCCCTTTCGGGCTAAGCCACGGCGGCGAAAGACTCAAGAACGATCAGTGGCTCAAGCAACGTCGCTCAAGACACGCGCCAGTTCGAACAGGCGGCGTCTCTGATTTTCCGGGATCGCATAGTAGCTGCGGATAAGATCGAGTGCTTCCTTATCCCCCATCAGGTCGGCTGGAACTTTGTTCGCCAAGTCCCCTTCTTCGGCCTCAAGACCTTCGAAGAAGAAACTGACCGGTACATCAAGTGCGTCGGCGATATCCCAAAGGCGAGAGGCACTTACCCGGTTCGCGCCAGTTTCATACTTCTGAATTTGCTGGAATTTGATCCCAACCTGTTCTGCAAGCTGCTGCTGGGTCATCCCCGTCAGCCAACGTCGCTGGCGTATCTTTTTGCCAACATGTACGTCCACTGGGTGCGTCATCTCGCGTCTCCTTCGTAATCACACGGACACAGTCCATACGCGTGTCGCCGCCCCAAAGGGCGCCACACAGTTACCTTTAAGAATTCATCGCGCATCCCTTTCGCGATACGTAAGCTTAACAGTTTTGGCCTTGTAATCAAGGGTCATGATACAAGCCGTCCGTTAATCAACTGCCAATATTCACAATCCTAAATTGAGAATATTTGCAGTTACGGTGGTGACGTCGTGTCGCGTTCAGCGTGTTCTGCCGCTTCCGCCTTTGACAGGTGCGCGTTTGGTTGTCTAATCGGGACAACCAACAGGAGAACCCCATATGCGCGCATTTCAAGTCACGTCCCACGAGTCACCGCCAACCATTCAGGAGATCCCCACGCCCGAACCTGCAAAGGGTCAGATCCTGGTAAGAATTCGGGCCTGCGCGCTGAACTTTGGCGACCTGCTGATGATGAAAGGGACCTATCAGGCAACGCCACCACTTCCGTTCATTCTCGGCATGGAAGTCGCAGGCGAAGTCGCTGCACTCGGCCCAGACACAAAGGGCCCAGCAGTGGGCTCCAAGGTTCTCGTCTTCGGCGGTCAGGGCGGTCTGGCCGAATACGGATGTTATCCGGCGGAAAGCGCAGTGCCACTTCCCGAAAGCATGTCATTTGAAGAAGCTGCAGCCTTCCCCGTTGCCTATGGGACAAGCCATGTAGCCCTCGACTACCGGGCCCGCCTCAAGGAAGGTGAAAACCTTCTTGTCCTAGGCGCGGCCGGCGGGGTCGGACTGACCGCAGTGGAAATCGGCAAACTGATGGGCGCCAATGTAATTGCCTGCGCACGCGGCGGCGAGAAACTTGAAATCGCCAAAAAGATGGGCGCTGACCACCTGATCGACGCCGGCTCAGAGGATATTCGCGACGCAGTAAAGGCACTTGGCGGTGCGGATGTGGTCTACGATCCTGTCGGCGGGGAGCAATTCAAGGCGGCGTTCCGTGCCTGCCGCCCCGAAGCGCGCCTCTTGCCGATCGGCTTTGCCTCGGGCGACATCCCATCAATTCCAGCCAATCACCTGCTGGTAAAAAACCTCACGGTTATGGGCCTTTACTGGGGCGGCTATATGGCTTTCAAACCGCAAGTCATTCTCAACTCCATGCGCACGCTTTTCGGCTGGCATGCCGAGGGCAAGATCAAGCCGCACATCAGTCATGTCTTGCCACTGGAGCAGGCAGCGGACGCTTACGAGCTAATGCGCTCCCGCAAATCCACTGGCAAAGTCGTCGTAAAGGTCGACTGATATCCTTGTCGTGGGCGTCAGCCCACGACTCCCAGCCGAACCGGATGATCAGGCCGACCACGCATCGGGTGAAATCCGGCTCTCACCAGATCTGCCAGATGCCCGATGACTTCGCCTTTCGTCGGATCAGCGCCGTACATATTGATATGCTGTTCTCCGAGTTCGGGCAAAGCGCCACCATGATCAATCACTTCCATGTGTGGTGGCTCGGTCCCTTCGATCATTGCGCCCACAGCCAAATCCGCAGAGATCGTTGCCTCAACCGTACGGTCTGACTCTGTCAAAATAGCCGATTCCCATTCAATTCCGGCGCGATCCAATGCGCCGATAGCCCGCGGCCGAAACAAGCACAAACGACCCGAAGCAAACGGTACGGGCCGACGACGCCAACTCGCACCACCCGGCGCGCCAACCCATGCAAGAGGCAACTTGCAAAGCAGTTCGGCGCTTTCCGGACTTTCAGCCTCCGTCGTCAGAATAAGGTCCATCTCCCCCTTCTGGAATTGTTGCTTCAACTCCATCGTGAACGAAGAGTGCAGTACAACTTTCACGCGCGGATAGGCGGCATTGAACTGCTGCAGCACACGCGGAATAGCCGGATATACAATATCGTGTGGCACACCCAGAGAGATCGTACCTTCGAACTCTTCGTGCGTCAGCCGTCGGATCACTTCGTCGTTCAGCGTGACCATCCGTCTCGCATAGCCCAGCATCTGCTCGCCTTCCGGTGTCAAGGCGATGCCTCGCCCGGATCGGTCCAGCAAATCCACACCAATCAGTTCCTCTAGGCGTTTGAGCTGCATACTTACAGCAGACTGCGTCAAATGAAGAAAACCGGCTGCTTTTGTCACCCCGCCAAGGTCGGCAACCGCAACAAAGCTCCTGAGCGTTGTGACATCCAAATTCCTCATACATCAATCTCCGTGATGAAAGCCGTCAATAACATTCGTTTAACAAATAGATCATATACTGCCATATACATCAAGCAACTTGATGCAATCTCGACAATCAATCACTTTTCGAAAGGAGCAGACATGACCACCTACAGTATTGCAGAACGCAAGCCCGCCCTCCGCAACAAAGGTATTTCCCAAGTTTTTAACTGGCTGCTTCTGGCCCGCCAGCGCAGACAACTTGCTACGCTCGACGACCACGCCCTCGAAGACATGGGTCTTACGCAGGCAGATGTCGCGCGCGAGTCCAAACGAGCGGCATGGGATGTACCTGCACATTGGCAGGGATGACCACCTGCTGGCGTTAACTTTTCAAGCCGGATTTCGCCGTCAATTGTGCGGGAAATCCTTGAAATCGCCGCAATCCTAACCGATATTTCCTTTGACGGCCGCTGGGGTAACCTGGCGGCCAAGCAGATTTAGTATCGGAGGCTTAAATGGCTGAATTTGACACAATCCGGAGCGCCGCAGGCACGCGTGCCGCCCAGATTGACGAGGGTCTTCGCGCCCACATGAACAAGGTCTACGGAACGATGTCCGTAGGTATGCTGATCACCTTTGCTGCGGCATGGGCGATTTCCAACCTGGCCGTGACCTCTGACCCGTCTGCGGCTGTCGCACAGATGAGCGCGGACAAGTACCTGACTTCCTTTGGCTACGCGATCTATGGATCTCCGCTGAAGTGGGTTGTCATGTTTGCACCGCTGTTGTTCGTTTTCGGGTTCAGCGCCGCAATCAACCGACTGTCCGCTGCGACTGCGCAGACCGTGTTTTACGTGTTCGCCGCGGTGATGGGCCTGTCAATCAGCTCCATCTTCCTTGTGTTCACGGGCGAGTCCATTGTTCAAGTGTTCCTGATTACAGCGATCGCCTTTGCCGGCCTCTCGCTCTACGGGTACACGACCAAGCGTGATCTAGGCCCTCTCGGCACATTCCTGATCATGGGCGTTATCGGACTTATAGTGGCGTCGATCGTAAACATCTTCGTTGCCTCTTCGGCAATGAGCTTCGCGATCTCGGCCCTCGGTGTACTGATCTTCGCAGGCCTGACCGCTTACGACACGCAGAACATCAAGAACACCTACTTGGCGCACGCGCACAGCGGCGACACCGAATGGCTGGGCAAAGCAGCAATCATGGGTGCATTGAATCTCTACTTGGATTTCATCAACCTGTTCATGTTCCTGCTGCAGTTCCTCGGCAACCGCGAGTAACGGTTCCCAAATCCTTTATGAAAAGGGCCGGTCATAACGACCGGCCCTTTTTCATTTTTTCAGGGCATGAATATGTTACGTTCTGATCAGGCAAGTTTGGAGTAAACTGAATGAAATCCGTTGTTGTCGCTCTCTCCATTTTATTCGTGGCGGCCGAAGCACACGCTGCGCCCAAAGCCGCCAAGGGGACGGCTCACCTATGCACCGGTTTTGAGGAAACTCTCGAGGGAGTGTGGGTGGACGAAAACAACCAACCGGCTCTCAGATTTCGCTTCGGGTCCAATCGCAATGGCACAGGCTGCTATGCTTGGCTGAATGCCAATCCAAAGTGGAACATAGAAGCACCAGGCGCCTTGATCCTAGATCGGGTCCGCTGGCGTGGAGGCCTTCGCCAATTCAAGGCGGGTGTCGCTGAACTGGTGTTCGACACCACGTCTGGCGGCGCACGCCTCGTGAACCTGGAAGGCGACGAGGCGCGCGGGCTGATCGATCAATAATCCGCAATCACGTCAGCGCCATTTGCATCTGCACCGCTGGAAAATGCACGCCTGGGGCCAGAGTAAGCTCAACTTCACCCTGCTCCGCGAATCCCATCGCGCGATAGAACGCCCGCGCGGTATGGGTACTCATACAGCTCAACCGGCTCATGCCGTGCGCCTCCGCCGAGGCCAGAGTTACATTGATCAAGGCCTTTGCAACTCCCCTACGCAACCAGTCCGCGCGAGTTGCAACATGACGCACATGACCTTGTCGAGCCTCTCCGACGCCACGCACCGGACTAAAGTCAGTCCAGCCGCCCGCGCCTACCACGTCGTCTGTCTCCGCACATTCAGCAATGAAATAGGTACCACTGGTTAGCAGGGCGTCCTGAGCCGTGGTGATAATTGGCAAAGCGGCATCCAGAACCGCTCCATCATAGTCCTGCGGCAGCAGTTCGGGATAGGACCGCTCCAGCAATCGATCGATCGCCTCACGATCCCTCAAGTGGGCGGGTCTGATAAAAAAGGGATGTTCCATAATTTGCGTCCTGTTGGATTTATTTTCAGGGCGCGGCATCTCAAAAGCAAAAAGCCGCGCCCTAGTGTGTGGCGCGGCCTTTGCATTGTCTCAGAAGTTTGGATCTTACTTGATCTTGCCTTCTTTGTACTCGACATGCTTGCGCACCACCGGGTCGTACTTACGTACGACCATCTTTTCGGTCATTGTGCGCGCATTCTTTTTGGTCACGTAGAAATGGCCCGTGCCCGCGGTCGAGTTCAGACGGATCTTGATGGTCGTCGGCTTCGCCATTTGTCTTCTCCTGCGCCGGGACGCACACGTCCCGTGAAATTCTCATGAAGCCTGCCTTTTACTGATGCGCTGGCCCGAGTCAATGGGATTCCCCCAATAAACTTGCGGCTTGCGAAAAATTGTGCCGAAGCGTCACATTGCGCCTGCCTGCAAAGCCGCTAGTCTCGAGTGGCTATCTCGTCAAAGGCCCGTCTCATGATCTGGTTCTGGATCGCCACCTCTGTTCCCCTTATGCTGTTAGGCCTCGCAGCCATTGCCGGCGGCTGGTGGACCTTAGCGGCCTTTCTGTACATGACGGCTTTCGTGCATTTGATGGATAGGCTTGTTCATGGTGCCGTCGCACAGGCCAAAGAGGACGGAGAGTTTCCGAGTGGCGAACACCTTTCGATCCTGCTCGGCATGGCCCACCTTGTTCTGATTGCCTTTGCAGTTGCCGCGATATCAGGAGCAACAGGTCTAGGATGGCTTGAGACAATCCTCTGCTTTCTGGCGTTCGGTCTTTTTTTCGGACAGGTAAGCAATGCAAACGCACATGAGTTGATCCACAAGGGGTCGCGTTTTCCACGCCGGCTGGGCATGCTGGTTTATATTTCATTGCTATTTGGCCATCACACAAGCGCCCACACCAAAGTGCATCACGTTTGGGTGGCCACCGCCAACGATCCGAACAGCCCCAAAATGGGCGAAAGCTTTTATCGTTTTTGGCCCCGCGCCTGGATCGGTTCGTTCCGTGAAGGCTTGCGCGCGGAGACCGCTTTACGCGCCCGAAAAACCGATACTCCGCCTTTCTGGACGCACCCCTACTTTGCATATGTTGGCGGCGCCCTGGCCTTCTTGGCGCTCAGCTTTTTTGCTTTTGGGTGGAAAGGCCTCTTCGCGTACGTTCTCGTATCAGGTTACGCACAAATGCAATTGCTGGTTTCGGACTATGTGCAACACTATGGTCTCCAACGCGCTCGGAATGACTCCGGCAAATTCGAACCGGTGGGGCCAAAGCACAGCTGGAATGCGCCAGAATTCTACTCTTCCGCTCTGATGCTCAATGCGCCGCGCCATTCCGATCATCACGTGAACCCAACACGTGAATATCCTGCACTCCGCCTTGACGATTCGAAGATGCCTACATTGCCCCGATCTCTGCCGCTTATGGGGTCTTTGGCGCTCTGGCCGAGGATGTGGCGCCGGGTAATGGATCCGCGTGTCGCCCGCCTTCAAACTTCCGGAGATTGAGACTGGATCGACTCATCGTCCGGTGGCAGCATGTTTCCATGAAACGCTTTCTACTAGCTGCCATTCTGTTGGCTTCTCCTGCGTTGTCTCAATCTGCGATGACGGCATCGGAATTTGAGGCATACGTGTCGGGTAAAACGCTCTTCTTCGCGGCTGACGGCACACGATACGGCGTTGAAGAATACCTTCCTGACCGGCGGGTGCGCTGGTCATTTATGGATGGCCAGTGCAAGGACGGTCTCTGGTACGAAGACAACGGTCACATCTGTTTCATCTACGAAGATAACCCTTCGCCGCAATGCTGGAGCTTTTTCAAGGGGGGCGCAGGCCTCTCCGCCCGTTTTGAAAGCGAACCTGATGGTACTGTTCTCTACGAAATCGAGGCTTCCGGGGAAGAAATGGTGTGTCTCGGCCCGGAAATCGGTGTTTAGAACAAGCTACCTTGTTCCGGTGAATCCGGCTTCTTTGGCTTGGGTTTTGTAGCTGGTTTCGAACTGGTGACCGGCTTCGCTGATACAGCGCCTTGCTGGACTTTGAGCCGCCCATCGGCGAACTCGATTTCAATCTCGCTCGCCTTGCCTGCCAATTCCGCGGTTTTTACGAGGTTGCCATCTCCTCGTACGACCGCGTAACCGCGCTCAAGCGTTGCCTGATAACTCAGTGTTTCCCGCATTCTGTCCAGACCCGCCAACTGGTCCCTCAAGGACTGCACCTGTCTCGCGCCAGCATCAGACAATCGACGACTCAGATCGGATACCTTTTCCTTGCGCCGCTCAATGTCGCGGGTCAAACCGACAGGTGTCAGCCTATCCGCGTGCCGCCCCAGCGTTTGTCGTCTGATCTCGATCATTCGTTGCAGCGACTGTGATCGCAGTCCGCCGCTGGACTGTGCAAGAGCCACACGGCGTGTCTGAACGCCAGCCTGAAGCGCGCGCGGCAAAGCATCGCCTGCCGCATCCAAACGCTGTCTTGGCGTTTGCAGGAGCGCATCCGCACGCGGTATCGCGCGTGCAAGATCCCGCAGCCTCTGGTCACGCACGCTAAGTGCCTGCCCAATTCCTCTGGTCATGCGTGCGCCCTGCTCCTCGACCCAGCCGGCAATTTCCAGCCTTACGGGTACGGCCAGCTCAGCCGCCGCCGTCGGAGTTGGGGCACGCTTGTCCGAGACAAAATCGATCAGCGTTGTATCGGTTTCATGTCCCACCGCCGAAATCAGCGGGATGTCAGAGGCCGCGACTGCCCGCGCGACGATCTCTTCGTTGAACCCCCAGAGATCTTCGATTGATCCCCCACCACGCGCGACAATCAGCAAATCCGGCCGCGGCAATGCTCCACCAGGCGACAAATTGTTGAAACCCGCGATCGCATTGGCGACTTGCGGCGCGCACTGCTCGCCTTGGACCGCAACCGGCCAAATGATTACCTTCCGCGGGAAGCGGTCCCTCAGGCGATGCAAAATATCGCGGATAACCGCGCCACTCGGCGACGTCACCACGCCAATCACTTCGGGCAGGTAAGGCAGCGGCTTCTTACGCTCTTGTGCAAACAGGCCTTCGGCCTGCAACATCGCTTTGCGTTTCTCTAGCATGGCCATTAGCGCGCCAACGCCAGCGGGCTTCAGATCTTCGACGACAAGCTGATATTTTGACTGTCCCGGAAAGGTGGTGAGCCGCCCCGTGGCAACCACTTCCATTCCTTCTTCAGGACGCGTCGCGATTCTGGAAGCAACCCCCTTCCACATCACCGCGGCGATCACTGAACGGTCATCTTTCAGGTCAAGGTACACATGCCCGGAGCGCGGAAAGGACACCCGTCCGATTTCGCCTTTGATGCGCACGTGCGAAAACTCGCCCTCGATCATGCGCTTGATCGCGCCGGAGAGCTCGGAAACACTGAATTCAGGAGCGTTTTCGCCCTCAATCGGGTCATCAATCAGATCGGACATCTCGGCTCGCTTGTAAGACTGCTCGCCACAGCTTAGAACGCCCGCAACCGAAGGCCAAGCGGAAGGCGACACCCATGAACATCCTCATTCTCGGCAGCGGCGGGCGCGAACACAGCCTCGCATGGGCGGTGATGCAAAACCCCAAATGTGACAAGCTGATCGTAGCCCCGGGCAATGCTGGTATCGCCCAGATTGCGGACTGCGCAGACTTCGACATCGAGGATGGCGGCGAGGTCGTGAATTTCGTGGCAGCCAACGCGATCGACTTCGTAATTGTAGGTCCGGAAGCGCCTCTGGCGAATGGCGTGGCGGATCGACTTCGCGAAGCAGGCGTGCTGGTGTTTGGCCCCTCCAAAGCAGCGGCAAGGCTGGAAGCCTCCAAGAGCTTTACCAAAGAAATTTGTGACGCCGCCAATGCGCCGACCGCGGGGTACAGCCACTTCACGAATGCCGAAGCAGCCAAGGCACACATCCGCAAAGAAGGTGCGCCCATCGTTGTAAAGGCAGACGGGCTGGCGGCTGGCAAAGGCGTCATCGTAGCAATGGACGAACAAACTGCGCTTGACGCAGTGGATGACATGTTTGGCGGCGCGTTTGGTGGCGCTGGCGCGGAAGTCGTGATCGAAGAATTCATGGAAGGAGAGGAAGCCTCCTTCTTCATCCTGTGTGACGGGAAAACAGCCCTTCCGGTCGGCACCGCACAAGACCACAAACGTGTCGGCGAAGGCGATACTGGCCCGAACACCGGCGGCATGGGCGCATATTCACCTGCGCCGGTCTTGACCGACGAAATTGCTCAAAAAGCTCTTGATCAAATTGTGCAGCCCACCATCGACGAGATGGCCAAGCGCGGTACGCCCTATCAAGGCGTTCTCTACGTTGGACTGATGATCAAAGACGGTCAGCCTCGGCTGGTGGAATACAATGTCCGCTTCGGCGATCCTGAATGTCAGGTGCTAATGATGCGTCTTGGCGCACAGGCGTTCGATCTGATGCATGCTGCGGCCGAAGAACGCCTGCACGAAACCCAGGTGAATTGGGCGAATGATCACGCCATCACAGTTGTTATGGCCGCCAACGGTTACCCTGGCGCTTATGTGAAGGGCTCGTTAATCGAAGGTCTCGAAACCCTGGTTCATGACAGCAAGAACATGGTTTTCCACGCTGGCACTTCGTCCAAGGGCGGTGCCATCACTGCCACAGGTGGCCGCGTTCTAAACGTCACTGCACGCGGTGACAGCCTGCAAGAAGCCCGCGATCGCGCCTACGCCATGATCGATCAAATCGAATGGCCGGAAGGGTTTTATCGTGCTGACATCGGTTGGCGGGCACTCTGACTCGCGTATTTCTGCGGGCGTTGCGCGGACAGCGATCGCCCCCTATCCTCCGTGCAACTATGGGGGGACTTCATGACAACGTCCGTGGACCAAGCCTACGCAGACGGCAATTTTGTCGAACTCGCCTTTGCCTTTGCACCGGTGGGTATAGTGGTGACCGAAAACCGTGTGATCCGCGACTGTAACGCCACCTTCGCTGATATGTTCCGCTATGAACGCGCAGCTCTCAAAGACAGCACCTTTGCGATCCTTTATCCAACGCAGGAGGAGTTCGCAAACATCCGCAATCGCGGCGTTCAGGAATTGCGGGAGAGCAACTTCTACTGGGACGAACGGGTGATGATGCGTCGGGGCGGGGAAATGTTCTGGTGCCGCGTGCGCGGCCACACATTCACCCCCGAAGACCCTTTGCAACGGGCCGTTTGGAGCTTTGCCGATATATCCGACACGCGCCCGTATCAGGCCCTGACACGAAGGGAACGCGAAGTATTCTCTTTGCTGGCAGAAGGTCTTACGAGCAAGGAAATCGCGCTGAAATTGGAGATGAGCAACCGGACCGTTGAAGTGCACCGCGGAAAATTGCTCAAAAAATTTGGCGTGAGCAATACAACCAGCCTGTTCCAGTCCCTTGGCGCAATCGGCACACGCCACATCTATTCAGCGAGTGACGGGACCGTGCGCTAGCTTTGTGAATCAGGGCACCTTGCAGTCCAAAGCAGTCTTCAGCGAGTTTTGTCCCCTGAACGCCCAGAGCGTTTGAGACCTCAGTTTCTTGCCATCAAAACGTGTTGCAACGACATTCCCCCAACTCCCGTCGGCGGTTATCATTTCTGTCCCGTCCCCGCAGTCGCGCAATCCACCCGAGATGAAGTCTTCGCCTATACGGTGGTTCGTGAGCCCCTTTCGACTGGCCACCTGTGTCAACGCACCACTTTCATAGCGCCAGACACGCAGGGTCTTTGCCAGATGTGGCCGGTCGATATAAGCCAACTCGACGAGACCGTCCCCATCAAGATCAGCTACGCCTACGGGCGCCAACCACCGATTTCGCTGACCAATATGGGGGGTCGCCGCAACAAGACCCTTCTCATTGTAAATCGCGAGTCGCGCGCCACCATCTTGGCTGCTTTCGATCACAATTGCTTCCAGTGCCCCGTCGCCCGTCACATCAAACAGCCGCGGTTCCAGATCCTCGAAAACCCGATCCTGCGGAAGCGTTATGGTAACTTTCTTGCCGCCTCGAAGTTTTAGCTCCAAAGCGCCATACTCGATGGCGTCGCCTAGAACACCGTGGGCGTAGCGGGTGGTCGGCTCGGTATAGCGAGCCGAGGTGATCTCGGCCGCAGCGGGAACCGCGAGCAATACCAGCAAAGCGCACCACGCCAGCCGGACGCGGCGCGCGAAGGCGTGCAAAGGGCACAACAAGAGACGCCGCGCCCCGCCCAACATCAGATCTGCTTCTCGGGCATTTTCACAACCAGACCGTCCAGCGCGTCGGTTACCTTGATCTGACAGGTCAAACGCGAGGTTGCGGGATCGGGCTCATAGGCAAAATCCAGCATGTCCTCTTCCATGTCGTCCTTTGCCGGGATCTTGTCCGTCCAGGCAGGGTCTACATAGACGTGGCAGGTCGAGCAGGCGCAAGCGCCGCCGCAGTCGGCTTCGATGCCGGGGATATTGTTGTCGCGCGCGCCTTCCATCACGGTGAGGCCGTTTGCGACCTCAACCACGTGTTCGGTTCCGTTGTGCTCGACATAGGTGATCTTGGCCATGCCTTGAGGCTCCTTCTCGTGCAGTCCGTCGGACCTTAGTTAGACAAGCGACCCGTCGCCCGCCACCCCCTTTTGCGACGCACCCCTTGTCACCTTGCGACAAAACTCAAATGTTCTATATTTGTTCCATGAATGCGCACATCACATCTGCGTGGCCCAAGCCGCCCTTTGCCCTGACTGCTGCCCGATTGGGCGAACCGCCCAATGGCGCGCGGGTCACCGTGGCCGGGCTGGTGATTCTGCGCCAGCGTCCCGGCACAGCCAAAGGCGTGATCTTTCTAACGCTGGAGGACGAGACCGGTGTGGTGAATGTGATCGTCTGGCGCAAACTCTACGAAGCCTTCCGTCGTGCCGTGATCGCCGGTCGCCTACTGCGTGTGACCGGACGTATACAACGAGAAAACAACGTCACCCATCTGATCGCCGAACGAATTGAGGACATTTCTCCCATGCTCGATAGCCTGCTTCTGCCACCAGAAAGCTGAGGCTTTTGACAAAAGCCGAAACGCGCTACAAGGGAGGCAACAAGAACACGCCTTGAGCGCGAGGCACGAGCATGACACGCCTGATCGCCCCTTTTGCGGCCCTCGCCCTGCTGACCGCAGCAGGATGCGAGCAGTCGATATCGGACCCGCCCTATCTGGCGGCGTGGTCCGAGCCGGAAATCGTGCGCGCTGAAGATGCCAAGGCGCCACCAAACGCACGTCCCGGAAGTTGCTGGGGACGAGATGTCACGCCGGCGGTACTGGAAACAGTCACCGAACAGATCATGGTGCAACCACCCGAAGTGCTTGCCGACGGCACAGTCGTCGCACCCGGCGTTTTTCGCACCGAGCAACAGCAGCGCATCGTCACAGAGCGACGGGAAACCTGGTTTGAAACACCCTGCCCGCAAGTCTGGACCGTGGAATTTACCTCCTCGGTACAACGTGCACTCAAAGTGCGCGGCTTGTTTTTCGGCACGATCACCGGTGATCTGGACAACCGCACACGCGCCGCCATCCGGCGCTACCAAAAAGCGGGCGGCCTCGACAGCTCGATACTTTCACTTGAAAGCGCCCGTCGCCTCGGTCTGATCGCAGTAGAACGCGAAGTATAGTGCGCAAGAAAAAGGGCGCCCGAAGGCGCCCCGATCCGTGAGTGAAAGTTCGTGTTATTCCTCGATGGACAAGGCCACGAAGCGAGGTTCACCACCGCGACGTACCAGCAGCAGAACCGATTTACGTCCTGCCTCCCGCACTTCGTCGATACGCGTCTCAAAATCCGAGATCGTGCGCAGTTTCTGATGGCTTGCTTCGGTAAGGACATCGCCCGCCCGAAGACCTTTTTCATAGGCCTTGGATGTTTCGTCCACACCGCTCACAACGAGCCCGTCCATGTCGTCGCCAACACCGAGTTCACCGCGCATTTCATCTGTCAAAGGTGTGACGGTCAGACCAAGGATATCCTTTTCCACCGGCTCCTCCGGTGTATCGGGCGCCGGCTGGCTGGCCGGCACCGCACCCTGCGCTTCTTCGCGACGGCCAAGTGTGACCGCAAGAGTGACCTCCTTACCGGCCCGCAGCACAACCACATCCACCGCTTTACCGACAGCCGTGTTGCCGACGCGACGCACCAGGGCACGCACATCGTCAACGTCAGCGCCATCAAAGGTCATGATTATGTCGCCCGCTTCCATGCCGGCATCCATTGCCGGACCTTCCGGCACGTCGGTGACCATCGCGCCTTTCGCATCTTCGAGACCGTCAATGGCCTCGACCATGTCCTCGGTCACGTTCTGGATGCGCACACCCAACCACCCGCGACGCGTCTCTCCGAACTCTTTGAGTTGATCGATCACGCGGGTCACAACATTGGATGCCATCGAAAAGCCGATACCAATGGAACCACCGTTGGGTGAAAGGATCGCGGTGTTCACGCCGATTACCTCACCGTCCATGTTAAACAGTGGTCCGCCAGAGTTGCCGCGGTTAATAGCAGCGTCCGTCTGGATATAGTCATCATAGCTGCCCGACAGAGCACGATTGCGCGCCGAAACAATACCGGCAGACACAGAGAACCCCTGACCGAGCGGGTTACCCATAGCGACGACCCAATCGCCAACCCGGGCGGTGTCACTGTCGCCAAACTCAACGAAATCAAGTGGCTCGTCACTTTCGACTTTCAACAGCGCAATGTCGGTATTCGGGTCAGTACCGATCACCGTCGCAGGCAGTTCCTCACCTTCGAAAAATTCGATCAGGATCTCGTCTGCGCCTTCGATCACATGGTTGTTGGTAACCACGTATCCGTCAGCAGAAATCACAAAACCGGACCCCAGCGCCGAGGTGCGGCGAGGACGATCACTGTTGCCCTGACGGTCCTGAAATTCACGGAAGAATTCCTCAAATGGTGAACCCTCCGGAACGATGCCTTGCGGACCGGTGCGGCCCGCAACCACAGTCGAAGTGGTGATGTTCACTACCGATGGACTGATTTCTTCTGCCAAGTCGGCAAAGCTATCGGGCCTTGCCTGCGCCGCCATTGCCTGAACAAGCAATGCCGTGGTGGCAACCAAAGCCACCATCATGGCCTTCATGTGCGTCATCTGCACTGGAAATGCCTTCGAAATCACGTTGGATCTCCTTGTTTGTTTGAAACCTACGGATAGGGCTGGTCTCCTATCGCTTGAGGCAAAGAATGGGACTTTGGTCTCGCAAGTGCAACCGCCGCCACATCGCGCGTTCACAATTGCGCGTGACCGTTCTGTGAATTGGGTTAAGCGACCGACCGGCGTTTAGACCCCAAGCGCCTTGGCAGTCCACACGAAGATCACACCAGCAATGACAGCCAAAAGGCCCAATGTCCTCCGCTGCCCTTCAGGCAAGGACCGCAACATCGCAAGCAAGTCCTCAACGACGGAAGGGGCCAGCACATAGACCAGCCCCTCCACAATTAACACTAGCCCAATCGCAAAAAGCGCGATGGCCATCAGTTGCGACCTTGATCGCTCTTCAGATAGTCAAAGAAATCGCTGTCCGGCGACATGACCATTGTCGAGTTATCCGCCTGCAGCGCGTTCCGATAGGCGTTTAGCGAGCGATAAAACTCGAAAAATTCCTGATCGGCGCCAAAGGCCTCGGCGAAAACCGCGTTGCGCTTCGCGTCTGCTTCACCGCGGGTGATCTCAGACTGACGACGCGCATCCGACACCAACTCGACCACAGTACGATCCGCCTGCGCACGAATACGCTGCGCGGCTTCGTTACCACGAGCGATCTCGTCTGCGGCTTCCCGTTCACGCTCAGCACGCATACGCGCGAAGGTCGCTTCAAGGTTGGCCTGCGGTAGGTCTGTGCGTTTCAGACGCACGTCGATCACTTCCAGACCAAGAGCGCGCGCTTCCGTGATCGCATTGTCGCGAATGCGGTTCATCAGCGACACACGATCCGTCGAAAGAACGGCATCAGAGCGCACTTCACCAAGAACAGCACGTGTCTCGGAACGCAGGATACTGTCCAGACGCGATTCGGCGGCTTGAATGCCTCCGGCACCAACCGCTTGACGGAACTGGGTCACATTCGCGATCCGGTACCGCGCAAAAGCGTCGACTATCAAACGGCGATCATCCGCAGGCGTGACTTCCAGAGGACCAACTTCCCGGCTGAGAATACGGTCGTCATACCGCACCACTTCTTGAATAAGCGGGATCTTGAACGCAAGCCCCGGCTCCTCCTTGACCGTCACGACACGACCGAACTGCAGAACCAATGCCTTTTCGCGTTCGTCCACGATAAAGACCGAAGACAGGACGCCAGCAACGGCCAGCACCAGAATGGGCAGGAGATAAGTTGTCTTACGCATCTTAGTTCTCCCCCTTCTTGCGCAGTTCATTCAGCGGCAGATATGGCACAACGCCCTGACCGCCTGTTTGGTCGTCGATGATGACTTTCTCAACATCGCCCAAGACCTCTTCCATGGTCTCCAGATACAAACGCTTGCGCGTTACTTCCGGTGCTTTCTTGTATTCTTCCAAAACTGCGGTAAAGCGGCTGGCTTCACCTTCGGCCTGGTTCACAACTTGTGCGCGGTAGGCTTCAGCTTCTTCCAGAATTTGCGCAGCTTCACCACGTGCAGACGCAGTCTGACGCGCGGCGTAGGCATCCGCCTCTTTCTGCAGACGGTCACGTTCCTGCGAAGCAGACTGAACTTCACGGAAGGCGTCTTTTACCGGCTCGGGTGGATCGGCGCCGTCAAAGTTCACACGGACGATGTTAACGCCAGAGTTATAGGAATCCATTGTCAGCTGGATCAGCTCAAGCAGTCGATCGGCAATAATCCCACGATCGCGGTTCAGGACCGGAGCAAGTTCGGACTGCGCAATAATCTCGCGCATCGCAGACTCCGACACCGCGCGGATGGTTTCACGCGGGTCCCTCAGGTTGAACAAATACTGGGCAGGGTCATTGATGTTCCAGACGACCTGAAAATCAATATCGACGATGTTCTCGTCACCTGTCAGCATAAGACCATCGGTTGAACCGGCGCGCGCCGGGATGTCCTCGGTCTGTTCAGTCGTGACCGGCACAACTTCCGCCGTGACAACCGGCCATGGCGCAAAGTTCAGGCCTGGTTCTCCGGTTGCGGAGTATTTGCCGAGGAACAGCTCAACTGACTTTTCTTCCGGCTTCACCGTGTAAAAGCTCGCCATGCCCCAAAGCACAGCGGCCACGCCAAGCCCGAGAAATACTGTTCCGCGATTGAGACCGGGGCCGCCTTGACCGCCCCCCTGACCGCCACGGTTAGAACCGCCGCCGTCGCCACGCCCGCCCATGAGCACGCGTAGTTGGTCCTGACCCTTTTTCATTAGATCATCGATATCGGGGATCTGCGGGCCATCGCCTTCGGGCGGGCGCTGCCCGTTCCCGTTGTTGCCGCGATTGCCACCGCCTTGGTTGCCGCCGCCCCCTCCCCAGGGGCCGCCGTTGTTACCTGCCATAAAGGATCTTCCCTTTCTTCAACATCTCTGGCGCTCCTCTAAACCTGAGGTTTACACCGGAAAAATCAAGCCAATGCGCGGCTTCACGCTGTACGCACTGGCTCCTTCATCGTCACAAGCTCTTCGGACATAGTCGGGTGCACCGCCACCGTCCGGTCAAAGTCTTCTTTGGTGGCGCCCATTTTTACGGCAATGCCCGCCAGTTGGATCATCTCGCCAGCCCCGGGCGCGACGATATGGCACCCAAGAACCTTGCGGGTTGCCTGACTCACAATCAGCTTCATCAAAACACGTTCAGCGCGTCCCGCAAAGGCCTGCTGCATCGGTTTGAAACTGGTTGCGTAAACCTCGATCGGCTCTTGATCGCGAGCATCTTCCTCGCTCATTCCGATCGTCCCCATTTCCGGCTGGGTGAAAATCGCGGTCGGAATCAGCTCGTGATCAACCGGCGTGGGATTGCCTTTGAACACCGTTTCCACAAACGCCATACCCTCGCGGATCGCAACAGGTGTCAGGTTCACACGATCAGTCACATCACCGATCGCATAAATCGAAGGAACGCCCGTCTGGCTGTACTCATCAACCTCGATCTGACCCTTACGCCCCAAGGACACGCCAACCTCTTCGAGGCCCATGTTTTCTGTATTGGGGGTACGCCCCGTTGCAAACATCACTTGGTCAAACAGGCGCTCTTCACCGTTGGTGGCCTTGACCCAAATCTTCTCGCCTTCCTTGCGCATCTCGAGGATATTGGTCCCACAATGCAGGTCCACGCCACGCTGACGCATTTCTTCGGCAACAAGCCCACGGGCTTCCTCGTCAAACCCACGCAGGATCTGTGCGCCGCGATAATACTGCGTCGTCTTTACGCCAAGCCCATTCATTATTCCGGCGAATTCACAGGCGATATAACCACCGCCAATGATCAGAATGTCTTCTGGCAGCTTATCAAGATGGAAGATCTCGTTTGAGCTGATACCCAGCTCCGAACCGGGCATGTCTGGCCATACAGGACGCCCACCCATCGCAAGCAGAATGTGCTTTGCGGTCTTTTTGGTCCCGTCCGCCAACTCTACTGTATGCGCGTCGGCAACTTTCGCCCGTAGGTCAAATGTCTCGACACCATTATTTTTTAGAATGTTGCGATAGATGCCTTCCAGACGATCCAGTTCCGCGTGCAGCTTCCCTTTGAAGCTGTCCCAGTTGAATTCTCCGGCCTGAATGTCCCAGCCATAGGCCTGAGCATCCTCAACCATTCCCGAGTATTCACTGGCAAAAACCATCAGTTTCTTTGGCACACAGCCTCGGATTACACATGTCCCGCCATAACGGTCCTCTTCGGCCAGAGCCACCTTGGCCCCGCCAGCAGCTGCAACCCGCGCAGCCCTTACACCACCGGAGCCACCACCGATGACGAAAAGATCATAGTCAAACGACATATTGTTCGCGTTCCCTTAGTCCACCAGATCGGTGAACAGATTATCTGTCTCGGCGAAATCAAGCATCGCCTCTTCAATGGTGCCTGCATTAATGTCACGCACTTCAACGCGTCCATCGCCATAACCGACAACCACAGCGTCACAGATATCGATAAACAGGCCGTTTTCAACCACGCCCGGCATTTGGTTGAGTACCATGGCAAGCTGACGCGCATCTCCGATCCGGTTCAGATGCAGGTCCAGAATGTGGTTCCCCTCGTCAGTGACAAATGGTGCCGCACCATTCATACGCATGGTGGTCGTCCGCCCAAGAACATCCATACTCACAAGGGTTTCCTCGATCAGCGCCTGGGTTGTTTGCCAACCGAAAGGCACCACCTCTACCGGAAGCGGGAAACTGCCCAGAGTCTCAACTTCTTTGCCAATGTCCGCGATCACCACCATTTGATCGCTTGCGGTTGCCACGATCTTCTCTTGAAGCAGTGCACCGCCGCCGCCCTTGATCAGGTTAAGGTCGGCATCAAACTCGTCTGCGCCGTCGATGGTCACATCAAGCCACTTGGCTTCGTCAAGGCTGATGACCTCAATACCAACTTCTCGGGCCAGCTCGGCCGTTCGGGTCGATGTGGGGACGCCCTTGATCCGCAATCCCTGCTCACGAACCATCTCGCCCAGGCAACGAACCAGCCAGGCCGCAGTCGAACCTGTGCCAAGACCGACACGCATCCCGTCCTCGACATAGTCAGTGGCCTGTTTTGCTGCCACGAATTTTGCCTTGTCGATGGGCGACAGTTCTCCGGTCATCAGGGCGACTCCTAGTTGCTTTTCAACGGTTATAGGAAAGAAGCAGCGTTGGGGCGAGAGCAGAATGGGCAAAACTTGCGCAAATCCCGCGTCAACAGGCTCTGCCACCCCTCTCTTTAACGGGTTGCGCCCCTTGCCAGAGCGTGTTTCCTATCGGAAACGTCGCAATTCGACCTCGGCTTTTCGGTGTTCTCCGACATAGTGCCGACTCGAAGCGCCCAAAGAAGGACCCGTGCCGCAAATGTTTCTATCTGTCTTCGACATGTTCAAAGTCGGTGTCGGTCCGTCCTCATCTCATACCATGGGGCCAATGGTGGCTGCGGCTCGGTTTCTGGACATGATGCGCGCGGCGCCTTTCGAATTTCACGGGCTGCGGGCCTCGCTACATGGTTCCCTTGCTTTTACAGGAGTTGGCCATGCGACAGACCGGGCCACAATTCTCGGTCTTGCGGGTTTCCAGCCTGATACCTACGAGCATGACAAAGCTGAAGCCGCGCTAGCGAACATCCGTGACACTGGCCGCGTTCAGCCTGCCGGTCTTCCCAATCTTTGGTTTGACCCCCGCGAAGACCTCAAGTTTGACTTTGGGCCCAATCTTCCCGGTCATGCCAATGGTATGATCTTGATGGCAACAGACGCCCAAGGCGACGTACTGTTGCAAGAGACCTTCTATTCCATCGGTGGCGGTTTCGTAATGACTGAGGACGAACTCGCTGCCGGAAAAGATACCGACGAAGGCGCTCCCGTACCTTACCCGTTCAAATCCGCTGTCGAAATGCTGGAGATGGCACAGACCTCTGGCAAGACCATTGCCGAAATGAAAAAGGCCAACGAGGTCGCGCGCGGATGTGCCGACAGCCTTGCCAACGGATGCGCCCGTATCTGGCAGGTCATGAACGACTGCATTGACCGCGGCCTAGCCACCGATGGAACTTTGCCCGGCGGATTGAACGTAAAAAGGCGCGCCAAGTCGATCCACGACGCGCTACAGGCCGAACGCGGCATGAACCTCAACGCGCCGCACACCATCAATGACTGGATGAGCGCCTACGCAATGGCCGTCAACGAGGAGAACGCTGCAGGCGGCCAGGTCGTGACGGCACCCACAAACGGCGCGGCCGGTGTTTTGCCTGCCGTGATCCGCTATTGGCTCGACCATGTCCCGGGTTCTACGACAACCCGCATCGACGAGTTTCTCCTGACGTCGGCGGCCATCGGCGGTCTGGTAAAATTCAACGCCTCTATTTCGGGAGCTGAAGCAGGCTGTCAGGCCGAAGTCGGCTCAGCGTCTGCTATGGCTGCGGCAGGCCTCTGCGCCGTCATGGGCGGCACGCCCAAGCAAGTGGAGAACGCCGCGGAAATCGCACTGGAACATCATCTCGGCATGACCTGTGACCCGGTAAAGGGACTTGTTCAGGTACCTTGTATTGAACGCAACGGCCTTGGGGCTATCAAAGCCGTTTCCGCGGCCTCTCTCGCCCTGCGCGGAGATGGCACACATTTCGTGCCACTGGACAGCGTTATAGAAACCATGCGCCAGACTGGTGCAGACATGCACGAGAAATACAAGGAAACCTCGCTCGGAGGGCTGGCGGTGAACATACCAAACTGCTGAGCCGCTCAAGGCCGCGCGAAAACACACCCATCAGAAATCAGTTCAGGTGGTGTCACACACAGGGCGCGCGCTACTTGAAACGCTGCCAGTACCTTTGGCACATAGTCGCGGGTTTCTGGATAGGGCGGCACGCCGTCGTGTTCAGGAATGGAGTTTTCCCCGGCATTGTATCCGGCCAGAACCAGAATTGGGTCCTGTTCGAACTCTTCCATCAAGTAGTCCAGAAACCGCACGCCGCCGCCAATATTATCCTTGGCAACCAAAGCATCGTTCACGCCGAACCTCTCCGCCGTTGCGGGCATCAGCTGCATCAGCCCCTGCGCTCCCGCAGAGCTCACCGCATCGCTGCGACCGCTTGATTCAACCGTTATCACCGCCAGCGCCAAAGCCGGCGACACCTGCGTCCCGATTGTGGCGAGAAGTATATCGGTGCCGTAGGCGTCAATCGTCTCGCGCAAATCGTCCAACCGCGGCGTTGACACGCCGGCTCCCGCGGGGGCATTGCGCAAAGTCACCAAGGCCGATTCTAGCCGACCGGGTCCGCTTTCCGCCAAAGCAGGCGAAACCTTGGACCAGAACCAGGGGTAAGCACCCGTTGCAATATCAATAGCACCACTGGCGTCGAGTTGCGGAACCGCAGCGACAGAAGCGCTGACAGACGCAGTTGGTGCGATTTGAACAGTAATGCGTTTTGCCTGTCCTGCTTTGGGCGGCTTCACCCTCTTGGCGTTAAAGTCTGGAAAGGGCGGCGGCGACTCTGCGATCACTGGAATCGCCCACAAGAGTCCAAGCGCCAATACAAAAAACGCGCGAACAACCGCCATTCTACTACCTGTTACCTGCTGCCTCGCCTGCAAGTATCGCAAATTAGAGGCTCTGGAGCCAGTTTTTGCGTCTAACAAGCGCCCAAATCCGCTGATTCCTCCACTTTTTCGCCCGATATCAATAGCTTGAAACAGGTAAATAAGATTTTTTGTACTTATATTTCTGTGACTTAACGGATTTTTAGGACTTTTTCCGAGGCAAACCCAAAAGGGAACCACTTGCGCCCAAATCCCGCCCCAATCCGAAAACATATTGCCCTCATACCAAGTCGGGCTGGCATGAGAGAGACGCCAACAAGGTTCGGCAAGGTGGTTAAAACCAACTGATCCTTTGGAGGGACACATCATGATCAAGTTCATCAAGAACTTCCGCAAAGACGAAGCCGGCGCAGTAACTGTTGACTGGGTTGTTCTGACCGCAGCCATCGTTGGCCTGGCCGTTGCAGCTTACACCGCGATCGAAACCAACACTGCTTCCCTGGCCGGCGCGACTGCTGACCTGTTGGGCGACGAGACAGCGACCGCAACAACCATCCCGACCACGCCGTAATAGCCTCTGGCTTACAGCGATTGACTGGGCGGCCGACCGCGGCCGCCTGACACATCGGGGACCATTTCCCCAAAGAGAATTCCTCTAGGAGATACACCATGATCAAATTCATCAAAAACTTCCGCAAAGACGAAGCCGGCGCAGTAACTGTTGACTGGGTGGTTCTGACCGCAGCCATCGTTGGCCTGGCCGTTGCAGCTTACACCGCGATCGAAACCAACACTGCTTCCCTGGCCGGCGCGACTGCTGACCTGTTGGGCGACGAGACAGCGACCGCAACAACCATCCCGACCACGCCGTAATCTAAGGCGACTGTCGACCAAAAAGTCCGGGGGCGGTCGAACTAGATCGCCCTTGATCTTTTTCTGAAACCAAATCGAAACCCTTTTACGTCAAGAACCCAATCAGGACAGGCACAGTCGATCAATCTCAAGAACGATTCTCTGTGTC
Organism: Shimia isoporae; assembly: GCF_004346865.1. Classification (NCBI taxonomy): domain Bacteria; kingdom Pseudomonadati; phylum Pseudomonadota; class Alphaproteobacteria; order Rhodobacterales; family Roseobacteraceae; genus Shimia; species Shimia isoporae. Next base: position 181,133 of record NZ_SMGR01000005.1, read on the forward strand.
TCGGCAATGGTACAAACCAATGCCACTTCCTAGGCTCGGCAATCCCGTCGGCCGCTCTATAGCCCGGACTCATTTAGATGACGGGTGAAAGTTCGCAGAATGCGGGGCGAAAGCACCAGATGGTGCCGACGTCTATTCAGACAGAAAGTTTGAGACCGAAATTGATCGATTGGAGGATGTACCATGATCAAGTTTTTCAAGAACTTTCGTAAGGAAGAAACCGGTGCTGTCACCGTGGATTGGGTTGTTCTGACTGCAGCAGTTGTCGGCTTGGCCGTTGCTGCTTACAGCGCGATCGAAACTCAGACTGCAAACCTTGCAGGCGCGACTGCGGATACGCTGTCGACCCAAGACGCAGCTCCGACCGCGATCCCGACCACTCCGTAATTTGGCGTGGTGACACATAAGTTTGCGTGGGCGCCAGCGTGACGCCCACGTAAACTCCAAATCCGATGTTCAAAGCGACATCACCGAGGAGAATGACATGTACAATTTTGTTAAACGCTTTCGCAAAGATGACACGGGTGCCGTTACGGTAGACTGGGTTGTTTTGACAGCAGGTGTCGTTGGCCTCGCAATCGGCGCTTTTGCAGCCATCGAATCCAACACGGCGATTCTTGCAGGTGGAACAGCGGACACTGTCGCCGCACAGGAAGCAGCACCGACAACAATCCCGACAACTCCTTAAACCGGAGTTCGCGCTTTCAAAAAGGGACCTTGCCTTGCCGGCATGGTCCCTTTTGCTCATTCTGGCTCCCTGAGGTGCCAGATCGCGGTTGCCAGACAGGCACCAATACAGCGAATTCGACCGGATTTCTGCCGTTTCGTCACAAAACGACACCGCCCAATCCCTCAAATCGCCACAATTGCCTGTCACTGAGGACAATGAGCACACGTCCGTCGGCCTTTTGCCTTCGGTTCAAAAACAACGAGGTGAAACGTCATGCGAGCGATTTTTGCTGCTGTCTTGCTAGTGGGTCTCGGGATCGCGGGTTTTGCGGTCTACATGGCCCAGGACTACATCAACCGGGTCGAATCCGCACATGCGCAGGAACGGGCGGCACGCCCAGCTATCGAACTCGTCGAAGGCTTTGTGGTCTCTCGTCCGATGAAATACGGCGAAACGCTTGAGCCCAAGGATCTTTTGCGCGTCCAGTGGCCCAAGAAAGCCATGCCCGAGGGCATGTTCCTGAAAGCCGAAGAGATCTTTCCGCCCAATGACGACCGTCGTCGCGTAATCCTGCGCAGCATGGAAAAAGGCGAGCTTCTGATCGCGGCAAAAGTGACCAAGCCTGGCCAACATGCGGGCATCACGTCTCGCCTCGCGCCCGGCCAACGTGCCTTCACGATCAAAGTCGACGCGACCTCAGGCGTGTCAGGCTTCCTCCGTCCCGGCGACCGTGTGGACGTACTGTGGACCGGAACACCGAGCGGCAAGCGCGAGCGCGGCGAAATCACCAAACTGATCGACGCCAACGTTCAGATCGTGGCCATCGACCAATCCACCAACGAGGAAGAAGAGGCTGGCCGCGTTGCGCGCACCGTGACCGTTTCCGGTACTCTTAACCAGGTCGCCGCACTGGAACTTGCCCAGCAAACCGGCCGCCTGTCGCTGAGCCTTGTCGGCGCGACCGATGACTCCGTATCCGCGGCCGTCGAAATCGACCAGCACCAGCTGCTCGGCATAGTCGAAGAAGAGGTCATCGAGGAAGTGGTCGAGGTGGAAGAAGAGCGCGTCTGCACCATCCGCACCCGCAAGGGCGCCGAGGTTGTGCAGATCCCGATCCCCTGCACCAACTGACACGGCCGTCGCTCAAAACAGATTTTTCTTTCTCAAAGGCGCCTTCGGGCGCCTTTGTTTTGTATTTATGTGGCATCGTTCCCACATTCATTGCAGCCGCGAAACCATTGATTCTTGCAAAAATTCCGGAACTGGCGCACAGTGACGCCAATCGTGGGCGTAAGATCCACAAACCGAGGCGTGATCGAGAGGCAGGTCACATGACATATCTACGTTTTTTCAAGGCGGCCCTGCTGGGCTTCGCCGTGGGGGTCGTGCCGTTGGTATCGGCTCCTGTTCAGGCAGAAACACTGCGCGTTGTGCGTTCAGGCACTTCGTCGACACTGGGCGTTCCCATGAACCGCGCGGTTGTGGTCGAAAGCGACGTTCCCTTTGCGGAATTGTCGATTGCGAACCCCGCCATCGCGGACATTTCGTCTCTGTCCGATCGAACCATCTATGTTCTTGGCAAATCGCCGGGTCGCACGACGCTGACCCTGCTGGATGCCACCGGAAAGCTGATTACGAACGTCGAAGTCAGCGTCGCTCCGGATATTTCCGAATTCAAGGAACGGCTTCAGCAAATCCTTCCAGGAGAGAAGATCGAGGTTCGCACTGCCAACGACGGCATCGTTCTTTCGGGGGTTGTTTCCTCTTCCCAGCGCCTTCAGCGTGCGCTTGATCTGGCACAGCGTTACGCACCTGAACGTGTCTCCAACCTTATGGTTGTTGGCGGCGTACAACAGGTCATGCTCAAAGTTCGCTTCGCAGAAATGCAGCGCACTGTGGCCAAATCGCTTGGAGCGGGTTTCTCGCTCTCCGACGGCACCAGCTCCATCGCGACCGGCGGTTTCCTCCGGGGTGTAGATGACAATGGCAACCTGCAACTGCAAGACGGATCCGCAGGTGGCGCAATCTTCCGTTTCACCTCTGGTTCTTTCTCTGTCGGAATCCTGCTGGAAGCTCTCGAAGCCAAAGGTGTTGTACGCACCCTCGCAGAACCAAACCTGACCGCCCTCTCCGGCCAGGAAGCAAAGTTCCTCGCGGGCGGCGAATACCCCATCCCCGTAGCACAGGACGGCGGCGAAATTTCTGTTGAATTCAAACCGTTTGGCGTCGAGATGAACTTCATCCCGCGTGTTGTTGACAGCGATCTGATCAACCTCGAACTTCAAGCCGCAGTTTCCTCGCTTGATACCGCCAACGGCTATTCAGACGGTGTTCGCACAATCGCAGCCTTTAAACGTCGCGAAGCCGCAACAACCGTTGAACTGCGGGATGGCGAGAGCTTCGCAATTGCAGGTTTGTTGCAGGACGACTTCTCAGACAGCAACTCGCAGGTACCTTGGATTGGCGATGTTCCAGTGCTCGGCGCACTGTTCCGCAGCGCGGACTTCCAGCGTTCGCAATCGGAACTGGTGATCATCGTAACCGCGCACCTTGTTACCCCGACGCGCGGCGAGGCTCTGGCCCTGCCAACCGACCGGGTCAAACCGCCTACAGAACAGGAACTCTTCCTCTTCGGTCACGTGACCGGCGGCGAGAAAAAGCAAAAAGGCGCCGCGGGTGAAGTCGCGAAACAAGACTTCTCCGGCTCCTACGGCTACGTAATGGACTAAGGGAAAAGAGCATGTTCAAGAAAATTGCAGCCCTGGCCGTCCTCTTTGTAAGCGCATGCTCAGATGGTGACGGTGCCTTTGTACCGTCGTTCTATCGCGAAGCAGGTGCCGTGATTGACACCGAGAGTTTCGGTGCAGCCGTTAACAACAATATTGGTGTTCACAACGGCGAACGCAGCTACGTTCTGTCTCTGGCAACCCGCTTTGCAGAAGAAGTCGACAGCACCGTTAACTTCGAGTTCGACAGCGCTGTCGTTGACGCAACAGCCATGCCGATCCTGAACGAACAGGCAAACTGGATCCGTCAGTTCCCCGAAGTGCGCTTCCGGGTTTATGGCCATACAGATGCCGTCGGTAGCGCAGGCTACAACAAGGCCCTCGGCATGCGTCGCGCGCGTGCCGTGGTAAACTATCTCGTGTCACAAGGTGTAGAGCGTAACCGCCTCGAAGCTGTGGTGTCGCTTGGCAAAACGCAGCCATTGATCGTCACTCAGGGCCGCGAACGCAAAAACCGCCGCACGGTGACCGAAGTTACAGGTTTTGTTGACCGTCATCCTACAGTCCTGGACGGCAAGTATGCTCAAATTATCTACCGTGATTACGTCGCAAGCGGCGTACCGAGGTCAGGTCTTTCGGGTCTGTCTTCCGGATCTGAAGAAGGCGGATGATAAACACATAAGTTTCAACCACTTAAAGGCCAGCACTCCCCGTGCTGGCTTTTTTCGTTGCGGAAACGATTGTATTCAATTCTCTCGATCGTCGCACAATTCCGCACAATTTCGGTTTTTTGGCCCCAATGTTGCCCAACTTGCAGGTGACTTTCACATCATCGGGGAAAGTATGTCCGCACAGAGTCGGTCATTTCACATCCGAGGAATAAGGGGGGCCGCGCAGGTTTTGTGCCGAGTCTCCGGAAAAAAGTACGCGGGAACCGCGAAGAAGGAACTTGAGGCTGATGTCGAGTAACGAGCCGATGCAGACAGAACCAAGTCCGATCCTGGCATGTACCATTTGCCGGGACGTTCAGAACTTTGAGCTTCTGATCGTGGACATGGAAGAGGCTCTGGGTGAGCAATGGGGTGACCTCGGGTTCGAGGACGCTATTCCCTTTATGGCGCAACCTGATGCGCAACACCTTGAATTTATTGCACTTGCCATCGACGATATGGATGAAGACGACCTCGACGTGCTGACCAACATCATCACCGAGGCCCGTAACCGAAACATTCGCATCCTTCTCATTGCCGAAGACGTTACACCCGCATCCCTGCACCATCTTCTGCGACATGGCGCTGACGAATTTATTCCCTACCCCATTCCGCCAGGTGAACTTCAGGCCGCGATCGACAAGATCCGCTCGGCCCCGGTCGAGCCTGAAATCGAGCAGCCCCAGCAGACTGTGAAACTATCGTCGAACGGCGAATCGCGCGAAGGCGTGGTGATTGCCGTTCACGGGTTGGCTGGCGGGACCGGTGCGACAACACTTGCCGTGAATCTCGGTTGGGAACTCGCCAACATCGACAAAAAGAAATCTCCATCCGTCTGCCTGCTGGACTTCGACCTTCAGTTCGGCACTGTGTCCACCTATCTTGATCTGCCACGCATCGAAGCCGTTTTTGAGCTGATCACCGATACCGATAGCATGGACAGCGACAGCTTTGGCCAGGCTCTGCAGACCTACGAAGACAAACTTCACGTACTGACAGCGCCCGCCGACGTGATCCCTATGGATCTCATCTCCCCCGAAGATGTCGAGCGCATCATCGACATGGCGCGTCAGCATTATGACTATGTGATCATCGACATGCCCTCGACGCTTGTCGTCTGGTCCGAGGTCATTCTTCAGGCCGCACACGTCTATTTCGCGACAATGGAAATCGACATGCGTTCTGCCCAGAACGCAATGCGCATCAAGCGCGCCTTCCAGGCAGAAGATCTACCGTTCGAAAAACTGCGCTACGTCATGAACCGCGCGCCGAAATTCACTGATCTCGCGGGCAAAAGCCGCGTGAAACGTCTGGCCGAGAGCCTCGATATCTCCATCGACCTCAACATGCCCGACGGATCACGTCAGGTGATGCAGGCGTCTGACCATGGCCAGCCGCTGGCCATGAACGCGCCTAAAAATCCCCTCCGCAAGGAGATCGCAAAACTCGCAAAGTCCCTGCTCGATCTGGACCAGACCGACGATCAGGCAGCGTGAACCGGAGTAAGTTAGATGTTTTCGCGTTACAAAAAACCTGAGGCTGGCAAGCCCGCAGCCAAAAGCGCCCCCCCCAAGGCAAAAGCGCCCGAAGCCAAGGCAGCGCCCAAAACGCCCACTGCGGCGCCCCGCCCCGAGGCTATGTCCGAAGAAAGCAAAGTTATGCGCCGCCCGGTCGCCGCTAAACCTGCGGTCGCTCAAGGCGCCGATAAGGAACGCCGCCGTAAGGAACGTCTCGGCGAGATTAAGCTCGACCTGCACCGCGAACTTCTCGACAACCTCAACCTTGCCGCTCTGGACAAAGCCACCGAGAAAGACCTCCGTGCGGAGATCGGATCGATTGCCACCGAGGTGTTGCAAGAGAAAGCCATCGTGCTGAACCGCGAAGAGCGGACCACGATGTATCAGGAACTGTATGACGAAGTCACCGGTTTGGGTCCGCTGGAAACACTCCTTCAGGACGACACCGTGAACGATATCCTGGTGAACGGTCCCAAACAGATTTTTGTGGAACGCGCCGGTAAGCTCGAACTCACCGACATCGTCTTCAAAGACGAAAAGCACCTTCTGCGCATCATCGACAAAATCGTGTCGGCTGTGGGTCGTCGAGTGGATGAATCCAACCCGTACGTCGACGCTCGCTTGCAAGATGGCTCACGCTTCAACGCGATGGTACCGCCTATCGCGGTGGATGGCTCTCTTGTGTCCATTCGTAAATTCAAAAAAGACAAACTGGGCATCGACGATCTGGTGAACTTCGGTGCCTTCTCCGAAGAGATGGCGGCCTATTTGCAAGCCGCAGTTTCGACCCGCCTGAACGTGATTGTATCGGGTGGTACTGGCTCCGGTAAAACGACCACGCTCAATGCTTTGTCCTCTTTCATCGACAACGCGGAACGTATTCTGACGATCGAGGATACGGCGGAACTGCAGCTTCAGCAGACCCACGTCGGTCGAATGGAATCCCGCCCGCCAAACGTTGAAGGCAAGGGTGAGGTTTCTCCTCGCGACTGTCTGAAAAACGCACTGCGTATGCGTCCAGACCGCATCATCGTGGGCGAGACCCGTGGCGAAGAAGTTATCGACATGCTGCAGGCCATGAACACCGGCCACGACGGCTCCATGACCACGATCCACGCCAACAACGCGCGCGACGGTATCTCCCGTCTGGAAAACATGATCGCCATGGCCGGTATTGAGATGCCGATCAAAGCTGTTCGCTCTCAGATCTCTTCCGCTGTGAACCTCATCGTTCAGGCCTCCCGCTTGCAGGATGGTTCGCGCCGCATGACCTCGATCACCGAGATCACTGGGATGGAAGGTGACGTGATTTCAATGCAGGAACTTTTCCGGTTCCAACGCACCGGCCTGACACCGGACAACAAGATCATCGGCCACTTCACTGCCACCGGTGTCCGCAGCCACTATTCCGAACGTTTCCGTCTGTGGGGCTATGACCTCCCGGCGGCCATCTACGAACCAACAGCGGGGTAAAGACCATGCCATTTTCTCCCGAACTGCTTGTTTATGGTGCTATTTTTGTCGGGGTCTTCTTCCTCGTCGAAGGCGTCTATCTGACAATTTTTGGTAAATCGATCAGCCTCAATAGCCGTGTGAACCGGCGTCTTGAGATGATGGACAAAGGCGCGCGCCGCGATGAAGTGCTGGAGCAGCTCCGCAAGGAGATGAGCCAACACGGCGAAAACAAGTCTATCCCGCTTTATTCTCTTCTCGCGGAGAAAGCGCAAAAGGCCGCGATCGCCTTCACGCCACAACAGCTGATCCTGATGATGGCCGGCATGTCTGTCTTTGCCTTCTTGGGCCTCTCCGTCGGCACCAGCACCACTCTGATTGTGCGCATTGCGATCTCTGCAATGGTCGGCGTTGGCGGCGTCTACACCTGGGTATCGATGAAAGCCGGAAAGCGGATTTCCCTGATTGAAGAACAATTGCCTGACGCGATCGAACTGATGGTGCGCAGCTTGAAAGTTGGCCATCCGTTTTCTTCGGCGATCCAGATCGTCTCAAAGGAAATTGACGATCCTCTGGCCACGGAATTTGGCGTGATCGCAGACGAAAGCGCCTATGGCCGTGACGTTGGCGAAGCCCTTAAAGACATGGCCGAACGCCTTGATATGCAGGACTTGCGCTTCCTCGCTGTGGCCGTGACCATCCAGCAGCAGTCCGGTGGTAACCTCGCCGAAATTCTGGCTGGTCTGTCCAAAGTGATCCGTGCCCGCTTCCGCCTGTTCCGCCGTGTGAAAGCGATTACCGCCGAGGCAAAATGGTCCGGCAAGTTCCTGTCCGGTTTCCCGGTCGCGGCGCTGATCTTTATCAACCTGACAGACCCGCACTACTACGACGACGTGAAGACCCATGAAATGTTTATTCCGGGCTGTATCGCCGTGGGTCTGTTCCTGGCCGCCAACCTGTTCGTGATGCGCATGCTCACAAACATCAAAGTCTGAAGAGGAAAGCACCATGACCACAATGGAAGCCCTCAAGCTGATGCTCACCGACATGCTCGGCCCGAACGGTCCGATGATTGCAGCCGGTGTGATGATTGCCTTCTTCAGCCTTGCGCTTATTCCCCTGATCATCGCCCGTCGCGACGATCCGATTGAAAAGCTCAAGCGCGCTCAATCGGGTGCCTCTTCCAAAGATGGCAAAAAGGAACAGCTGCGCCGCAAGTCGTCCAACGCCAAACTGGACAAGTACAAGGCATTCCTCGAACCGCAGAACGCTGAAGAACTGTCCTCGGTTCGGCTGAAACTTATGCAGGCGGGTTACCCGTCCCGCGACGCTGTTCGTGCTTATCACCTTGCGCAAATGGTGCTTGGCATTCTGGGCCTGGCCATTGGTGTTGCCTATTTCGTTACCGTCAAACAGACCGAAGCCTCGACACTCAAAGATATGCTGATGTGGATTTTCATCCCGGGTGGTGCAGGCTACATGCTTCCCAAATACTGGGTCACACGCCGCGTCGAAGCCCGCAAGGAAGAGATCACCGCAGGTTTCCCTGACAGCCTCGACATGATGCTTGTTTGCGTCGAAGCAGGTCAGTCTTTGGACCAGTCCATCGTCCGCGTTGCCGAAGAACTGCGTGCTTCCTATCCGGCATTGTCCCATGAGTTTCAGATCGTTGCCCATGAAATGAAAGCAGGTAAGGACAAAGCTCAAGTCCTTGGCGACATGGGCGAACGCTGTGGCGTACAGGATGTAAGCTCCTTTGTGACCGTCCTGATCCAGTCATCCACCTTCGGTACCTCGATTGCCGACGCCCTGCGCGTCTACGCGGGTGAAATGCGTGACAAACGGGTGATGCGTGCAGAAGAAGCCGCAAACAAGTTGCCAACCAAAATGACGCTTGCCACAATGATGCTGACGGTGCCGCCGCTCCTGATCATTCTGGTTTCCCCTTCGGTTGTCGGGATCACGAGTTTCGGGGCACAATAACAACTGACTGATTGTGCCGATGCTTCGGGCCCTTGCCCTACTGACCACCACATTATTCCTGGCCGCCTGTCTTTCGGGCGGTCAGGATTTTTCACCTGAAAGCCCTTTTGCTCCCTCAGTGGACACATCCAAAGATGCCGTCGACCCGGTTCTCGTGGGCTGGCGCCTCATGGAAGCGGGCGAATTTGAACTGGCGTTGCAATCGTTTTACCGTGCCGCCGCGGAACACGGTACGACGCCGGATCTTCTCGCTGCCGCAGGCACCGCTAATCTGGGCTTGGGTCGCCTTGGACAGGCCGAAGACCTGCTGCGCCAGTCGCTCGACATAGAGCCCAACCACGCGGAAACATGGAATAACCTCGGCGTTGTGCTGATGGAGCAGGACAAATTGCCCGAAGCGGAACTGGTTCTGAAAAAGGCTTATGCGCTCGATAATGGCGAAAGTGACTCAATTCGGGATAATTTGCGCTTAGCACTCGCAAAAGCAGAAAATCCTGCTTATGATAGCGAAAAAACACAAGAATATAAATTGGTGCGTCGGGGCAGTAGCGATTACCTGATCCGGCAAACACCATAAACGAGGTCGAAGCAGTAAGGGACGCACACTATGCGCCATCCTTTCATTGGGACAATGTGTCTTGCAGGGGCCCTGGCCCTGTCAGCGTGTACTGACAAGGAACAGGAAAACGTTGAACGCGCCATGCAGGACGTAAACGCCGTTGACGGCACCAACCTTTCCGACGTGATGCTCACCGTGGCTGATCCGAACGAGGGTGTTACCTATTTCCAGCGCACACTCAAAGAGAGCCCGGACCGCATCGATATTCAGCGCGGGCTGGCAATTTCCTTTGTACGCGCCAAACGTTACACCGAAGCTGTGCCTGCATGGCAACGTGTGGTGAAACATCCGGATGGCACCGATAGCGACCGTGTGGATCTGGCAGACTCGCAGATCCGCGCCGGCCAATGGGAAGAAGCCGAGAAAACTCTTGATGCCGTTCCTCCAACCCACGAAACATTCAAACGCTATCGTCTTGAGGCGATGGTGGCGGACAGCAATCAGGAATGGCAAAAGGCCGACAGCTTCTATGAAACCGCAGTTGGTCTGACAACACGGCCTGCTGGCGTCATGAACAACTGGGGTTATTCCAAACTGACGCGCGGCGACTATGCCGAAGCGGAACGCCTGTTTGGCGAAGCCATCCGTCAGGACAGCACGCTGTTCACCGCCAAAAACAACATGGTTTTGGCACGGGGTGCCCAGCGCAACTACACACTGCCCGTCTTCCCGATGGTTCAGACCGAGCGCGCTCAACTTCTGCACACCATGGCACTCTCCGCGATCAAGCAGGGCGACACGGAAACCGGCAAAGCGCTTCTTCGCGACGCCATCAGCACGCACCCGCAGCACTTTGAAGCCGCCGTGCGTGCCCTCCGCGCGCTCGAGAACGTCTGACGCAGTCGCACGCCATGCACATCGAGGCCACCACGGCGCTCTGGTTCCTGATCCCGGCGCTGCCGATCTGCGTTTATACGTTTTACGTGGATATGAAGCACAAGCGCATTTCCAACCTGACGGTGTGGGTTCTGTTTGCCAGCTTTCTCGTGCTTGGCGTTGCCTTGCTTCCGTTTGATGGCGCCCTTTGGATGTCCTACTTCGGCGGCATATGGGACAACCTCCTTCGAAAGCTGCCTTACGACACACTGACCTGGCTGGAGCCCCTTCGCCCCGCGCCTGCCGATGGCCCGTTGGTCAAACCTCCCGCTGACCAGATCCCTTGGCGCTTCTACAATTATGTCATTGTGTTTGTTGTGGGCTTTCTCTTCTGGATGCTCCGTCAAATGGGCGCCGGAGATGTGAAGCTGGCTGCCGTCATGGTTCTTTTCATGGATCCGCGCGATGCCGGTACCGTTATGTGGATTTGCTTCGCAGCCATTCTCGCAGCCACTGCCACGACATTGCTGATCCGGCACACGCCTTTGCATCGTCTCGCCCCCGAATGGGCCGCATGGCGCCAGACAAGCATGGATGATCCTAACACCGTGGGCGGAGGTCAGCGCCTGACCGTACCCATGGGAACAGGCTTTGGTGTGACACTGTGTGCTTACCTTGCATTGGGGGCACTGTACGGCGCCTGAAGACCTGCGATTTCTTCTACAAGCTGACCACAACCGGCCCCAAAATCGCCCATTTTTCACTGTTTAAGGTTTGGAAACACAGAAGAGCGATTATGGCTCGAACTTGGAGTTTTCGACGATGAACATGCAGACCAGCAACGTTATGGCGCCCCCACCTCCAAAACGGCTGGAAGATATGAAACTTCCGACCGTTATGATGCGGGACATCCTGCTGAAAACCATGTTCCGCAAGAATGTCGACATGGTGTCTGACGTGGCCAAAGCCGTCTGCTTGCCGCTTGCGGTCACCCAACAAATTGTCGACATGGCCCGCGAACAACGCCTGCTCGAAGCCACAGGTACACTCAACGCAAACAACGGCAACGAGATGGGCTATCAGCTTACCGACGCTGGCAAGGCCCGTGCACTGGATGCTCTGGCACAGTCCGAGTACTTCGGTGCAATGCCCGTTCCACTGGACGTTTATCGCGAACAGATCAAACGGCAGTCGATCCGCAACATCCAAATCACTCGCGATCAACTGACCAACGCTATGGGGCATTTGATCCTGCCCCCCACTCTGCTTAGCGAACTTGGCCCTGCCGTCAGCTCCGGTCGTTCCATCCTGATGTACGGTCCCCCGGGCAACGGTAAATCTTCCATCTCGAACGGTATCCGCGACGCAATGGGCGACAAAGTCTACGTGCCCCATGCGATCGAATACTCCGGTCAGGTCATCACGGTGTACGATCCCATCGTTCACTCTGCCGCCGAAGGCGACACACAGGATGCAAACAGCCTGCGCCGCACTGCGCGCTTTGACAGCCGCTATGTAAAATGCGATCGGCCGACCGTTATCACTGGCGGCGAACTGTCATTGAATATGCTCGATCTGGTCTACAACCCGACGGCACGCACCTATCAGGCACCTCTACAGCTCAAGTCCACCGGCGGCATCTTCATCGTCGACGACTTGGGAAGACAGGAAGAACCGCCACAAGCTCTGGTGAACCGCTGGATTGTCCCCCTTGAAGAAAGCAAAGACATCCTGGCGTTGCAATCGGGCGAGAAATTCGAAGTGCCGTTTGACACGCTAGTAATCTTCTCCACCAACTTCCACCCGAATGAAATCTTCGACCAGGCGGCACTCCGCCGGATCTTCTACAAGATCAAGATTGACGGCCCGAGCCAGGAGAACTTCCTCAAGATTTTCGCGCTTGTCGCGAAGAAGAAGGGTTTGCCGCTGGACGAAGGCGCGCTGATCCACCTTCTGAAGAACAAGTATCCGACGATCGACAATACCTACGCCAACTACCAGCCGGTGTTCCTGATCGACCAAATGATCGCGATCTGCGAGTTTGAAGGAATTCCCTACCAGATGTCTCCAGAACTGATCGACCGCGCTTGGGCGAACATGTTCGTCAAGGACGAGCACATCGTGAAATAATCTTGGGCCACATCCCGACAGCAGACAAAAAAACCCCTGCCCGAAGGCAGGGGTTTCTTCATTTCGGACACTTGCCCTTGGAACTCAGGAACCGGCAGAGCAGCTTCCGAATGTCACGACAGTTTCGCCTGCGCGTGCTTGCGCGTTCGCATCTGCACAAACCTGACCGCCGTTCTGCTCATGCGCCAGCTTGGCGTCAGAGATCGAGAAGGAGACTTCCTGCGCAGTTGCATAGTCACGCACGGTGATCACGTCGCTGCCGAGGATGGTGCGGGTGGTGTTCCAGGTTGTGTAGGTGTCGTTGATGGTGCTGTCGATGATCTGCTGCGGCACCGAGGCTCCGCTGTCATACATGTTCTGCACCGTACCCAGCGCTTCCATTTCCGACATGCCATCAAGGGTCACGTTGTTTGCCAACCAAGTCAGGCGCAGATGGCGGCTGCTGGAAGAGATGTCGCTCGGAAGGCGGTCGCCGGCATCAACTGCGGTGGCGTCCATTTCCTCGATCGCGGCGCGGTGATCCTGCAGCAGAGGCGCATTGGCTTTCACACCAAGGTCAGTGTCACTGATGTTGCCGGTATACATGACGACCTCGCCACCTTCATTCAGCTGGAACCATGTCACATCGCCATTGCTGTCGACTGCGGAAACATGGAGACCATGCTTGCCGGCATCACCGGTGTCTGCAGACCACGCAATCTGGAATTCGCCGTTTTCATAACCTTCGGCAACCGCCTGCGCATTGTCGTATTGCGAAGCGATGAAGCCGGGCGCGTCAGCCAGGTTCACCGCGGGTGCGCCGGTGTCTTCGTAATCAGCGATGAAGTCGACTGATGGGTTCATATAAAGAGTGTCGACAACCATGCCTTTGTCGTTGTGGGCCTGCGCCTGAACACCGTGGAAGGCATCATTCTCAACCCAAGCCACGGTGAAGTTCTTCGCAGGTGCATCGGCTTGGTTGGCGAAACCCTCCGCCTCATACGAAGTAAGGTCGTCACCGGCGGCGAAAGTCACCAGGTCCAAGCCGGTTTTTTTACCCCAGTCAACGGAACGGACGTAGACAACACCATGGTCGGAGTCCATCGCGAGACGGGAGCAAGCCTGTGCGGCGGGAACCAATGCGGTGGAAGCAATCAGGGCGGCGGTTACGACTTTTTTGAAAGATGTCATTGTGTTTTCTCCAATTGAAAGTGTGATCATTCATCGTTGCGCTGTACATTTGGGTGATTATTCATCCTCATTCAAGGATCTGTCCTCAAATTTTTTTGCATACAAGACATGCAAGAGGCGCATACCGCCCAACGTATTGGGGAAAAAACGCTTTATAGACTTGACGCTAGGCGTTCTCTCGCCAAATCTTCGCGTAACACCGAGACATCGAAAAATCATCACTCGAAGAGGAAATGACATGAGAGCCGAGACAGATGAGGAACTGGGCGCACGTATCGCAGCACACATCGCCGCCCTGATCGAGGAACAAGGCACAAATCCAGGCGCAGTCGCCCGCGCGGCCGGCCTGGGCGTGACATCTGTTCGTGACATCATCAATGGCAGGGCTCGGGCTCCAAACGTGGTCACGCTTGTACGTATTGCCGATGTACTCAAGGCCGATCCCGGCGACATCATCAGCCCGCAACAAAGCGATCCGGCAGCAAACGCCCTGTATTGGTCTCTGGACGAAGGCAACAAACGCCGCATACGCGCGATCATGCGGGCACTTGTTACGGATCAGGAAGCCCAAGCATAAAAAGGAAGGCACTCACCGGCCTTCCCCCGCCTTCGTGCTTGCACTACATATCTCTCATGACCCCACTCGCCCACATCGCTGCGTTGCCTGTGCGTGCCTATCGGCTGCTGTTTAGCCCTTGGGTAGGATACAACTGCAGGTATCAACCGACCTGTTCGGTCTATGCCCTGGAGGCGCTGGAAAAACATGGTGCCATAAAAGGCTCTTGGCTGACCCTGCGCCGCATTGGCCGGTGCCACCCACTCGGCGGCAGCGGATACGACCCTGTTCCCCCATCAAAAGACGACGATTAGGCATACCCTCACTGGACAGCCCTACTGACCCGCTCTAGCCTCTTGTTCATAGTCAATCGGAGGTTTTTATGCGTTTCATTCCCGCTCTCTTGTCCGCAGCTGCGCTCGCCACAACGGCTGCCCCTGCATTCGCAGAGAAGTTCATCGGATACGGCGCCATCGAAGGATGGAATGTTTATGTCGATACCGAAAAAGGCACATGCATGATCGAAAGCAAGGACGACTTCGACAATGTTGTCCAAATGGGTCTGACCGAAGAACGCGATGTGGCCTACATCGGGGTATTCACCAAAGAAAAAACCAATATCCAGCGCGGCTCGAAGGAAGATGTCGCCATCCTGATCGGCCCGAACCTATATTTCGGAGAGGCCACCGGCATGCGCGGCAACATCACCAAAGGTTACAGCGGTGGATATGTTCTGACGGACGATCCGCAGGTGATCGAAGACATCGCCAAAGAATACATTATGACGGTTTTCCCGGAAGAGGAGTTCTCCTTCTCCGTGAACCTCGCGGGCACTTACAAGGCGTTGGAGCTTGCGAAAAAGTGCAACGAAGAGCAACTCAATTAAGGCTCTGAAATGCGCGTAAGTTAACATCGCCGGTCCCGTTTCGGGGCCGGCTTTTTTGCGAATCCCTCGAGTTTTCGCGCCAAAATCCACGCAAATCGCGTGCCAGCGCCCCGCCAATTGGTTAACGCACACTCGAGAATCCCAGACTCTCATCACACGTATTGGCAGAAATTCGCAAGCCAGCGCTTCGTTAGGCAAGGATTCGCATCTTTTTGGCCACTCCGACCAAAGGCATTTGCAAAAAAGTTTAATAAATGTCCTTTCGGAAAGTGAAGTTCTCCCGGCGTAAGCCAACCCCCGAAAACCGGACCTGAGCGGGTCCCGAATTGACCACGAACACGGAAGTCTCGTAATGCAAGTCATGCTTGATGATCTTGATGACATTCACCCGCTCTTCCACGGCGCGCCTTCTTCGGCCTCTTTCAAGAAGCTGCGCAAACGTATCGTCCGCCAGACCCGCGAAGCCATCGAACAATATGGCATGATCGAACGCGGTGCCCGCTGGCTCGTCTGCCTGTCGGGCGGCAAGGACAGTTACACCCTCCTCGCAGTTCTCCACGAGCTAAAGTGGCGTGGCCTGCTGCCGGTCGACCTTCTGGCATGTAACCTGGATCAGGGGCAGCCGAACTTCCCGGCAACCGTGCTGCCGGAGTTCCTCGACAAGATGCAGGTTCCGAGTCGAATCGAGTATCAGGACACCTATTCAATTGTTAAGGAAAAGGTCCCCGCGGGCCGGACTTACTGCGCTCTTTGCTCCCGTTTGCGCCGTGGAAACCTATACCGTATCGCCCGGGAAGAGGGCTGTTCTGCCGTTGTACTCGGCCATCACCGCGACGACATTCTAGAGACCTTTTTCATGAACCTGTTCCACGGCGGACGGCTGGCCACAATGCCGCCAAAGCTTGTGAACGAAGAAGGCGACCTCTTCGTCTACCGCCCTCTTGCGCACGTTGCCGAGGCAGACTGCGAAAAGTTCGCTAAGTCTATGAATTATCCGATTATTCCTTGCGACCTCTGCGGCTCGCAGGACGGCCTGCAACGCCAGCAAGTCAAACAGATTCTCGACCAATGGGAACGCAACAGCCCCGGCCGCCGCCAGGTGATGTTCCGCGCCCTGACGAATATCCGCCCCTCACACATGCTCGATCCCAAACTCTTCGACTTTCAGGGGTTGCTAACGCAATCGCTCAAATTTGATGAAAAGGACGAGGAAGTTCCACTGTTTCGTTAACCCGCAGATGAGAAAACTCACGTAGCTTCATCCTTGCATTCATACCGATCAGGAAGTGCCTATGCCGTCGCGCAGCGTCAAAATTGTTAACAGTCTGAAATCCGCCCGTGGGCAGGAATTCTTGCGCCGCCGTGCTTTTCCGGCTGCCATTCCTTTCCTGACCCTGGCCTTCTGGGCCGCCTTTGGCGAATTTGGACTGCTCATGGCTGCGACGCTGCTGCCACTGCCTTTCCTGCTGGCTCCACTTAAGGCCGCCTCGCAAGCGGAAAAGGACGAAGCCGATTTTGACGGCCTTACCGGCCTGCTTCTGCAAACCGCTCTCGAACGCCGGATGGATGCACAGATGGCGCACCTCACCGATGTGGGCAATGCTACCGCAACTTTCTCGATCAAAATCGACGGTTTCGCACGCTTGCGTGAAAACCACGGCGACCAAACCGCCGAAGAGGTTCTGCGTGTGCTCGCCAATCGCATCCGCAGTGCTCTGCGCTCCAAGGACATCGTGGCTCGCTCCGGTGACAGCGCCTTCCTCGTGTCCCTCGATCCGGTACCGAACATGGATCTCGAGACCGCCATTCAGATGGCGAACAGGTTTCAGGCATCGATCGAGGAGTCGATCCCGCTTCAGATGGCGTCGATCTACGTCACCTGCTCAATCGGCTTCTGCCTCTCCTCTCGCCTGAACCGCCCGAGCGCGACAGCGATGATCCAGGGCGCGGAAATGGCCATGTCCGAAGCCCGCCTGTCCGGAACATCCAACATCCGCGCCTATACCGCAGACATGGGCCGCAAGGTGATCTCACGCCGCAAGACACAGTCCGAAGCCGCACGCACCCTGCAAAAAGATCAGATCAAGGCGTGGTTCCAGCCACAGATTTCCACCGATACCGGAGAGGTTACCGGCTTCGAAGTTCTGGCTCGCTGGGAACATCCGGAGCGGGGCATTCTCGCGCCTGTGCAATTCCTCGACGTGCTGAACCAGACCGGCCAGATGGGCGAACTCGCCGATCTGATGACCCGTCAGGCTCTGAACGCGGTGCGCGCATGGGATGACGCCGGTTTCCATGTACCCTGTGTCGGCGTGAACTTCGCTGGCGACGAACTCCGCAGCCCGACACTGGTTGAACGCATCCAGTGGGAACTCGACCGCAACGAACTCGACGCAAGCCGTCTTGGCATCGAAGTCCTGGAAAGCGTCATCGCTGGCGCACCGGACGACATGGTCGTTCGCAATGTCGAAGCCATCGCCAAACTTGGCTGCAATATCGACCTCGACGATTTTGGCACCGGTCACGCCTCCATCAGTTCGATTCGCCGCTTGCCGGTGAAGCGCATCAAGATCGACCGTTCCTTTGTCACCAACGTCGACCGCGACACCGATCAGCAAAAGATGATCGCGGCTATCGTCACTCTTGCGGAACGCCTTGACCTTTCCACGCTGGCCGAAGGCGTTGAAAACGCAGCAGAACACGCGATGATGTCACAGCTTGGCTGTGCCCACGTACAGGGTTTTGGCATCGCTCGCCCGATGCCGTTTGAGGACACCATCAAATGGATGGAAGACCACAAAGCCAAACTCGGCCCTGCGATCCAGATCGGCCAGAAGTCCGGCTGACCTGAAAAACCCTGATATTCCTTGCCGACAAGCGGGTTTCAACGCGGAATCCGCTTGACCTTTGGGCCCCATCTCTGTTGAACCTCCCCAACGTTTCAACGACAGATGGCAAGTGGCAATGGACGATCAGAACAAGAACCTCATCCTCGCGACGGCGCTCAGCTTTGGCGTCATCCTGATCTGGTTCCTCTTGTTTCCGCCTCCCGAAGCGGTCGAAGACCCCAACGCACCCGCAGTTGCTGAGGCCACTGTGCCCGCCGCGCCCGAAGCAAGCGGTACACCTTCGGCCACAACGGAAGCCTCCGGCGTCACTGAAACGGCCGCCGAAGTGGCCGATGCGCCCCGAATCGAGATTGCCACTGATCGACTGTCCGGTTCGATCTCCCTTCAAGGCGGCCGCATCGACGATCTGAAACTGAACGATTACCGCGAAACACTGGACGAAGACTCGCCCATCGTTTCTTTCCTGACCCCGAGTGGCGAACCACACGCCTACTATGCCCTTTATGGATGGGCGCCGGGCGCAGGATTGTCACCTGAGCAGGTTCCCAGCGCAAACACCCTCTGGTCTGTCGAAGGCAACGACACGCTGACCACTGACACGCCTGTTGTTCTGGCATGGGACAACGGCAACGGCCAGATCTTCCGCCGCACCATCTCGGTTGACGAAAACTACCTGTTCACTGTCAACCAAAGCGTTGAAAACAACGGCGTCGGCGCGATCACTCTGGCGCCTTACGGCACCTTGACCCGTCATGGCGAGCCGGAGGACATGAAGAACTTCTTCATCCTGCACGAAGGCGCAATGCTTCAGGGCGAAAAAGAACGCACCGATCTGGACTACTCGGACATCGCGGACTTTAGCGCCGATCCCGTTTGGGGCCGCCACGCCCAAGCAGAGGAAGTGGCCGGCAACGGGTGGATGGGCTTCACCGATCACTACTGGATGGCAATGCTCATCCCGCAGTCCGATCAAGCCTTCACTTCGGTATTCCGTTACAGCCCGAGCCTCGACACGTATGAGGCAATCACCCGCTTCCCGACCATGTCGGTCGAGGCCGGTGCAAGCGCCGAAATCGACAGCCGTTTGTTTGCCGGTGCCAAGGAATGGGCGACCATTCGCGATTACGAAAGAAACAACGGCATCTTCCGCTTCATCGACACCATCGACTGGGGCTGGTTCTTCTTCCTGACCAAGCCGATCTTTGCCCTTCTGCACTGGCTGAACGCCATGATCGGCAACATGGGCTGGGCCATCATCGGGCTGACCGTGATCCTCAAGATTATCGTCTTCCCACTGGCCTACAAGTCTTATGCCTCCATGGCAAAGATGAAGGAATTGCAGCCCGAGATGGAGAAGCTGAAAGAAGCCGCTGGCGACGACCGTCAGAAGATGCAGCAATCCATGATGGAGCTCTACAAGAAGGAAAAGGTCAATCCAGCGGCCGGCTGTCTGCCGATCCTGATCCAGATTCCGATCTTCTTCTCGCTCTACAAGGTGATCTTCGTCACGCTCGAACTGCGCCATGCGCCGTGGTTCGGCTGGATCACCGACCTGTCGATGCCTGACCCCTCCTCGATCTTCAACCTGTTCGGCCTTCTGCCGTTTGTGATTGGCGATCTTGGCTTCTTCGAAATCTTCAGCCTCGGCATCCTGCCGATCCTGCTGGGTGTTTCGATGTGGCTCCAACAGAAGCTGAACCCGGCACCCACAGACCCGACCCAGCAAATGATTTTTGCCTGGATGCCTTGGGTGTTCATGTTCATGCTCGGCAGCTTTGCGTCCGGCCTTGTCGTCTACTGGATCACCAACAACGTCATCACTTTCGTGCAGCAGTACGCCATCATGCGTCAGCACGGCTACAAGCCTGATGTCTTTGGCAACATCAAATCCAGCTTCAAGAAAAAGCCCAAGGAGGACGCCAAGTAATGGGCCTAGTCAAAGCTCTATGGCGACACCCGATCAAGGCCCACGGACGCGAGTCCGTGGGTCATGTTTCTTTGGAGGAAGGCCAGACTTTCCCTTGGGATCGCCGCTATGCCGTAGCTCATGAGGCTGCCAAAACAGAGGGCGGTGAATGGGCGTCCTGTGCCAACTTCTCCCGTGCGGCGAAGGCCCCTGCCCTGCAAGCGATCACCGCGAAGGTCGACGAACGCACGGGCAAAATCACCCTGCAACATCCCGATCTCTGGGAACTCACGTTTGATCCGGAGACCCAGGGCGACAAGCTTATTCAGTGGGTGCGGCCCCTTATGCCTGCTGATCGTGCAGCATCGACCAAACTTGTGCCTGCGGGACCTCTCGGTATGACCGACAGTCCCTTTCCCTCGATCGCCATCCACACCACAGCCAGCCATCGGGCTGTCGAGGGCCGCCTCGGACGGTCGCTGTCGACAGAACGCTGGCGTGGCAACATCTGGCTGGACGGCTATGCGCCCTGGGAAGAATTCGACTGGATCGGCAAGACCCTTCGCATCGGCACCGCCGAACTCGAAGTGCGCGAACGCATCACCCGCTGCCTCGCCACCACATCCAACCCCGACACAGGTCGCCGCGACGCCGACACGCTCGGCGTTCTGAACGACTCCTTTGGTCATCAGGACTTTGGCGTCTACGGTGTCGTGACGAAAGCTGGCGACATCAACGTCGGCGATATCGCAGAGGTGCTTTGATGCAACTGCCTTTCCCATTGGTCGAAGACCCCGAACCCATTGCGGTCGAACGCGGCCGCAAGTTGTTTGACGGTTCCAATTCCGACTTCCTCAAGGGTGTCGTCGCCATGGACGGTCTGCCTGCGGGTGATCGCCTGGAGGTTTGCTTTGCTGGCCGTTCCAATGTGGGCAAGTCCTCTCTGATCAACGCCCTGACGGGCCGCAAGGGGCTTGCGCGCGCATCCAACACACCGGGTCGAACTCAGGAAATCAACTTCTTTACGCTGACCGACAGCCACTATCTCGTTGACCTTCCCGGCTATGGCTACGCCAACGCGCCGATCCCTGTCGTTGAAAAATGGCAGCGTCTGCTGAAACGGTACCTATCAGGCCGCGCCAACCTGCGCCGCGCCTTTGTGCTGATCGACTGCCGTCACGGCGTCAAAGCCGTCGACGAAGAAATCATGAGCCTTTTGGACAGTTCCGCTGTGACCTTTCAGGTCGTGATGACCAAAGCCGACAAAGTGAAGGAAAAAGACCGCGCCAAGGTGCTCAAGCAGGTACGTGAAAAACTCGCGAAGCACCCTGCCGCCTATCCCGAGCTGGTTCTTACCAGTTCCGAAAAAGGCGACGGCATCGCCACCCTTCGCGCCATCATCGCGGGGCTGGACTGATCAGGCGGCCCCTAGGTAGTCTCCCCATATGGGAGACACGATGACACTCGACGGGATCGGAATTGCAGGATGCGGCCGTATGGGTGGCCCGATGCTTTCAGCTCTTCGTGCCGCTGGCTTTGACGCCTTGGGGTTTGATGTCAGGGCGTATGAAAACTTCGGTGACTTGAGGCCCCATCTGGTAGCGTTGCCGGCGTTTCGTGCGCATTTGAAAACGCTTGTTACGGTTGTGCGTGACATTGCACAAACCGACGACGTTCTTTTTGGCGCTCAGAACCTCGTAGAAACTGCACCCGATTTGCGTACGGTGATTGTCTCCTCAACTCTGTCGCCTCGCTATGTCGCAGATCTGCGCGCGCGCATTCCCGAACACATCACCCTGATCGACGCTCCGATGAGTGGCGCCGCTATTGCAGCCGAAGAAGCGCGCTTGTCCTTTATGCTTGGGGGCACCGCCAGTGAACTTGACCGCCACCAGCCTCTGTTTGACGCCATGGGCGCTCATTTCCATAGGATGGGCGCCTACGGCGCCGGTATGCAGGCCAAGGTTCTCAACAACTTGCTTGCCGCTTCCAATACAGCAATGACCAGAATGGTGCTGGATTGGGCAGATCATTCTGGAATCGACGAGACAGCCCTGCTCAACCTGATTCATACCTCGTCAGGACAAAACTGGTTC
Source organism: Shimia isoporae (assembly GCF_004346865.1). NCBI lineage: Bacteria > Pseudomonadati > Pseudomonadota > Alphaproteobacteria > Rhodobacterales > Roseobacteraceae > Shimia > Shimia isoporae. Next base: position 203,219 of record NZ_SMGR01000005.1, read on the forward strand.
GCTTCAGGTTTTGAGACCATTGAATTCACCCGCGACGGCTGGGAACCTGACAACACCATTGGCATTCTGACAAAAGACGTCGCCTCTGCTTTGGACGCCGCACCAATCGGAGCAGACACAACGCTCCCCGAAACCATACAGGCCGCCATTCGCGCATTGAAACCGCGCGCCTGACCGTTCGGAACGGGCGCTGATGCGATACCGACGTCATACCGACGCGTTACCGTTGCCAAACAGAACCGTTTCCTGCATGACGGTCCAATGACACTTCGCAGCCGTGCCCTCTCCGTCCATTTGTTCACTGCCACCGGTGCGGTCTTCGCCATGCTGGCCATGCTGGCCGCAGTAGAAGACAAGTGGAGCTTGATGTTTCTTTGGCTCGTGGTGGCATTTGTCGTGGATGGCATCGACGGACCTCTGGCGCGCCACTACCACGTAAAAAAGAACGCACCAGAGTTCGACGGCGTGCTTCTTGATCTCATCATCGACTACCTGACGTATGTGTTTATTCCGGCATTTGCGCTCTTCAAATCCGGTCTGATGGACGGCTGGACCGGCTGGTTCGCGATCATCGTGATAACCTTTACTTCAGCGCTGTACTTTGCCGATACACGCATGAAAACAAAAGATAATTCATTTTCCGGATTCCCCGGATGCTGGAACATGCTGGTGTTAGTGATCTTTGCGGTACAGCCCAATTTCTGGGTCAGCCTCGCTGTCGTGACCCTGCTCGCGATAGCGATGTTCGTTCCTGTAAAGTTTGTGCACCCCGTGCGCACCGAGCGCTGGCGGCTGGTGACTTTGCCGGTCGCTATTTTATGGACAGCACTGGCGGGGCGCGCTGCTTGGGTGGACTTTGACACGCTTTCGGTGGTCAACCTCTTGCTGGTACTTAGCTCCGCCTACCTGCTTTTCGCCGGAGCGGCACAGCAATTGATCTACCGAGAAAAACTCTGACGCTCAGATCAACAAGCCGCCCGCTCGCTCATGTTTGAGCAGCCAGACTTTCGTCTCAACCCCACCCGCTCCGGAAAATCCACCCAACCCGTTCGCTCCCAACACGCGATGGCATGGAATAATCACTGGGATCGGATTCCCGCCGCACCCCTGCCCAATCGCCTGAGCGGGCACACCCAGCTCCTTTGACAAGTCGCCGTATGTCCTTGTCTCGCCCAGCGGTATCGCGCTCATCGCGGCACAAACAGCTTGCTGAAACTCAGACGCCTCAACCCTCAAAGGCAGATCGAAACCGTTTTCGGCATCCTCAAAATAGGCTTGCAGTTGCCTTGCTGCCCGCTTCAACAACGGTGTTTTATCGGTCCCGCCGACACCCCACTCTGCCCACACGACCGCACCGTCCTTTTCGCGAAGGATCATAGGCCCCGTCGGGGTATCAACAGTGGTCTCAAACATGACGGGACGATGCGCCAGTCCGTCCCATTTCACAAGAGGTGCCCGTCAACGACCGATTCAGAGCGGCTTACCAGCCGCACAAAATAAAAAGGGCGCCCAACCGGACGCCCTCCTGTCTATGGCTAAGGCTAGATTACCCCAAGGCCTCGTTACAACGACCACAAACACCTTCGTGCGCATGTTGACCTACGTCCGGCAGGATCTTCCAGCAGCGCTGGCACTTTTCACCCTCGGCACGCTCAAAAACAACGCCAACGCCCTCGATCTCTGGCAGTCGGAAAGCTTCTGCTGGCATCGGGTCGTTATTCACGTCAATGGTCGAAGTGATGCAGATATCGGCAAAATTCACCGATTTCAGCGCCTCGACCACATCCGCGTCGCGCACATGCACCACGGGCGCGGCCTCAAGCGAAGCACCGATCACCTTGTCGGTGCGCTGGATCTCCAGCGCTGCGGTGACCACTCGGCGCACGTCACGCACTCCGGCCCATTTTGCCGCCAACGGTTCATTCAGCCAATCCGCCGGCGTGTCGGGGAAGTCCACGAGATGCACAGAACTGTCGTCACCTGGGAAACGCTCCAGCCAGACCTCTTCCATGGTGAACACCAACACCGGCGCCAGCCACGTGGTCAAACGGTGGAAAAGGATGTCCAGAACAGTCCGCGCCGAGCGGCGGCGCAACGTGTCACCGTCGCAATAGAGCGCATCCTTGCGGATATCAAAGTAGAACGCAGACAGTTCCACGGTCGCAAAATTGAAGATTGCACTGAACACGCCCTGGAAGTTGAACTCCGCATAGCCCTTGCGAACCTGATGATCCAACTCCGCCAGACGGTGCAGAACCCAGCGTTCGAGCTCTGGCATGTCCTCCACGTCCACACGATCCGCCTCTGTGAATTCGCTCAACGAGCCAAGCATGAAACGCATAGTATTGCGCAGACGGCGATAGCTGTCCGCCACGCCTTTGAGGATCTCCGGACCGATGCGCTGATCTGCAGTGTAGTCGGTCTGTGCCACCCACAGGCGCAGGATGTCGGCACCGTATTGTTTGACAACTTCCTCCGGCACGATGGTGTTGCCGAGCGACTTGGACATCTTGTTGCCCTTCTCGTCCAGCGTGAAGCCGTGCGTGACCACGTTGCGATACGGCGCGCGTCCGTTGGTGCCACAGGATTGCAGCAGTGAGCTGTGGAACCAGCCACGATGCTGGTCGGTGCCTTCCATATAGACATCGGCAATGCCGTCCTCGGACCCGTCTTCCCGGTCACGCAGCACAAAGGCATGCGTCGAACCGGAGTCAAACCACACGTCCAGCACGTCAAAAACCTGCTCCCATTCATCCGGATTGTGGCCGTCGCCAAGGAAGCGTTCTTTGGCACCATCAACATACCAGCAATCCGCGCCCTCGGCCTCAAAGGCTTCCGAAATCCGAGCATTCACAGCAGGGTCACGCAGCAGGAAATCCGGATCGGTCGGCAATTTTCCTTTGCGCACAAAACAGGTCAGCGGCACGCCCCAAGCACGTTGACGGGACAGAACCCAATCCGGCCGCGCCTCGATCATGGAATAGAGGCGGTTGCGACCGGTCTGCGGCCACCACTTCACTTCCTGATCAATTGCGTTCAGCGCACGCTCGCGGATCGTTGTGCCCAAAGCATCCTGACCATCGCCCACTTCGCGATCCACAGAGGCGAACCACTGCGGTGTATTGCGATAGATGATCGGCGCTTTGGACCGCCAGCTGTGCGGATAGGAGTGCTTGATTTTGCCACGTGCCAGCAGCCCGCCAACTTCGACCAGTTTGTCGATGATCGTTTTGTTGGCGTTCCCCTCTCCACCTTTGCGCGACAGGATGTATGTGCCGCCAAAGAAAGGCAGGTCCGCTCGGAAACCACCATCGTCCATGACGTTGTAGGTGATCATCTGCTCCAGCATTCCGAGGTCACGGTAGAGCTCGAATTCCTCCATACCGTGTGACGGCGCACAGTGTACAAAACCTGTACCTTCGGTGTCGGTCACAAAGGGTGCTGCACGGAAATCGCGCAGGTCATCCCACTCGCCCTCGGAGCCGTCGGCACCGTTCAGAGGGTGCGCCAAACCTACCCCTTCAAGATCACTCGTAGGAACATCACCGACGCGTTTCCACATGGTTTCGTCCAACCGTGCACGGGTCATTACATCGCCTGCCAGATTGTCCGCCAGTACAAAACGGTCACCCACCTTGGCCCAGCTCTCTTCCGGTGTTCCGGTGACCTCGTAGAGGCCATATGCAATGTCCTGTCCAAACACGACGGCCTTGTTGGACGGAATCGTCCATGGCGTCGTTGTCCAGATCACAACGTAAGCGCCTGCCAGCTTGTGATCGGCAGGCTCCGCCACCTTGAATTTCACCCAGATCGTGAAGCTTTCCTTGTCGTGGTACTCCACTTCAGCTTCGGCCAGCGCGGTTTTCTCGATTGGCGACCACATCACGGGCTTGGAACCCTGATAGAGCGTTCCGTTCATCAGGAACTTCATGAATTCCTCGGCGATCACAGCCTCGGCGTGATAGTCCATCGTGATGTAGGGATCAGGCCAGTTTCCGGTGATGCCCAAACGCTTGAACTCCTCGCGCTGGATGTCGATCCAACCCTCGGCGAACTTGCGGCACTCCTGACGGAACTCAACGATATCGATCGCGTCCTTGTCCTTGCCCTTCTTGCGGTACTGCTCTTCGATTTTCCATTCGATCGGCAGACCATGACAATCCCAGCCCGGCACATAGCGTGCATCATGGCCCATCATCTGGTGGGAACGCACGATCATGTCCTTGATGGTCTTGTTCAGAGCGTGGCCGATGTGCAAGTGGCCGTTCGCATAGGGCGGGCCATCATGCAGCGTGAACGGCGTACGGCCTTCCTTCTCGCGCAGGCGGTCATAAACGCCGATCTGCTCCCAGCGCTCCAGCCAAGCAGGCTCGCGCTTGGGCAGGCCCGCACGCATCGGGAAATCGGTCTTCGGCAGGTTCAGCGTTTCTTTATAGTCGGGTGTTTCGGCACACATGTGTCCGGTCCTTCTCAGGATGTCGTATTCGGAAAGGTATAGGGGCGGCGCGGTCTTCCATACGCCTTGTCCCGGCGGCTCGATGGATCAGAGCGCCGGGCTGATAATTCGAATAATGATGGCATGTATCTTCATCATGGGCGCGTTATAGGCCTCTGCGACCACAGGGTAAAGCGGCGATCCTTGTCGCATTTACCCAAATCGCCTATCTCAAGGCCAAGACGGAGAGTTACATGGCCACCATCCCACCGAAATTCGACATCACCCGCCCCGAGATCGAGCGAGTCGTGGCTGCCTTTTATGAGCGCATCCGCGAGCATCCCGGCTTGGGTCCGGTCTTTGCCGTGCACGTCGGGGACTGGCCAAGCCATGAGGCCAAAGTGGCGGATTTCTGGGCCAATGCGATCCTGTTTGAACGCTCTTATGACGGCAACCCGCTCGCCGTGCACCGCATGGCAGGCAACGTGCAGCCGGGCATGTTCGAAACCTGGCTCGCGCTCTTTGACCGCATATTGGTCCAGGAACTCAACAGCACCCAAGCCGCTGCATGGTCCGCTCTGGCCCACAACATCGGACGTAGCCTGCGAGCCGGCGTTGTGGAGAAAGTCAAAGGCCCGGACGGAATACCGATCCTCAAATGATCACGTGGCCGGCTCTATCTGTGAGCGGCGCGCCAAGCTTGGGTCATGACACCTCGCCTTATCCGACGTTGAACAGGCTACCGACCCCATAAGCAATCGCAGCGGCCACACCGCCAATTGCCAAGGTCTCCAAACCGGACTTCCACCAAGGCTCCAACGACCATTTGGCCTTCATGGTACCAATCGCGAAAAAGGTGACGCCAGTCATGATGGCCGACCAGCGGAAGGCGTCCGGCGCCCCGAAAATAAAGGGGAGCAAGGGAATCAACCCTGCAACAAGAAAGGCCAGAAACGTCGCCAGTGCCGCGCGTTGCGGATGCGGATCAACGCCTGCAAGGCCATACTCACCCTCAAGCATCAACTGCACGGCAGCCTCTTCGTTGGCGGCGATTGCATCTGTCGCTGCTTCCAGAACTTCGCCATCGAGTCCCTTGAGCCGCAAAATCTCGCGGATTTCGAGCCTCTCCCCTTCGGGCCAATCCTTAAGGTGTTGCTTCTCCACGGCACGCAACCGCTTGGCATCGTCCAGCTCTGCTTTGGTGCCCAGAAAGTTGCCCGCCGCCATCGAAAATCCATCCGCAAGCACATTGGCAATGCCCAGAGCCACGATAATGAATGGCGACAAACCGGCACCGGCCACGCCAGCGACAATTGCGAACGTGGTCACAGACCCATCAATCCCGCCATAAACCACATCGCGCAACAGGCCCCGTCCGGGCGGGTTCCCAATCCGGTGCTCGACTTCTTCCTGAGAATGTCCGTGCTGGCTCATGTGTCTCGGCTTTCCTTGCTGAACAGGCCGGCGAGTGCGCGTTTGACCAACCCTGTAACGGAAGGACGAAGCCCAGTACCGAAAGGCATCGGTCGGCAGACTTCCATTGCCGCAACACCCACCCGCGCCGTCAAAGCACCATTTACGATCCCCTCGCCAAACCGCCTGCTCAGCTTGGCCAAGGCCCCGCCACCAACCATCGAGCCGATCAGGTCATCGCCAGCGGCAACAGCGCCCGTCGCCACCAGATGCGTCATCACCGCCCTGAAAAGTCGCCAGTTTCCCAATGCGCCGGTTCTACCCCCATAGATTTCGGCAATACGCCGGATCATGCGCAGGTTCGCGGTCAGGGCTGCGATAACATCGGCTAGTGCCAACGGCACCAAGGCTGTTACAGCGGCCACTTGCCGCGCTGCGGCCTCAACCTCCATCTGCGCTGCCTTGTCCAAAGGCCCCATCAGTTCCGTTTCCGTCAGGGCCAAAAGCGCGTCCCCGTCCAGCACCTCTTCCCGTCGCTTTGAAAGAGTGTCCCGTCCCCAGCGTAGATCCTCCCGCCCCCGATAAAACCGCTGCAGCCGATCCACCAACCCGCGGGCTTCCGCCAGATCCCCTGACTGCACGGCCCGCGCGGCAATGGTTTTCAACCCGTCCACACGTCGCAAGCGCGCGAACCCTGCCAGTTCCCGCAAAACCATCACGGCCGCCACGCCAAGCAAAGCCAGACCAACAGCGCTTACCGCCAAGCCCAGCGTAGGCGACCGTGCCGCCAGACCGACGGCAAAGTCCCACGCGGCCACGGAAACTGCAGCACTGACGAAGGTCGCAAGAAGCCCCCAGAACAGGCTCGCCAGCCAGCTCAGCTTCCGGCTGCCCAGCCGCGCAGCCACCTGCATGGCTTGTCCCTGTGGTTCAGGCGCACCAAATTCGGGAACAGGTGCGGCTTTTGCCACGTCGGGCGCTGCGCCTTCTTCTATGTCGATCAGAACCGGCCCTTGCGTCACAGCAAATCTCCAATCAAAAACTGCGCAGCACGATCCAGCCGGATATGCGGCGGCCCCTCTCCGGGACGCAGAGTGAGCGGTGCCGGAGCAAACTTCATTACCTGATAATCCTGCCCAAGCCATGCGCCGGCCCCTTGCCGCGCCGGTTTAAGCAAAACCCCGGGATCTTCGGGGAGGGCCCCGGGATAAAACGCAGCCTGCTTGCCCGTTTCAAGTAGTCTACCACGCACGCAGTCCAGCGGTTTACCTTCATGCGTGACCGTTTCTTCCACAGTCGCCCGCAGCGCGGCCAGCGACATCGCTTCGGTAACTGCTCCGGCAAACTGTGCCCGATCTGCTGCGTCCCGTGTGAGCGCCTGCATAATGGCTGTCAGTTGCGGATGCTGGCGATGATGCAAATGGTCCGCTTTGGTCGCAGCAAAAAGAACTTTTTCCACTCGTTTGCCGCGCAACAACCGAGCCAGAAACGGGTTTCGTCCCGGCTTGAAGGCCGCAAGTGTGTCCTGCAAACCACTGCGAAGATCTTCCACCGCACGCGGACCGGAATGGATCGCCCCAAGCGCATCAACCAGCACGACCTGCCGGTCCAAGCGGGCAAAATGATCGCGGAAAAACGGTGCGACCACCCGCGCCTTATAGGCTTCGAACCTACGCTCGAAAGCCCGCCACAACGACCTTCGCCCGGCTTTTTCGACTGCATTCAACGGCGCAAACGTCAGCGCTGGCGACCCTTCCAGATCGCCGGGCAACAAAAACCGGCCTGGTGTGCAATCCGAATAGCCCGCCCCCCGTGCGGCGTGCAGATACCGCGTAAACGCCGATGCCAAAGTCTGTGCCTGGAGCTCGTCCAACTCCTGCTTTCCGTCCGCCTGTGCAAGCAACTCGAGATAGTCGGCGGCTTGCTCCCGCGCCTGTAACGCAGCCAAAACCTCCTCGCTCCACTGAGCAAAGGACTTTTGCATCAGCGAAAGATCCATCAACCACTCGCCGGGATAGTCCACGATGTCCAAATGCACGGTCCGCGCGCCCTGTAATCCAGCGAACATGCCCGCTGGTTTCACGCGCAGTGTCACCCGTAGTTCGCTGATAGCTCTTGTGCTCTCGGGCCACTCTGGATCGGCTCCGGTCATCGCCGCGAGATGCGCCTCATAGTCAAACCGAGGTACCAGATCATCAGGTTGTGGCTGCAAAAACGCGGCTTCAATGCGGCCTTCTGCGTGAGCAGCCAATTGCGGCATTCGTCCGCGATCAAGCAGATTTGCAACAAGCGAGGTGATGAACACCGTCTTTCCCGACCGTGCCATGCCGGTTACGCCCAGCCGAATGACCGGCTCAAACAATGCCTCCGACAGGCCATCGCCCACCGCTTCAACCCGACGCAAAACTCCGTCGGCAATGCTGGAAATGACCAATCGTCGGGCCCCTTTTCCTGTTTCGCTTCAAAACCTAAGACCTCCCCCCCACCATTGCTAGGGCGCAGAACCCTTCTCTTTCCCCCCAAGTTGAGCTATTGGCCCGCCATGCCCAGATACGCCATGCAAGTCGAATACCACGGAGCCCCCTTTGCCGGCTGGCAGCGTCAGGCTGACCAGCCCTCGGTTCAAGGTGCCATTGAAACCGCACTTTCCAAACTGCAACCTGGTGAACACACCATTGCGGCAGCGGGACGGACCGACGCGGGCGTGCATGCACTTGCTCAGGTCGCACATTGCGACATGGACAAAGAATGGGATCCGTTTCGCCTTTCGGAAGCTCTCAATTTCCAATTGAAACCCGCCCCTGTGGCCATCACCGCTTGTGCCCGTGTCGACGATGATTGGCATGCCCGGTTTTCCGCAATGGAACGCCGCTATCTGTTCCGCCTGCTGATGCGCCGCGCACCGGCAACTCATCAGGCTGGCCTGGTTTGGCAGGTCAAACACGATCTCGACGAATTGGCCATGCAAGAAGGCGCCAACCGGCTTCTAGGCAATCACGATTTCACCACTTTCCGCAGCTCGATTTGCCAAGCAGCATCACCGCAGAAGACCCTCGATGAATTGCGCATAGAGCGCGTCGAGACCTATAGTGGGCCGGAAATTCATTTTCACGTCCGTGCGCGCTCGTTCCTTCATAATCAGGTCCGCAGCTTTGTGGGTACGCTCGAAAGGGTCGGTGCAGGCGCATGGGATCCCGACGACGTCACCGCGGCACTGGAGGCACGTGATCGTGCGGCCTGTGGCCCCGTCTGCCCGCCGCAGGGCCTCTACCTTGCTGGTGTCACTTACCCTACGGACGTTTTCACGGGCCTCTGACTACAGAACAAACCCTATTTCCTGTAGCTTTGCGCCAACCGCTCCGGCGACACGCCAACAAAATAGCGCACGAGTGTCCAAAGGTTTCGTGCGCCGCGCTTCATCCAGCCTTGTGCCCGGTATTTCTCGGCGCTGGTGACCGCCAAATGCGACAGCCCACTCAGTTTCCCCCGCAGGGAACGCGCCATGGACACATCTTCCATCAAGGGTATGTTCGAGTAGCCTCCGACATCGCGATAGAGACGCCGGGACACGAGTAATCCCTGATCCCCGTAAGGAAGCCCAAAAACGCGCGACCGGATATTGGCCCACCGTGCCACAAATCGAGCAGGTGCTCCGCCACGGTCAAAACCCAGTCGGAAATACCCTGCACGGTCCTTGTCTCGCGCCATATGCGCCCCGACAACGTCAGACCATCCAGGAGACAATTCTGTGTCAGCATGCAGAAACAACAGCCACTCGCCCCGCGCAGCTTCCGCTCCCGCCTGCAACTGACCACCTCTGGACGGTGGAACCGTTAAAACATCAGCCCCGACTTCGTCAGCCAATTCACGTGTGCCATCTTCAGAACCACCATCGACCACGATCAACTCACGCAGAAGTCCGGCTTCGACGCCCTCGTACACAGCGGCCAAACAGACCGGCAAAGCCTTCTCCGCGTTCAAAGTTGGGATCACCACCGACAATGGTGCGCGCATTTGTTATCTCCAGCCCTGTTGCACCGCCCGCTCCTGCCTATATGAACGAAGACGCGCAAGAACAGAACAGGCTCCGAACAATGGATCGACCCAGAAAAATTCTCCGCCTCAGCGGTGCCGACACCGAAACCTTTCTGCAAGGTCTGGTCACCAACGATCTGGACGCAATGGGTGACGGGTTGCTCTATGCCGCTCTTCTTTCGCCACAAGGCAAATATATCGCGGACTTCTTTTTAAGCTGGGATGGCGACACGATCTTGCTGGACGCCGATGCCGAACAAGCGCCCGCGTTGGCTCAGCGGTTGACCATGTACAAACTGCGGGCCGATGTCACCGTGGAAGAAACCGATCTGCATCTGCACCGCGGCGTGGGCGACAGACCCGACGACGGGTTCTTGGATCCCCGCGCCGAAGGTCTGGGTTGGCGCGCTTACCGCAACGAAGCGCAGTCTGATGACACGACCGATTGGAGCGCTCTGTATGTCTCCAACGCCGTGCCGAGGTCCGGCGTGGAACTGACGGGTGACAGCTACATTCTGGAAAACGGATTTGAACGTTTGAACGGCGTGGACTTTCGCAAAGGCTGCTATGTAGGTCAGGAAGTGACCGCGCGCATGAAGCACAAAACGGAACTCCGCAAAGGTCTTGCGCTTGTCGATATCGACGGAGAAGCGCCAGTCGGCACGCCGATCACACGCGACGGCAAAGAGGTCGGTACGCTCTTCTCCCAGGCCGGTGGCAAGGCTTTGGCCTATCTTCGCTTCGATCGCGCCGGAGAAGGCATGCAAGCGGAAAATGCCTCAATTAAACTGCCCTGAATTTTACGCTTCTTTCATTCAAGTGAATCCTCACTTTGGATTTTTCGGCACTGTCGCCGACGTTATACCGACGTTTTGCAGACGTGATGCAGACAGCAAAAAGCCGCCCACAACAGGGCGGCTTCTCGCTTGTCGGTTGAGCCCACTCGTTAAGCGCGTTCGGAGTATTCCATGGTCTCGGTGTTGACCACAATGTCCTCATCCTGCCCCACAAACGGCGGCACCATGACTTTTACACCGTTGTCCAGAATGGCCGGTTTGAACGAATTTGCTGCGGTTTGACCTTTGACCACGGGCTCGGTTTCGACGATTTTGCAGGTCACTTTTTGCGGCACGGTCGCGTTCAGAGCTTCCTCTTCGTAGAACTCTACAACGATCGTCATACCATCCTGCAAAAACGGGCGACGGTCGCCCAAAAGTTCAGCAGGTAATTGAATTTGCTCATAAGTTTCTGCGTCCATGAACACCAGCATACCAGAGTCCTCATACAGGAACTGCTGGTCTTTCTGCTCAAGGCGCACGCGCTCGACCTTGTCAGCAGACCGGAAGCGTTCGTTCAGCTTGGACCCGTTGCGCAGGTTGCGCAGTTCGACCTGAGCAAAGGCGCCGCCCTTGCCAGGCTTAACGTGATCCACTTTCACCGCGGCCCACAGGCCGTCATTGTGTTCAAGCACGTTTCCGGGGCGAATTTCGTTACCGTTTATTTTTGGCATAGTCGTAAAACCTTTGCACAAAGGTTGATTGAAGGGTTTGGAGTCCTATATCTGCCAAGTCCCCAGGTGGCAAGGCAACCGGAGGACCCGTGCGTTAACACTTTGGTCATGCGCATGGAGCATAAGAGCTATGCAAAAACAGCCTACCCGAATCACCAAGTTTGCTCCATAAGGAGCGGCACGCCGAAAACACAAGAGCAATAATATAAGGACGACGAGATGAGAGATTTCGTTGACGGAGCGGCTTTCAATAACGAGCAAGGAAACCGCGCCCGTAAACTGTTTGCAGCCGTTGTGTTGGCTGCGCTTGATGATGCTATTGCCGACGACAAAAAGTATGGCAATGGTCCCGAGCAAATTGCTCGCTGGGCACGCTCACGCGATGGTCGTGAAGTTCTGTCCTGTGCCGGCATCGACCCGAATGAGCGTGTCGTGTCCGGTCTGATGGAATTCGTCGCCAAAGGTGTACGGACTTCTGTCGCGCTGTCTCGTGAAGAAAGCGAGCGCCGCAATGCCGCTGCTCAGGCCGAAGCTGCCTGATTACTAAATCCAGCTGCCCAAAAAAAGACGCGCCCTGAACGGGCGCGTTTTTTTGTGTCGATTGCTTGGGCTGGAGCTCAGTCCAGATCATGTGCGGCAAGTGCGCGATGGATTTCCCGACGCACCAACTTGCGCACGTTACGTGTAATCCGCTCTCCCAGAGCACCCTGCAGTTCTTGGCGCACGATATCAGCAACCATCTCCCGCAAGGCCTCTTCGTCGATCACCGCCGGCTCATCCAGTGCCTCACCCAAATCAGCCGTTACAGTAGCCGCAGCGCCCTCAAGCACGTCCTCGTGCACCTGCGCTTCTATGGTGTCACCTATCGCGTCAAACGGAGCCTCAGTCGACATTTCCGCATGAGAGGTCTCCGGCTCGGGAGACCATTCTTCTTGTGCAATCGGTGCTTCCGCGACCTCTTCCTCGGTATAATCGCTGTCTACCGGCTCATCGTCCTGAGCGCCTGAGGCGTCACCATCCCGCCATTGAACCAAACGGGCCTCGAGAACCTTCTTGAAGTCGAACGGGGCATCCTGCTCTTCATCATCTTCCAGGGTCTCTTCAACGGAAACGAAACCGGCCTCCTCAATGGACTCGCGTCCTTCCAGCCGACCATCTTCCACGTCTACTTCCAGATCGCTTTCCAGCGCCTCCTCTTCGACGTCGTAAGGCATCATGTCCGCATCGACATGCTTTTCCTCAGAGAAAGCATCCGCCTCGTGACCTGCATGCGCGACGTCCGCAACAGCCAAATCTTCGATAGAGCCTTCAAACTCCTCAAAGCTGTCTTCTACAGCCTCCTCAACGTCTTCAGCGAGTTCTTCAATGGCGTCGTCGACGTTCTCCTCAAAAAGCACATTTTCCGACTCTTCTTCGCCGTCGAAATCGGCCGTTTCGTCATTCTCAGGCTCTTCGAAATACATCGTATTCGAATCGTCTTGGTGAGCTTCTTCTACTGAGAACGAATCTCCGCCATCCGCCTCATAGGCCGATACGTCCAGTGGGGTTTCTTCTGCAGCGTGATCGATTTCCAGCTTGCCCCCTTCAGCCTCATCCGTCTCTTCCACGCGCAATGCAGGCGTCAAAACAAGGGCCATAGGAGCATTTTTCACTGGCTCTTCAGCGGGTTCAGACACCTCATCAGCCGCCGTTTCTTCAACAACGGGCGCATCGACGACGGGCCGATTCTCCGACACAAGCCGGCGGATCGACGTCAATACATCTTCGATTTCAGCATTGCTGACTGGATCTGGCATCTTTTTTGTCCACTCTTACCTCAGCAAGAGTTTAGCGATTGGTGCCTCACCGCACAACAGATAGGAAAAATTGTTATTCTTTCCCAATGGCTTTCAGCAAGTTGTCCAGCTTCTGCCCCTGCTTGGAGCGCAGGGCTGGCGCGTCCTTGACCATGTTGTAGTAAGCCTCTGGATCGTAACGCGCTACCTTCAGGTTCAACCGCTCAACGGTGAGCTGCCCCATCGAGGACAAAAGCGCATAGGCTGCAACAACCTGAGTTGCCTGTGCGGAAATGCGATCTGCCTCCGCATCGAGCAGATCCTGCTCTGCGGTCAAGACGTCCAAAGTGGTCCGTGCGCCCAATTTGGCTTCTTCACGAACACCTTCAAAGGCAATGCGTGCAGCTTCAACCTGGCGCACACTTGCTTGAATCTGAGCGCCGGCCGCCAAAAGCCGCGACCAACTCGTTCCAGCCTGTTGGCGGATGTTGTGGCGTATCACATGCAAAGTCGCTCGCGTCGCATCACGCTGCGCCTGAGATTTGCGCAGCAAGGCAGAAAGACGTCCGCCCTGATAGATCGGGCCCTGAACGCTCACGCCAACACTGGCGCCTTCGCTGAAGTAGTTGGTGTTGAATTCCTGTGTCGTCGACACCGATCCGTTCAAGCTGACGGTCGGGCCCATACTCGCACGCGAGCTGTCCACATTCAGTTCCGCCGCGGCGATCTGGTGTTTGGCTTGAATCATGTCCGGATGCGCACGGATCGCCACCGATTTTGCATCCTCGATAGATCCGACAGTGCGTGGCAGGCTCCGCGGCGCAACAAGGTTACCCGGGCGGACCCCCACTGCTGCGGCATAGAATTCTTGACTGGCGGCAAAATCACCCTGTGCCGCGGCAAGCTGCGCGCGTGCACCTGCCAAGCGCGCTTCGGCGAGCGAAACGTCCGTCCGCGTCACTTCGCCAACCTCAAAGCGGTCCTGTGCGGCTTGGAGTTCGCGCTCAAGAAGGCGCAGGTTGTTCTGGCGCAATTCCACAATCTCGCGATCTGCGACCACATCCATGAACGCCTGAACTGCATTCAGAAGAACCTGCTGCTCTACCGACACCAATCCCTGACGTGTGGCAAGAACCGTTTCTTTCAAAGCCTCGATACCGAACCGGGTCGCGCCATTGTCAAACAGAAGAATTTCCGCAGTCAGGCCAATTTGGGCATCCGGCGTTGTCGAAGACACGCTCGCCCCGCGCGTTGAAGCGTTCCGGAAACGGCCATAGGAATAGTCCACACTGCCAAACCAGTTTACAATCGGTCGCAACAATGCCGTAGCTGCAGCAACATCTTCATCAGCAGCACGCAGCAACGCCCGATTCTGCTCAAGCAAGCCGCTGTGCTCGTAAGCAGTCGCCATGGCATCTGCCAGCGTCTGTGACACCGCGGTCTGAGCCGATCCAAATGACACAGTCAGCGCAATGGCGCCAACCCGAACAGCTTTTTGAAGCTTTTGCAGCATGGTTTTCCCTGTCGTTCCGCCTTAGCCCGCCAAATTGGCGCGCGGTTCAAAGTTCAAATGCGCGGCTCTTTTCAAAACCGGGCAACACAGGCGCGCCAGCGTTGAACGCAAACCGCCAGTTCATTTCACCATCAATCTTATATCCGATCCGCACAACCCCAAGCGCGCCTTCAACGAACAAAACCGCAATACGGCCGCCTTCCTTGAGTTGGGCCAGAATCGCGTCAGGCACCTGTTCCACTGCGCCTTGAAGAAGGATCACATCGTATGGGCCGTGTTCGGCGGCGCCTTCCGTCAGCGGCGCAACATGCACAATCGCGTTGTCCACGCCCTGTTCGGACAGGGTTGTTTGTGCGTCTTCGGCTCGTGAGTCGTCATCTTCCAGCGCGACCACAGCCTCTGCCATCCTTGCGACAACGGCGGACGAATAGCCAAAACCGGCGCCGATATCTAGAACCAGTTCATCGCTCTGGATATCCAGCTCGTCCAGGACTTTCGCAAGAACGCGCGGATCAAGCACCACACGGTCTTTTGTCAACTCAACATGCTCACCTACGTAGGCCGCCTCACGCTTGGCGCTGGGGACATAGGCCTCCCGCGGCACCGCCAGCATCGCCTCGATAACTGTGTATTTAGTGACATCGGAGGGACGGATCTGGGTATCGACCATAGTCGTGCGCAGGGCGGTGTAGTTCGTCATTCCAAACTCGTTTGATCGGACAGTTGTTTATCTCTCTTGCCACAAAGCCAAAAGGTGGGCAACGCCCGCGCGCAGGAAACAGGTTCCAATCGTCGATATGTTGCCCTTCGGTTCGACACCGATGGACATTCCCCTGCTTGTCCAAAAAACCGCTTGCACGTCTGCCGGATTCGCTCCATGTATGCGCCCACTTCGGAGCGCACCTCCGAAACACCACGGATGGCGAGTTGGCGGAGTGGTGACGCAGCGGATTGCAAATCCGTGTACACCGGTTCGATTCCGGTACTCGCCTCCATTTCTTTCTAAATCAGTGACTTAGCGTCCAGATGGTCAAGTGCGACACAAAGTGGAGCACACGCCCATGAAACTGTCGTCCTACCTAAGTCGTTCTCGCCACGGCGTTTTCTACTTCCGCTGGCCATTGCCAAGCGAAAAGGGCAAACCTCGAAGAACCCTACGATTGTCGCTACGTACTCGCTGTCCTGATCGGGCTGGCGTTCTTGCCCGTCATCTTGCATCTTGCGGCCAAATAACGCGGGACAACAAGGCATTGGCAAGGCTGAGGCAAGATCAAATACGGGAGATGGTTGCGGCTTACTTCCAAGCCCAACTCGAAAGGTACATTGAATGGATGGACAATCATGGACTGTCGCCGAACGCCCTTGAGGATGTTCGTAGCGAGATGTTGGACCATGAGACCTACCTAGACCCACCGTCCGACGATCCGCAATGGCTTCCCATTGCCCCATTCAAGAGCAAAATGGGTATCTCGACCCAAGACTGGGAGGACAGTAGCCCCAGAATTGGCATTGAGTTGCGTAGAGGGCGGCGAGACATGCTCAGAGCCATCTTAGAGGCCGCTGAGCGCCTTGAGAACTATGAATATAGCGGCGGCAAAGCAGCCACTCCTCAGCCTTCTATGCAAGCCCTCCCTACGTCTTCTGCGTTGGGAGTGGCTGTAGACGAATTCATACAGGAGCACTCCCGGCAATGGGCCGAAAAGACCACCGGGCAGAACCGAGCTTATCTCAACATCCTCGTTGAATACTTCGGCGCAGACCGCCTTCTCAGCACAATCACCAAGCAAGATGCCAATGCAGTCAAGCGGGTGTTGCAGGAGTTGCCTTCTAGCCGCAACACCAAACCTGCTCTTAAGGAGTTTTCGTTGTTGGAAGTCGTAAAGATTCCGGGCCAACGCAAGATCGCGCCAAAAACGATCAACAGCCATATCCAAATGTTCAAGAGCTTCTTCGACTGGGCAGAACGCCACGGCCACGCACCGCATTCGTTGTTCGACGGTATGAAGGTCGCGAAGGCCAAAAACAGCGAAACGGAACGGAAGCCGTTCACACCAAGGCAGGCCGAGCTGATTTTCAAAGAACTAACTGAAAACCCGTCCGGGCTGGTCCGCAAAGACAGCCACAAGTGGGGCATGTTGTTGGGAATGTTCACGGGGGCAAGGCTGAATGAGATTTGCCAGCTCGACGTGGCAGACGTTCAACAGGACGGGTCAACTTGGTTTCTGAACATCACCGATGAAGGCGATGACAACAAGCGGCTCAAATCAAAAGCTGGGCGTCGAAAGGTGCCGCTTCACTCGGAGTTGATCCGGTTGGGCTTCCTCGACTTCGTTGAAAGCCGCAAATCCGGGCCTCGGCTGTTCCCCGATTACAGCTACAGTTCGAACGGAGGCTACGGGCGCAACTTGGGCCGTTGGTGCAATGAGAGCTTCCTACCCAAGTTGCAGATCAAGGAGCCTGGGCTGGTGTTCCACAGTCTGCGACACACCCTTGTGACAAGGCTGGGGCAGGCCAACGTGCCTGAGCCAATTATCCAATGCATCGTCGGTCACGCTCGGTCAGGGGTAACGCAAGAGGTTTACTTGCGCGAAGGGTACACCTTGCTTCAGTTAAAAGAAGCCGTGGACTGGTTCGAAGTGTCGTCTGGCGGTTAACTCGCGCTGCTATACCCACGCGCGGTTCAAATCAATTGTTTTGCCGGGCTGACTTTGCACTACTGCTCTGGCCAAATCGTGAACTACAGGCTCTGAATCTGTGCGAATGTCACTCAGCCCGGCCGGTACCATGATCCGGCAGATACTATTTGCTATCTGACACAAATGATTACCGGTTTAGGCTTGAGATCAACTTAACCTCTACTCGTCGGAAGCTCAATGTTCCTTACTCGCCCCAGTAATAGGAGGAGAATTGAGATTACACGTATCTCAATAAAATTCAGGAACCTTAAATTGTCACCATAGGCACTGGCACTTTTTCTTCTTGAACAAGATGCTCACCAATTCTTGCAAGACATTGGCTCCCACTCTTGTCCTTGCGCATCACATTGAATGGGCTGCCATTCTTTGCTGAGTATCTGTCTTCTTTTTTGATGCAAGCAATAAAACCACCAAAACTACGCTGGCTCCACATCCAGCCAAACGTCGCGCTTTTGATGTTTTGCGGGGAGCAGCTTGCCATTGTGGGTAGCAGCCGGTGCCTCCGTTCTACTACCACCAAGTAGCGTTCCACCAATCTCCAACATGATCTTCTCATCAGGTGCCACAACAACATGCGAAGAAAGCTCCATACCAACAGGCGCCAGTGGTGTAATCCGCTGCGGAGCACCATTCTTTCTATCAGGTTGGGTGTAGCGCACGGCCAGCGCGTAGGGTGGCATCTGCCCGAGATCGTACGTGGAGAACGCAATCCAGCTCAACGGATACTTGAACAACGTTTTGCGCCCGTCATCGCCGACGGCCAGGAACACGAAGCTATGATCGCCGCGCACATTTTGATAAAGTCTTTCGGCTTCATTTGGGATATCCGCACCCACATCAATGCGGGTGATCTCCCCCGTCGGCCAAAGAAGTAGATCATAAGACGTATTCTCATCGTCCTCGATGCCGTACAATGGCGGTTCGTTGCGTGAAAGCCAGTGCGCCATCGCCCAGGCTTCCTGCATTCGGATATCAGCCATTGTCATCCCATAGATGCGGCACAGACGTATGAAATCCATCAAAGTGCGCGGCTTGATTACTAGCAAAATCCACATGAGCGCAGATTCTGCCGTCAAGAAGGTTTGACCGCCCAGCTCGTGGGAAGGTCGGCGCACAACGTTACAACGCCGACAGCGCAGCGTCATGTTTTCAATGTAATCCGCATCCAGTGGGTCTTCAAAAAGCTCGCGGCCTTCCACATGGTCAGCCTGTAATTCAAGGCGGCTACCGCAGTCTTCACACTGCCCTGTTTGGGCGTACGCCCAATCCATGACAATGCGCATGGTATTGCCCTTGCCATAGCGCCGCTTGAAACCTTCAGATGAGGCGAGACTTGTGCCGGTCTGCGAAGGGTTCAAGTGTCCTAGGATCAGCGCTGCCAGTTCCCGCCAGCTTGCCATCCCGTTCTCAACGAACGAAACGATCAATTCACTCCACTGATCTTCCGACCATTCACTGTCATGAAGCCCGAACCCCGTTTCGGGCGCAACAGTTATCGTGGCTTCTTGCGGCGTTGCTTCGTCAAGGCGGTGATCCTTGGGAAGAAGATCGTCAGACATGGTGCTTGTCTCCGCTCAGGTGTGCCTCAAGCGCAGCAATGAATGTCTCAGTGGCAATCCCCAGAGCGCGGCAAATATGAACCAGTTCGACAACATCCAGCCTGCGTTCGCCGCGTTCAATTTTGCTAATGTCTGATTGGTCAGCGCCGATGGCCTCGGCGAGTTGTATCTGGGTGAACCCGTTTTGCTTCCTCATTTCTTTGAGGCATGTGCGCAGGGCTTTGTAGTCGCTTCGTTGGATTTTCTTCATCTGCTCGCCTATGGTCTATTGCAAGCCATAACCGGCGCGGATAAATAGGCCAAAATCGCATATTTGGTCAGGCAAGAAGGCTAAGAGCAGAGATGAGCACAAGTACCGTTGAAACGCTCCTGGAGGAGTTTAACCGCCTCCTGAATCTGCGCTTTTCGGGCCCACCAGACCTCATGGATGCCGCCAAAGACGCAGCGTGCGCGGCAGGTGAAAGTGCGTTGCGGCCAACGCTCGAACGCAGCCGCGAACTCTACGCCCTAGTCAACAGCAGGCTTGGCCTGAACAAGAAACGTATCAAGGCATTCATCGACCTTGCCGCGAAGCAGCGATACTTCTTCAACTACCGTGACAAGGTCACGCTCGCAGCACTTTTTGACGGCGCGCACCGTGAAGCGTTCACGGCTTGGTGCGAGACAAAGGGAATCGACGAAGGCGTGCGGGAGGCATTCCAGCCAATATCGAATGACGAGACCGTGGCAGGCCTGCACGACCTTCTGAAAACGGGCCGCGTGAACCGGAGCGACGCTCGGGACTGCGACCTAGAGGAAAAACAAGTCCTCATTCAGCGTGCGTTGTTTGGTGGCTTTGTGTTCCGCGCATTTGAGGACGGCGCAATGCACAAGGTCTTCAATGAAGATGCGAGCAAAGAATACCACGCCAATTTTTTCGACCATCTACGCGCCAATCATCATGAACAGCTTCACCGCGAATGCGCGTTAATCTACCAAGACGTCGATCTCGGCGCATATGATGCGCTGACAGATAAACAGATTTCCGATCTGCTACTTACAGGCATTCGCGACAGCTATGACCGCCTTGCAAATCACTGTTTTTTCGCACTGCGTTTGCGGGCAGCTCCTGGCGGTGAAGCCCGTCAATGGCGTTTGTTCTCAGACACCGTTCTCTACGCTGAAAAACACCGTGAGATTGCGCTGTCAAAAGGGTATTTCCGCCCCGACACCATTCGCGAGACCACCGAAGGTCACATCGGCGCAGCGCTTGACGTGGACTCGGCACGCTTTGATCTTGTGAATGAAGGGTTCTTTTTCAAGGACTGTTTTGTTCTCTCACACGCCGCCGCAGAGGGTACGACCGATCAACCCTATGACATCTTGCTCCTGTTCGAAAAGAACGAGCGAGATGAACGGGTGATACCGTGCCCGGCTTGCCGTTCGCACAATGTAGGTGGGAACTCGTATCCCACCATCGGCGTGCGAAGCTGGGAGTGCAAGAATCTGATTTGCCCCGAACGCAGCGCCTATGATCGCGGCAATCGCTATTCCCTGGCTTCGATTATGAAGCAAGAAGCAATCGCTTCTGCAGAGGATCAGATACCGCTCGACGTCCGCAGACGTTGGCGGAACGATGTGCTCTTTGATATCCGTGATGAAGAAGTCACGGACATGCTCATCCGCCAGTTCAGCTTACACAAAGATCGCATCGTGATCATGGGTCAAGCACAAGGTGAACCGCAAAGCTATCTGGGCCGCGAGCTTGCGTACGAACCATTCGGGTCGTGGAAAGCGGACGACGGCATTGGCCAGCGCTTCTTTGACAGCGCCTTCTTTAAACGATTTGCTCTAAAGCGACCTAAAAGTGATGTTACGCCCCCGTCAACAAAGCAAAGCGTGAAGCCGGGAATCTGCCTTGTGCATGGCGACTGTGAAAGCGGACTTAATGCGCTGCCACCCGAAAGTATTGAGGGTGCCGTTACATCACCGCCTTACTACAACGCGAGAGAATACTCTCAGTGGCCAAACATCTACTGCTATCTCTTTGACATGTATAATGCTGCAAGGGCGGTGTTCAGCGCGCTGAAACCTGGCGGTCTTTTTGTCTACAACATTTTTGACTACTTCGACAATGAGAACATCGCGGCCTTCTCCGCGATGGGCAAGAAGCGAATGATACTTGGCGCATACATTATCTATCTGTTTGAGACCGCGGGCTTTGACATCGTTGGTAACGTCGTCTGGTTCAAGGGCGACATCGAAGGCAAGCGTAACTTCAACGGTGGCAACGAGTCACCATACTACCAATTGCCCTTCAATTGTTGGGAACACTGCCTTGTATTTCGCAAACCAGGGGCAGAATCGAAGCTACCTGAAGTAAAAATCCTAAAGCAACGCCCTGTCTTCAAAATGGTGCGCGGCAAGAACACACACGGTCACACTGCACCGTTTCCCCCTGAAATCCCACAGCTTCTGCTTGACACCTTGCCAGAAGGTTCGACCGTTTTGGACCCCTATGGCGGCAGCATGACGACCGCCTGTGCAGCAATACAGAACAAAATGGATGCGCTGATATATGAACTGAACGAAGAGTACTTTCAGCTTGGTCTGCGCAATGTGGAGCAAGCAATCGCGACACCAGACGACCTGTTTTCCTACGGCAATCGCGAAAAGGCGAATCGGATATCGCCGACCACCGCAGAGCCGAGGGACAGCGCTGCAAATGCATAGTATTTGGTTAGGCATTATTGCCTTTGATTTGGTGAACTTTGAGGGGCGGATCATGACCTGTTGATCGTGTCCAAACTGGATTGAAAATAGAAGCGATGGGCCAGGCTGAACTGAACATGGTCCCAATGCCATTTAATATAGTTCGGTTTTACCCGGTCACTCCGAGGTCTGCTTGAACGACGTCGCGAAGTCTACCACCCTTCATTTGTATACCCTAGTAGTGGGGGAGATTGGGTTTATTGGCACTTTGTCCTTAACCCTCCGTCTCATAGATATGAGGGTTTGACTGTAATGTGGGGTGTCTGCCCAAAACTGTCATGGAATTTTTCCTGCATCACCGTCACCAGTTCGTCTTCAAGATCAGACTGAACAATGAACGCATCATGAATTGGCAGGATGGCGTGACCCTGTTTGACAAAGTGCAGCATCACCTGTTCTGCTAGATCGCTTTCAGCACGCTGGAGACGCATACCTGCCTTTTCCCCAACCATGTCTTCGATCATCGGGAACCCGGCAATCACCGCGTTCCGAAACTCCTGAACCGTCATACCATGGGCCGCTTCGTCAAAGTTTCTCGGCTCCGATACGTGCTTGGTCTTGGCATGAAGCAATGCAGCAAGTGTCGCCTTAGCGTGGTCGCGCAATTGCTTGCTGTTCTCGATGCCGGGTATCACAGAGTACGGGTCTTGCGGGACTTGCATTCCGGCTTGCGCCAATAAAACGGCAGGATTGAAGCCGCTGTAGTCTGCTTCCACAGTGGGCTGGCCATCAATCAGTATGGAGCGGCGCACACCTTTGCGAACGTACTGCCACCAACCGCCTTGGAACCTGCCACCGTGCTCAAATGTGCGATTGTTAAAGACACGGTAGAGCTGCTTGGTGTGGCCCAAGTAGTCTTCGGAGAAATCTGAATACGTAAGTTGCCGGGGTGTCGTGATTGAAGTCCGCTCAAGAACCGTGTTGATCTCGTGCAGAGCATGACGCATCCCTCGTGTTTCAGACGTATCAGCATACTTTGTCAGTTGCTTCTGTTCGTCTTTTAACTGGACAGGCTCAGCAACTCGATCAATGCGGAAGTCACGCAGAGACAACTCGTCCGAAAAAAGGTCGCAGATCGCCTTTTCGGACAGGGCAAATCGAGCTGTCTGTGCATTCTCTCCGTAGTGATATCCTTTGGCAGTTGTCCGCATGACGCCGGTATTCAGCAGCCATTCCATACACATGCGAAAACGGTGGGTTGTCATGTAATCCGGTCGGTAGCGGTTTTCACGGTCGAGCCGTTCCTTCCGACTTCCGATACCTACGGGCATTCCACGACGCTTCGTATGCGCCCGGAGAAGGTTCACAAGAATAACCCGGCAACACTCCATAAACCGTTCTTGTTCATCTGTGCCCCGTTTGCGTTTGTAGCTTCTCTGCCAAGCAGCACAAATGTCATCCAGCACAAGGTCTAGATTGTTTTGGGTAGCTTCGTGAAGCAATCGGAGGTTTGGCTCAAACACCCAAGAACGGTGGGCCGTTTGGTCCGGAAGTGCTGCGACTTGCTCCTTGCTCAGAAAACGGGAGAGGATTTCGGTTCCTTGCGTCATCGAAAAAAACCGACACATTTTTTCGAGCGGGTATCTATACACCCTCCGTCCCCAAAGTCCCCCATGGCCCCAGTCTCCTCTGAATGGTTTCGCGCGGCAACGCTTAACCCTTCGTCTCATAGTAGACCATACGGATTGGCGTTATTACGGCACCTTTTGAGCCTTTTATCCGGACCTTGTTCACTACTGGCTTATTGACAGTTGATGACGATTTCTGCACATGGTGGGACACAAAGTGAGACAAACGAGCCAACCTCGCTCTTGATTGTCCGGCCTATTCAATGGCTTAGAAAAATGGTAGCGGGTCCGGTACTCGCCTCCAATAAAATCAATGGGTTATGAATTTTCCCACTCATTGAGTATCACCTCCAGTATCAGTTTCATATTTTGTGCTCGTTTCGTTCAACAGCTGCTCCCAAAGTCTTCTTTTCTCGGCAGCGGTTTTCGCGCGCATGATTTGGCGCGCAAATCCTGCATACTTAATCACCATTTTCTTGGTTTTGTGGCCGCTGTAGCTCATTATCTCGTCGTCATCGCACCCGGCCCAGGCCAACTCCATTACGCCGCGATAACGCAACGCATGCAAATCGTGCGCCAGAACCCCCAAACGCTCACGTTCGGCGCGCATGATCCGAGCGATCCTATGGTAACTCATCGGTGAACCGTCCTCGTTCGCCAATATCGGCCGATCTCGCTTGGCCTTTTCGCCTAACGAAGTTTTCAAACTATCTAGTTGTGCAATCAGATTTGACGTACAGGGAAGTTGAAGCTCCACACCTGTTTTGTTCTGTGTCAACTCAAGGTTCTTGCCATCGTAGTTCGCCCAAGTGAAACCACTTAAATCCCCTGGTCGTTGGACAGTTCCCACTCCAAGCTCAAAAATGAGCATAGGAAGTTCAGTTGCTTTGCTGCGCCAAGTTTCCACTGCCGCATCTGTCCAAGGAATATGGGGTTTTTTCCATTCTGGGGGAACAGGCAAGCGCTCAATTCCGGAGGCTGGATTTTCGTTAAGCCAGCCTTTTCTTCTTGCTAACTTAGCCAACAAAGTAACGGCGACTGGGATGTAATTCGCGAAATTGACACGATGGGCATTTTTGTCCATCGCCGTGTAGATATCAGCGGCTGTAAGCCTCGAAACGTCACGCTTACCAATTTTCTCATTCAAGTAAATGAAAGACTTTTCCAGATCCTGCCGGTAACGCGGCTCATATTCAGCCCATTTTTGAGATTGACGAAATTCTTCGATAAGTTCTGACCAAGAACGCTCGGCCTCATGGCGCTTCCCACGTTGTATCTCCCAATATTGTTCGTCAAACTCGGGAGTGCCTTCTGCGGCGAAAATCCGATAGTACTTCCCGCCTTTGCGAACATACCACCGCCCACTCGGATGCTGCCAAAGATACTTCTTGCGCGTCACCACGAGATTTCCTCGTGCCCGTCAACGAGCTCACCAGATACAATCAACTCCAAGAGCCTAGTGTCCCACCGCTTCTCTCCTGCGATAATCTTCGCATCTGGCAAATGACCAGATTCAACGCCTGCTCTGAATTCGGGAACGGACATGTCGAGTAGTTGAGTTGCCGTACTTTCCTTAGCTGCGAGTGGAACATACCGTGCCATGCAATCACCTCAGCGCTCTTCCAGCGTGTCCCGCTTGGGTTCGACCGTGTTCGCATTGAGATACTCTTCCATCGCGCCAACCGGTAGCAAATAGAGCCCGCCGACTTTGATGTGTTTGACCTCTTTGCTTCGGATCAACCGACGCACACGGGCCAACGGCCAGCCTAAGCGAAGGGCGACTTCGGCTGGGCTCTCGTACTCTTGGTTGCGCGCTGTCTCCATTTGGGCACTCCCTGCAACTGTTGGCTCACACGATGTATCCGAGTACTATCACTCCGAATCTCAACATCTGAGCTATTTGTATCTTATACGATACAATATGTAAACTGGGTAAACAGACCGAATGAACAGCATTGGCGAACGCATTGAAGAGGTCAGAAGCAAAAGCAGTCTGTCACAGGAAGCGTTTGCAGGGACATTGGGCATAAGCCGCAACTCATATTTCAAGTACATCCGAGGGCACCGGGCCATCCCATCTGATGTGTTTTCCGCGATCCTTGAGAAGTACGGCACTGACCCAGCTTGGCTACATGAGGGTGACGAGGGTCTTACGAACCGCACCACATCCCTTCTCGATGAGATGAAACAAATACTTCATGCGGTTGATAATCGCGCAGAAGAACGGGGCCTTGCCATCGATTTTGACAAAAGATGGCTGATCGCCTGTCGCATTTGCGTCGAACGCGTCATGGCCGCGAAGCAAAGCGAGGATATACCAGAAGTCGCGGTAGCTGAAATCGACAATTGGCTGGAGGTGGCACAATGAAAAACGCGATCCAAAGCCCACCTGGACTTTCCAACGAAGAAATCGATCAACTTATGGACCCACTCCTGTCGATCGAAGAACGTCAATCGGTGTGGCGCAAGAAACCTTTGGGCGTTCAAGCACGGAATCTGCAGGAGCATTGGAAAGGCGCGTTGCGCGGGCCGTTCGAGCTCGGACTTGTCTCTTGTGGGATGGCGATCATCGCGCTGATCGTTGCAACCTTTTCCGACACTTGGCGACTGGCTGGCATCACGGCTTTCCTGCTTTGGTACCCCATGATGTTTTACGTCCTGCGTGAAATGCATCGCCTAAGCCGATTGCGCGTTAACGAGATTTGAGACCGGCGCATTTTGCGCCCAATAAGAAAGACAAGAGCAGATGCCTACCCTACGCTGGTTGACCAGAGATGAAGATGTAAGAGCCGCCGAGAAGGTGCCTTACCGCCTGTTAGAGGAAGTGCCGGACCTGGGCTATGGCGACCGGGCTGCTGGCAATATGCTTATCCAGGGCGACAATCTGGAGGCGTTGAAGGCGCTGTTGCCCTACTACGCGGGACAAGTGAAATGCATCTATATCGACCCGCCTTACAATACAGGCCAAGCCTTTGATCACTACGACGACAATTTAGAGCATTCAATCTGGCTGGGCACGATTTTCCCGAGACTGGAGTATTTACGCGACTTGCTAACTGAAGATGGTGTTCTGTTTTGTCAGCTCAATGATGATGAAGCCGCATATGCCAAGGTGCTTTTAGATGAAGTCTTTGGGCGGCAGAACTTCATCAACCAAATCGCCGTAAAGATGAAACTCACAGCCGGGGCTAGCGGAGGCGGTGAAGACAAACGCCTCAAAAAGAATGTTGAGCACATTCTGATCTACGCAAAAAACAACACGAATGACTCGGGCTTTCAGAAGTTTAACGACTACTATGAAGAACAAGACCTCTTCGAACACATTGAGATTATGGAAGAGGCTGGCAAAAGCTGGAAATACACAAGTGTTATCGAGAGTTGGGGCGAGCCCGTTGAAGAGCGAACCGTTTTGGACGGGTCTGGTGGAAAAATCATCGTCACAAAATACAAGGGCCTTCAGCGGACCACTTTGAAAAAACTTGCCAAGAAAACAGGCAAGTCAGAGCGGGAACTTTACATAGAGTATTTCGATCGAATTTTCTCGGATACAAATGCTCAGACTTCGATCAGAACGCGAATTATTGACGAGTTTTTGGAACTCGAAAATGACGAGGTTCTAGAAGCCAAGTACATTCCCAGATCTGGTCGGGACAAAGGAAAAGAGGTTTCGCATTACTATATCAGCCCGACCATCCGCCGCGTGATCTGGCTAAGCGATGCGGCGGAAAAACGGGGTAGCTTTTTGTTCAAAAAGGAGAAGCTAGGGACATACTGGCAGGGGTTCTCACTCAATAATTTAACAAAAGAAGGATCCGTGAAGTTCCCAAATGGCAAGAAACCTGAAGGGTTACTCGAAAGAGTTATGGATATCGCGACCGCCCCCGGCGACCTTGTACTCGACTCTTTCCTAGGCTCTGGCACGACAGCAGCGGTCGCACACAAGCTGAAACGCCGATATATTGGAATCGAAATGGGCGAACATGCCGTAACCCATTGTGTTCCGCGTCTGCAAAATGTGACCGATGGTGAACAAGGGGGCATCTCGAAAGCGGTGAACTGGGAAGGCGGCGGCGGTTTCCGCTTTTATCGCCTTGGCCCACCCGTTTTCCATGAAGATGGCTCGATCAAATCCGATATCCGGTTCCCTGTTTTGGCAGCACATATATGGTTTGCCGAAACGGGTGCCCCTTGGACTGAACCCAACACCCTATCGCCTTTTCTTGGGGCTCATGACGGTCACGGCTATGCCCTTCTCTACAACGGCATTTTGGGTGGCAGGTCGGCCTCTGGTGGCAATGTCCTGACCCGCAAGACGCTCGCCGTGATCCGCGCTGCACAAGGCGACTTCAAAGGCCCGTTGACAGTGTATGGCGAACGCACAGCGCTGTCTGAAACGACGTTGAAGGTTGAGAAGATCGAATTCAAACAGACTCCCTATGACGTGAGGGCACGTAAATGAAGCTGAAGGATTATCAGAAGGCGTCCCTCGCCACCCTACGGGAGTTCTTTGAGGAAGCGCGCATCACTGGCCCAAAAGCCGCCTATGAGACGCTCACAACGCAGCCGGCGCTCGCCGCCCGTCTGCGTGGCTATGCGGCGGGCTATAAGCCCGTTAAGGGCCTGGATAACGTGCCATACGTCTGCCTGCGCCTACCAACAGGTGGCGGCAAGACGATCCTAGCATCGCATTCGATCACGATCGCCAAGGATGCTTGGATCGAAAAGGACTTTCCTGTCGTTCTCTGGCTGGTGCCAACAAATACGATCCGCCTACAAACTGCCGAAGCGCTGAAGAACCCCAAGCACCCTTATCGCCAAGTGCTTGACGAGGCGTTCGAAGGCCGTGTGCGCGTGTTCGATATCGGTGATTTCACCCAGCTCACACCGCACGATATGCGGTCGAACCTGTGTGTCGTCGTCGGGACCATTCAAGCGCTGCGGCAGAGCAAGACCGACAAGTACCACGTCTATCGTCACCACGAGATGCTTGAACCGCATTTCAGTTCTGTCTCGCCAAACACGCCGGGATTGGAGCGCAACGATGACGGCCCGTGGAAGGGTGACATCAAGTTCAGCTTCGCCAATCTGATGCACCTGCACCGCCCGCTGGTCATAATGGATGAAGCGCATAAGGCCGGATCTGACCTGAGCCAGCTCGTGTATGAACGCATCAACCCCACCGCGTTGATCGAGTTCACCGCCACGCCCAAAGGGTTCAACAACATCCTCCATTCGGTCTCGGCACAGGAGCTGAAGGATGAAGAGATGATCAAGATGCCCGTCGTGCTGGACGAGGCAGAGACGTGGCAGGGAGCGGTCAACTCAGCCATCCTGAAGCGCGCCGAGTTGCAGGAATGGGCGGACAAGGACCGCGAGGGCTACATTCGGCCCATTGTGCTGTTTCAGGCTCAGAAGAAAAACGAAGAAGTCACTGTAGAAGTCCTCAAGAAGCACTTGATCGAGAACGAAAATATCGACGAGGACAAAATCGCCGTTGCAACGGGTTCCCAGCGTGAATTGGATGGGATCGATCTGTTCAAACCCGATTGCAAGATCGAGTATGTGATCACCATTGAGGCGCTGAAAGAGGGCTGGGATTGTTCCTTCGCTTACGTGTTCTGTTCCGTCGCCAATATACGTAGCTCGACCGACGCCGAGCAGCTTTTGGGACGAGTGTTGCGGATGCCCTATGCAACCCGACGCAAGTCTCCTGCCCTGAACAAGTCCTATGCTCGCTTGGTATCCAAACGCTTTGCCGAAGCCGCAAACAATTTGCGCGACAAGTTGGTGGACATGGGCTTTGAGGAAGGCGAAGCCGAGGCCAATATCGAGGCTGAACAGCCTGAGCTTTTGGATGGTCTTTTCGGACACCAAACCCGCCGCCGCCCGACATTATCGGTCGAAGTAGAGGCAACTCCCGAAGTGCGCCACGCCATTTCAACAATCGCACCTGGCACCATCAAGGTCTCAGCCAGTGAAGACGGCAAGACAGTCATTGACCTGATCGGTGTTCCAAAGCCAAGCGTAGAGAAAGTTCTGTACGAGCGCACCCCGGCCAATTTGCATGGTGTGTTGCGCAAGAAGATCGAGGAATTCAAATCCAAAAACGCCGATGAGATCGCGCCATCGCACAAGGGTGAGACGTTCGTCATCCCGCGCCTCATGGTTCATGTGCAAGGGGATCTGGTGTTTGGTGATACCGATCTACTTATGGAGTATCATGATTGGTCGCTGTCCGATCATCCTGCGCGACTGGAGCCGTCTGAGTTTAACATCGTTGAGACCACAAACACTTTTGAAATCGACCTCGATGGCAACCGCTTGTTAATTGCGTCAGGCGACAGTTCCGAGCAGTTGGCCATGGACGTTGATGTCGAAGACTGGACACCTGCGAGCCTCGTGCGATGGCTGGATGGGAAAGTACGAGACCAACGAATTGGCCAGCCCGAAATGCTGGCGTGGCTAGGCGATGTCGTCACCTATCTCAACCGCGACCGCAACCTACCCTTGGCCCAGCTCATGCGTTGCAAATTTATCCTTGCACGTAAGCTGGACGAGAAGCTCAGGGGGTTCCGACAGGCGGAGCGAGACAAGGTCTATCAGATGAACCTTTTTGCCCCAGAGGCACGGTTGGAGGTATCGTTCGATGATGGATTCAAATTCTTCGATGAAATGTATGCCGACGTGCCCAAGTATCGAGGAACAAAGTTTGCCTTCCGCAACCATTTCATGGGCCGCGATGAAGTACCTGCTTTCGACGGTAAAGAGGGCGGTGAAGAGGAACAATGCGCACTGGTGATCGATGGGTTGCCTGGCCTAAAACATTGGACCCGCAATGTTAGCCGTCACCGGAATTCGTTCACGCTCCCGACTTCCACCGACAAATTCTATCCAGATTTCGTTGCTGAGATGGATGATGGCCGGTTGCTCGTGGTTGAGTACAAAGGTCAGGACCGAACCCCAGAAGAGAGCCGGGATTCCCGGGAAAAGGACCAGATCGGCCAGGAATGGGCGAAGGCATCTGAGGGCAAGGCTGTGTTTGTCATGGCAACCATTGAGAACAAAGATGCGGGTGGAATGCGACTGTCCATACTAAATGCACTGAAACTGAATTAGGTCCATGAAGTTAGGCAACAGATCTTGATGGGTGGCTGAAGCCGCCAATGAGGTGAACATGGCAGCAGGAACGAGGCAATGATCAAAGAACGTTCAGGCCAACTATTTGAGAGTGCCGAAAATCTAGGACTGACCAAACGCCGAAAGCTAACGCGCACCTGTCGCCTTGCTTTTTTGGTGTGGCGGGAAACACTTGCCCTATGAAAGCTCTTCTAGGATCGGCACTGTCTTCATGTGGTTCTCTACGGCTGATCTAACCTCAACACTTATCGGCAAGTTTGGCATTTCTGTAGCCCAATGCTCCCGAAAGAGCTGGACGGTCTCTTTGGCAGCATTGATCGCCATCTTTTTAGGTATGGCGGCTTTCACTGCGAGATGCGTCAGCTCGTCCAATGAGAATGCCGAGAACACTTTGGAGCGGCTGATTTTCATGTTGGTCGCGTCGCCTGGAATGTAGGGCACGGTTGAAACAAAATCATAAGCGGGTGCCAGCGATACATACCGCCTGTCCGGATAGATCAATGACCAGTTCTTCATGTGCATGTCGGCATTGCCGATCAGCATGTTGAAGGTCAGACGCCGTACATATTCGATGATGTCGGCATCATTACCTTCGGCGGCGATAACCTGAGCGATGTTCCGGAAAGAACCATTGCCGTACTTTTGCTCAGGATAGAGCCCATAGACCTGCGCAAAATCCTCAATATGCAGGCGTGATCCGTCGGACAGCCGATCAAAGCGCTCAATCACAAATGCATGGTTGCCGATTTTTTCGATGCCTTCGGGCAAGTTCTTGATCGCACTGATGCTGACCAGATCAATGGCGGGCACGTTCATACCAATGAGGCTAGCCAGCTTCATCATGGAGAATTCATTTTCAGGGACGCCTGAAAACTCGCGGGAGGGGAGCTTTACGATCCAAGAGCCCCCGACGCCGGACGCCGGGATGGTCAGTCCGCCGCTTGCTTCCATCACGGCGGAAAACTTGAGCTGAACACCTGCCAGCGAGAAGCGCAGCGCGTTTTCGCGTTGATCATCGCCATGATCATCGGCGCCGTTGGCGGCATCCGGCGGCCAGGCTTCACCATCGGACGGGGTTATTGTGATTGCGCCGGGCAGGTCATGGCCAAGTGCCCAGAGTAGATAGAATTCGCGCTCGGGATTCACGCCCGCCTGTTCGGCTAGGTATTTCCGCAGATGGCCTTCGGGTAGAAGGTTGGAAAAGAAGGGCATGACGCGCTTCTGGTAGGGCCTAAAGTTCGTAAAAAGCTCCCCGAATTCATCCTTGAAGGCGAGGCCGAGGGTCGGCCTGTCAGGATTTTCGATGTACGCGTCGGTGAAGGCAAAGATGGTACGATCGCCGCCGAGATTGGTTAGAGTGCCGATCGGCTCACCATACAGGTTCACGTTGAGAACAGAGACACTACTCATCGCTATCTCCATCAAGACGATAGGCAGGACGTGGCAAGCGCGTACGATCCTCGTCAGCCATGCCGTGAGCAAGTGTATTTCGGAAACGATTCATCTGCCTTGACGCGTCTTGCAGCGCTGCAACGCCACCCGCGTCCTCCACGGCTTTGAGCGCTTCACGGATGCTGCGCAATGTGTCGGTGTTCCGGATCAGGTTCTCGAACTGTCGCATCTCCCGAAATTGCCGCTGCAGATTTTCGAAGGCGGGACTATCGATCTTGAGCGACCCGATATGCGCAAGCTGATTGGCGATCCGGATAATCTCTTTGCGCGTTTCCGGCGTGGCCTTCGGCGTGTCGCTTACGCTACGGGTGATCGTCCTCACCGCAGGCGCCGCCTTGCGCGGCACAAGCGCTAGTTCCAGATCGAGGGCGTTGGCGATGGCGGTCAGGCTTGAGACGGTGAGGTTGACCGCGCCATTCTCGATCTTGGAGATGTGCGACTGCGGCACGCCTGCACGGGCGCTGAGCGCGCGTTGGCTAAGTCCCTTCTTCTCACGCGCAGCCTTCAATGTGGCCGCTAGTTTTTCGCTCTCATAGCTCATTTTGATATAATCCTGCATATCAAGCGCAACATTTGATCTGCTTCTATGTATCACATGGGGCGTGAGACTTCAAGATTTGATCTGTTCTTACACATCAAATGCCGACGGCGATCTGCTTTTGTATATCAAAACATGGCGCACTTCTAGCCAAACCAAGAGGAGACAGGCGCGTAGCATATGCGAGACGCTGCGTTGTGAAAATTCTAATTTGGTCCAAGCCCAATCCAGCTAGGCTCAGGACCCATTGATTTTCGCCGTGCGACATGATTCATCGCGCAAAAAACAAGCGGTGAACATGTCTGACCTTTTCTGGCTGAGCGACGA
>NZ_SMGR01000006.1 GCF_004346865.1 Shimia isoporae
GCTGACCTTGGTGCGCTTGAAGTCTACGGCCCAACCGCCCGCCAGTTCCTGCACCGAAAGGACTTGGCCCGCGATGTCGCCGCGCGTTTCGAAGCAACCCGCGCGTTCGGGTAAAGAGCTTTAATGGGTGCTACAGAGAACCACGTCAGTGTTCTGAGCCGCGCACTTTGCGGCCAGTTCATTTGAAATGACATCGGTATATAGGCGGTCGAATGCCTCTGGGCCGGCAATTCGGACCGGCGCGTGGCGCTGGTATTTGGATTGGTCAGCCAGAAGCCAGACCTCGCTTGCTCGCGCCACAGCGGTTTGGCTGACGGTTATTTCGTCAATGTCGAAGTCAAAGGCTTCCGCGTCTTCCGACAGGGCGGAACACCCAAGCACAGCATAGTCAAAGGCAAATCCGCTCACCATTTGCGCGGCAACGGGCCCGACAAGACCACCGTCTTCTGCGCGGGGACGTCCTCCGGTCAAAAGAACTTCGCATCGCTCATTCGCGGAGAGAATTCGCGCAACATTCAGGTTATTGGTGACGACCAAAAGCCCGTCATGGCCAAGGAGTGCTTGAGCCAACGCTTCTGTTGACGTGCCGATGTTCACAAAAACGGCAGACCCGTTCGGGATCGATTTGGCCGCTTGGGCCGCCATGGCATCTTTGGCTTCGGCATTTACGCGCCGCCGCTCCTCGTAGGCGATGTTGCGAACGCCAGAAGGGAGCATAGCTCCGCCGTGAACCCTCTCAAGCAGTCCTGCGTTGGCCAGTTGTGTCAGGTCTCTTCTGATGGTTTGCACTGTGACGTCGAAATGCGCGGCAAGCGCTTCGACGGTGACTTTGCCCTGAGTTCGGGCGATTTCGAGAATATCGCGTTCGCGAAAAGAGCTGTGCATATGCCTGTCCTATGTGGGTGCCGAAACTTTGCGCGGGACCGTCCGGTTTGCAAGCTAAATGAAGTTTCAATGCGCCGCTGCGCCAATCAAAAAAAGGCCAGACGGGAGAGCGTCTGGCCTTTTGGAGTGCAAGTGGAACTGATTAACGAGCTGGGCCGCTTCCGATTGGAATGTTGATATCGAATGACAGCCCCCAAGCTTCAAAGTCACTGCGACCGATGCCGTCATAAGTTCCGCTAAAGTTGAACGTCGCTCCACCGGCCGTGGTGAAGTTCACGCCCGCCTTGAGACGACCGCGCCACCCTTGGGTTTGAGGCGCATTCGGGTTGGTTACTGTGGTGCCCCATGTGTCGCCAAAGTTATAGATGGCGTCCAACGCGAACACCGGTTGATAAGCAAGACCACCGCTGGCAGCAAAATTGCCTTTGATGGTCGGCCCGAAACTGAACTGTCCTAGCGCAACAGTTTGGCTCGGGATCACAACTCCGACGCTGTCTGTATAGGAGCGCTGCATTTCCTGGAAATACGCCAAAGACGCGTTGGGCTGAATTGTCCAGTTTCCTCGGTCAAAATCGCCGGTGATCTGAGCGCGTGCCAG
This sequence comes from Shimia isoporae, assembly GCF_004346865.1. Classification (NCBI taxonomy): domain Bacteria; kingdom Pseudomonadati; phylum Pseudomonadota; class Alphaproteobacteria; order Rhodobacterales; family Roseobacteraceae; genus Shimia; species Shimia isoporae. Next base: position 1,484 of record NZ_SMGR01000006.1, read on the forward strand.
CCAGCGCTCACCGTCAAAATCATCGGCGTAGGTGCCAAATGGCGAGACAGTGTTCCGGGACTGGCCGTATGCAACGCGGCCATCGAAATAGAGCGTTTCCGACAGGCGCTTGGTGAGATATGGGCCAACCAGCCAGCCGGTGCCCTTGGTCGACGAATTGGCCGAGGAGTCAGTATTGTCCATATCATCGATCTGCAGCATGGCACCGACCAAAGTGTTGCGGTCTAGAACGTAATCCGCGCCTAGCGAGAGCATACCAAAGTGGCCGGAAGAGGCTGTGCCGCCTTCGAACCTTTGCCAGATACCCTCGGCCCAAATATCCCACCTGCGGTTTTCGATCCACGTGCCGCCACCAGCATCCCCGCCAAAGACAAGCCCAGCTTGTGACACGGAGTTCTCGATTGCAGCCAGGGAGGTGGCAAAGCTGTAGTTGCCGCTTCCGATTGTGGTCAGATCGAATTCAAACGGGTTGAGCGCCTTTAGGTCGCCGTCATTAAAGGAGGCACGAGTTGCCGTATCATAGTCTTTGTTCAGGCGTCCGATGCGGCGCCCGTTTGACGGTTCGTTTGCAAGGATCAGATCTGCGCGACGGGACAGGAACTCGTTGATCGTGTCCACAGTTTTCTGCCGTGTGTTGATCGAAACAAAAGTACAGACCAAGTTCTCGCGGACACCAAGTTCGATGTTTATGACCCCTGTTTCCGCATCGGTGCCGCTGTCGTCATCGCTGCAAACGAGAGAGGTGTTGCCGCTGCCGGAGGGGCGTTGTTGCGCAATCTGGTAAGACCCCGCAGGGATTGTGTAGGGGCCAAACTGACCCGTGCCGGCTGTTGTCGCGATGGAGAAGTTCAGACCGCGTGTCGCGGATGTGTAACGGAACGTGTCGTCCACATCAGCGTTCTGTACGATTGTGATGGTTCCGGTCGTGGCTTCCAGTACGGTCAGAGTGACGGAGCCGGTTGCCTCGCGGCCGGCCCACCCCGAAAGAGTGCCGGCCGAAGCGTCAATCACACTGATGGTGCTCGAGGTTACGTCCACTGTGACCTCGCAGCTTGAGAGGGCTGCGAGTGAGCCGCCGGAAGTTGCAATAGACGTACCGCCTGCCGTTGCGGTGGTGCTGATGCCGGTACAGGTCGACGTCACATTGGGATCCGGAGCGATTTGGAGGCCAGCCGGAAAGGCGTAGTCAAAGGTCAACGGAGAGAAGCCGATAAATGCGCCGGAGTTGTCGATGTTGAGCGTCAGTGTCGAGATTTCGAACTGTTCGATTGTTGTTGGCGCAAATGCGTAAGAAATCTCAGGGGTTGGAGCAGTGGTTACGGTCAGCGCTGCGTTTGCTGGCCCGCTGTTTCCAAGCGAGGAAGTCAGGTCACCTGTGTTGAATGCATGGCTTGCGATGGTCGTGGACGTCACGTCCACCGACACCTCGCACGATGTGTTCGCCGCGACTGAGCCTCCGGAAAGAGACAAGGTGCTACCAGACGCCGTCGCAGTTCCGGTACATGTGTTGGACAGGTTCGGCGACGCCGCGAAACTGATACCCGCAGGCAAAGTTCCCGAGACCGCAGCGGCAGTCGCGTCAACGAAGCGGCCAACATTGTCGAGCGTCAGCGTCAGTGTCGTGGTGCCGCCTTGGCCGATTGAAGCCGGATCGAAGGCAGCTGTGAATGCCAGAACCGGAGCGGCCGTGACCGACAGAACGTCGGTGGCAGTTCCGCTGTTACCGATCGATGTGGTCAAAGCTTCGGTTGTGTTGGTCAGGTTCCCGGACGCTGTCGCGGTGATGACAACGCTAACTTCACAGGAACTGCCGGCTGGGATCGTGCCCCCGGAATAGGTTACAGTTGATGCGCCACCCGTTGCGGTCAAGGTACCGCCGATACAGGTTGTCGATGCCGACGGAGTGGCCGCCACTTGCATGCCCGCCGGGAAGTTGTCGGTTATGGACACCGCTGTCGCATCAATAAAGTTTGCACCGTTGTCGAATGTGAGGGTCATCACGGTGCTGTCGCCCTGCGCGATGTTGTCCGGAGCAAACACCTTGGTGAAGGCAGGAGGCGTGGCGCCATTGATTGACAGGTTCGCTGACGCTGTGCCGGAGTCACCGAGACTAGAGGTCAGGTTGCCGGTCGTGTTGGTCACGTTGTTGGACCCCGCCGCCAGGATATCCACCGAAATTGTGCAGACAGCGCCAGCGCCAACTGTACCTCCCGAATAGGAGATGGTGTCGCTGCCGGTCGCCGCCGTCAGCGTGCCGCCGGTACAAGTAGTTGACGCGTTCGCGCTGTCGGTTGCCACGGTAATGCCTTCGGGAAGCGAGTCGGTGAAATCGAGCGAAGTTGCATCAACAAGGCTTGCCGAGTTGTCGATCGTAAAAGTCAGGGTCGTTTCGACGCCTTGATCCACCGTGTTGGGGCTAAAGACCTTGGAGAATGCCGGTGCTGGTGCTGCGCTGATCGACAGGCTTGCGCTGGCAACGCCGGAGTTGCCGATGTCGGTAGAGAGGTTAGATGTGGTGTTCGTAACCGAGGTGCCACCGGCGGCCAAAATATCGACGCTCAGTGTACAGGTCGCACCTGCGGGAACGCTGCCACCGCTGTAGGAAATTACCGAACTGCCTGTTGCGGCGGAGATGCTACCACCCGAACACGTAGTCGAAGCGTTTGCGGAGTCAGTCGCAATGGTGATGCCCGAGGGCAGGTTGTTCGTAAAGGCCAAGCCTGTGATCGCTACTGCGCTGGCAGAGTTGTCAATCGTGAACGTCAGAGTGCTTTCAGCGCCTTGTGCCACGGACGACGGGCTAAAGGATTTACTGAATCCGGGTGTCGGCGCAGCGTTTACCGTCAGTGTCGCTGAAGCGCTTCCGGAGTTACCGAGCGAACTGGTCACGCGGTTCGTAACGTTGGTGAAGTTGCCCGCTGCCACACCTTGAACAGTTGCATTGATCTGGCAGCTGGACGACGAAGGCACAGTGCCGGAGGTCAATTGGATCTGGGTCGCCGTGGAGGTAAACGAACCGCCAACACTACAGGTCGTGCTTGGCGTGCCGCTTACGACAACGCCTGTCGGCAAATTATCGATCAGAAGCATCGAAGCCGCGTCGGCCAGAGAACCGGAGTTGTCGATGTTGATCGTCATTGCCGCGGTTTCGCCAACGTTGATGGTGCTGGGCGCAAAGGTCTTGCTGATCAGAGGCACGACCGGCGTTTCAATTTGCAAAGACGCATTCGCGCCACCCGAATTGCCGAGGCTGGACGTTAGTGCCCCAGACGTATTGATGGCGGTGCCGGCGTTCGCGCCCACAACATCCACAGAGATGGTGCAGCTTGAACGAGCAGAGAGTGTGCCCGATGCAAGCGAGATCGAGCTTCCGGATGCGATGACGGAACCGCTGGCACAGTTGGACGTGACGTTTGGAGTCGCAGCCACCGTAACGCCGGTGGGCAGAGTGTCGGTGAAGGCCGCGTTGGTGGCGTCTACCGCCGCGGTGTTGCGCATCTCAAATGTGAGCGTCGATGTCCCGCCGAAGGGAATTGTGCTTGGCGAGAAGGACTTTGAGAAACTAGGAACATCTGCTCCACCCACGCTGAGCGTGGCGATAGCAGGGCCTGCCTGACCACTGCTCGAGCTCAGCAGACCTGAGGTATTCACCAGAGCACCATTTGCAGTAGAGACAACATCAACGGAGATGGTGCAGCTCGCTCCCGGTGCGAGCGAGCCGCCGGAGAAGGAAACTGAACTTCCGCCCAAGGCCGCGGTGACGCTGCCGCCGGAACACGTTGTCGTGGCATTTGTGCTATCGTTTGCAATTGTCATGCCGGCGGGCAAGGGGTCAGTGAAGGCTATGCCCGTGGACGAGACGAGAGTTGCCGGGTTGCTGATCGTAAAGGTCAGCGTGGACTCGTCTCCCAAAGTCACTGAAGCAGGTGCAAAGGCCTTTGAGAACATAGGGCTAGGCGCCGGATTAACGCGCAAAGTGGCGGAGGCTTCACCCGAAGTGCCTGCGCTTGATGTGAGACGTTCGGACGAGTTGTTCAGAACACCGGACGTTTCGGCGACGACATCCAGTTGCACAGTACAACTTGTTCCGGCGGCGACAGTTCCGCCATTGAATGAAATCTCGTCATCGCCGGCCGGCGCTGTAAGCACACCCGCTCCACAGGTGGTCGCCACATTCGGAGTTGGCGCTACCCGCATACCGACAGGCATGTCGTCGTCAAACGCCAGCGCCGTAGCTGCAAGGAACGCGGCTGTGTTGTCGATCTGGAAAGTCAACGTTGATGTCCCGCCCTGATCGATCGTTGAGGGTGAGAAAGACTTAGAGAATACCGGTACCGGCGACGGGTTCACGTTGAGTGTCGCTGAAGCCGTCGGGGTGGTTCCCAAACTGGTTGCGATGGCTGGCGCATATCCTAGCGCACCGCTGCCCGTTGAAACGACATCCACGGCTATCGTACAGGTCGCGCCCGCGTCGACGCTGCCGCCATCCGTGTCGAGGGCTGTTGTTCCTGTCGCAGCAGTCACAGCGATGCCTGTGCAGTTCGCGGACAGGTTTACCGGATTGGCGAGTTCCAGCCCCGTTGGCAAGGCAGAGGTCATTTCGAGATCACTTGCCGCAAGGAGAGCTGTCGCGTTGCTCAAGGTGAGGGTCAGGCGTGATGTTCCGCCAACTGCCACGGCGGCAGGAGAGAAAGCCGCAGTAAGTGAAGGAATGGGAGCTGGGGTTACATTGAGGGTGTCCGATGCTGTCCCGCCGGCACCTAGGGAAGAGCCAAGAGCGGACGAGGTGTTCAGCATTGCACCGCTACCGGTGGTTTGGACATCGATCGCAATTGTACAGCTTGTTCCTGCAGCCAAGGTTCCACCAGACAAGGAAATGGACCCGCTTGATGCCACCGCAGTGACGGTGCCGCCGCAATCTGCAGAAACATTGCTTCCGGCCTCTGCAACAATCATTCCGGCAGGCAACGTGTCCGTGAAAGACAGGCTATTTGCCGGCAAGAGTGAAGTGTTGTTGATCGTGAATGTCAGGCGGGAATTTGCGCCCTGAACAACTGTGTCTGGCGCGAAAACTTTGCTGAATCCTGGTGTCGGCGCAGCCGTTACCGAGAGCCCGGCTGTCGCTTGGCCTGAGTTTCCGAGAGAAGACGTAAGGTCGCCAGTTGTGTTCGTCGCGCTAAGTGGGGCGTTGCCGTAAACGTCCACCGCAATTTGACATTGGCTGCTCGCTGCTAGGGAGCCACCTGTGTAACTTATAACACCCGTGCCAGCGACTGCTGTGAGCGTCCCGCCCGTACAGGTCGAAGATGCGTTTGGAACGGCCGCAACTACAGAGCCGGTGGGCATGTTGTCAGTGAAATCGAGTGTGTTGGCGGCGATCAGAGCCGTGTTGTTGATGGTAAAGGTCAGAGTGGTTGTTGCGCCCTGTTCAAGGGTGCTGCTTGCATACGCTTTGGTAAAGGCGGGCACTGGGGCGGCGGTCACAGCCAAGGTCGCGTTGGCAGTGCCGGAATTGCCAAGGGAAGACGTGAGATCACCTGTGGTGCTGGGATAGCTTCCGGTGGTGACGGACGTCACATTCGCTGACACTGTACAGGTCGCTCCAGCTGCCACTGTGCCTCCTGTGTAGGCGATAGTATTTCCGCCGTTGAGCGCGGTCAGGGTACCGCCTGTACAGGTCGTGGCCGCCGCGCTGGGCGTCGAGAGCGTCGTGTTCGCTGGAAGCGTAAAGGTGAAATCCAATGCGTTCGCGGGCAGGACGCCAGACGTATTGTCGATCGTCAGAACGAGGTTGGAGGTGCCGCCTTGCGCAATGCTTGGCGTTGCGTAGGCCATTGAGAATGCAGGCGGCGGCACGATTGAGAGGGTTGCCGAAGCCGGGGACGCAAGCGCGACACCCGAGCGGAACAGCGCGCTGGTCGTGTTGGTGTAGTCCCCTGCGGTTGCCGACGCAGGGACCTGCAAAGTCACGTCGAAATTACAGGTGGCAGATGCCGCCAAGTTCGCGCCGTCTAGGACCAATGTGCTGGTGCCGGTTAGTGTCGATCCCGCCCCACATGGGGTCGAGGGAAGGACCGTCGCGGTCAATCCCGAGATCACAGCAGAAAGATCATCGGAAAAACGGAGATTGTTTATCGACGACGAGGCGTCTGTGTTTGTGATGCTGAAAGAAAGCGTCGTCGTGCTGCCCGGGGCAGCGGGGCCGGAGAACGACTTGCTGAACGTAGGCGCGCCCGGCGAGGTGACGGTTAGATTGCTTGTTGCCGCAATACCGGAATATCCGATACCGCCGACTACGGCGGTGATTGCCGAGGTGGTGTTGGAATAACTGCCTGGCAACGCGTCGACCGGTATCGTGAAATTGACCGTTGCAGTGCAGCTGCTTGATGCTGCCAAAGACCCGCCAGAGTAAGCGAATGAGCCAGATCCGGTGCCTGTGGGCGTTCCGCCACAGGTGTCGCTGACCGAGTCAATGATGGTACCGGAAAGCATCGCATCCAGATTATCCGTAAAGCTGATGTCGGACATCGCTCGATCGCTGGTGTTTGCCATCGAGAACGTGATTGACGAGGATCCGCCGGGTTCGATGTCGGGGTCTGTGAAGGACTTGGAAAGTTCCGGAGTGATGCTTTCAACGGTCAGCGTCGCGGTGAGGGGCGCAAAGTCCAATCCACCCACTGAGGCAACGGACATGCCCTGGCCGTATGTTCCAGGAGTGGAACCCGCTGGAACCGTGGCTTCTACTTCAATGATGCATTGTCCATTAGCTGGGATTGTCCCCGAGGCGAACAAGACGAACGTCGAAATTGAGGGGGCAATCGAACAAGTGTCGGTGACTGGTGTTGGATTTAAAGTGAGGCCAGAAAGAAGATTGACCAAAACATCCAGATTTGCGCCGATTGTGACCGGAAGCGCACTGGAATTGGCATAGGTGTACCTCACAAGGAACGTTTCGCCGGGAACGACCGAGTTTGGAACAAAACTGCGGGTGATGCCGCTGGGATCGAAGCCAACGATGGTGAGTTCATCGGTTGCTGCCGGTGCTGACACAGGGTTGCCGCCGGAAGTGCCCGTCAGTTCAGACGTTGTATTATTGTAGACAGCGGTGCCTGCAGTTGCCGGAATGCTGATTGCGGCAGAAACCGTACAGGTACTGTTTGGGGAAATAGATCCTCCCGTCAGCCGCAGCAAGGAGTTCGAATTCTCCAGCGCAACGGAACCGCCGCAGGAATTTGTCGGAGTTCCCTGGAATGTGGTCCCCGTCGGGAAGTCGTTGCCTGACGCGAACAGGTCGTCAAAGAATGTTAGCGCGTCAGCGTCGGCTGCCGATTCTGCGCCACTGCCGATTTCGAAGGTCACATTGACTGTGCCACCGGGCAATACAGAGTCCGCGTCAAACGACTTGGACATCGAGAGAGAGACGCCTCCGGCGTTGACGACGAGTGTGTCTGACGCAGTACCGGCGGACACGGCTGTGCCGCCAATTTGACCGGAGAGCTCGTCCGTAGTGCTGGCGTAATTGCCGCTGGCCAAGCCGTCGTTCAAAGTCATCACAACGTCAAGCGTACAGGTTGCGCCGGCAGGGATCTCGCCGGAGGAAAAGAGTATTCCAGCAGAGGATATCGACGGAGTGTAACTCGCGAAAACTGCGGAACCGCCACAGTTTGCCGGAGGAGTGCCGGGAACAAGTTGAGCCGTGTTGCCAACAAAATCGCTGAGATTGTCCGTAAAGTTAACGCCCGTTAAAGCCTGCGCGCCATCATTGTTGGTAATCTCGTAGCGGATCGTGACCGCGCCTCCACTTGCAACGGGATCGTCGATAAAGGATTTGGTAAAGGACGGTGTCGACGCCGAGCGGACAAAGAGTGGTGCAGTCGCAGTGTTGCCTGTTACGGCAACGCTATTGACGACCGCGGTAATATCCGAAGTGGTATTCGTGTACTCGCCTGCAGCAGCTGCGCCAGGGATGCGGATGCTTGCAGAAATCTTACAGTCACTGGCAGCGGCGATTGTGCCGCCGGACAAGCCGAGACTGGCGCTGCCAACACCGGTGATGGCTCCTCCGCAGGTATTGCCGAGCAAAGATTCGAATGTAGCGCCCGCGAGCATACTGTTGAGGTCATCGGTGAAGGCGACACTGGTGGCTGAGAAGTTCCTTTCACGGTTTTGGATAGTGAATTCCAATGTCGCTAAAGCGCCGGCAGAAACGGGGTCGTCTGTGAACGACTTGCTAAGGATCGGCGCATCGTCTGGCGCATCAACTTCGACGTTGAAAAGCGCGGTGGACAGGCCCGTAGTTCCGGGCGTGAACCCATTTAAGTATGCTAGGGAACTAGAACTCAGCTCATACAAGCCGATAGCGGAACCGACCACGTCTACCGTAAGCGTACAGGTAGAGGCGCTGTCGACCGCGGCGACGTTTAGTCCGCCACCACTCGCAAGAGAGATCGAGTTGGAGCCTGAGACCGGGGAAAACACACCGCCTGTGTAGAAAGAGGCGCTACAGTTGCTAGAGGCGTTGGAAGGCGACGCAACAATGACACCGGTCGGGAGCGTCTCACTAAAGGTCATGTTGCTGACGACGCTGCCCCCAGCAGAATTATCGATCGTGTAGGTGATTGTCGCGGTTTCGCCAGGGTTGATGTCGTTGGGCGAAATGGACTTGCTGAAAACCGGGCGTGCGGCCTCGACTGTTATACTGGCTGGCGACAGTGTGGCGCTCGCGGACTCCAGCGTCGTGAGAGTGGTCGCCGTATCGGTGTATGCGCCCGGAGTGGAGGCGGTTACATTGAAAGAAATCGTGCAGGTTTCGTTTCCGCCAAGAAAACCGTCATAAAATGCGAAGTTATTGGCGGCAAAGATGTCAATTGCACCAGTGCAGTCAGTTTGCCCGAGGCCAGGGACCAATTGAAGAGCGCCGGGAGTGCTCGTGAAAACGTGATTGAACTCAACTTCGGTAAGTGGCGTGGCCGAATTGTTTGTCAGCGTGAAGGTCGTCGTGGTCGTGGAGCCGGGCCCTATTGCCGTAGAACCGAACGATTGAAAGAATGTCGGCGCCGGCTCACTTGCCTGAGCGAACGCTTCGGAAGACGAAAAGATCGCAGCCGCGCACAACGACGCCGCCACGAAGCGCTTCAAGGTCGTGAATTCCATTTATTCCCATCCCTCAGGGCGCCTTTTGTCCGTTCGGCGCCTCTAACTTATTTCGGCTTTTGGCCGATTAATGATTTGAATTCCCTCTACACCCGCACTCGTGACTCAAGAATACAATCTGATTCGAATTTTACCTTACCATCGGTTGCGTTGCTTGGGGGATACAGGCGCTGAAATCTTGTGCAGGTTGTGCGCGGCGAAAATTTTCCAATTTGTTCTTTATTGTGCGCTGGTGGTTTTGCCAGTTTGCCATATTTTTTGAATTTTTTATGGTTTTAGCTTGACGATGACCGTCAAATTAAGTTCGAAAGGGTTCGTATTTTTTCGTGAGCGAACACATGGCATCGACCAAAGAAAACCCAAAAGACATTTTCATCATTGGCGGCGGCATTAACGGCTGTGGGATTGCGCGAGACGCTGCCGGCCGCGGGCTGAGCGTGGAACTGGCCGAAATGAAAGACCTTGCGTGGGCAACATCCAGCGCATCGACCAAGTTATTTCACGGTGGACTAAGGTATCTGGAATATTTCGAGGTCCGGTTGGTGCGAGAAGCATTGATCGAGCGGGAAACGCTCTTGTCCGCAATGCCGCACATCAGTTGGCCAATGCGTTTCGTGCTTCCCATGCATCGCGACATGCGCTTTGACAACGATACTCCGACATCCCGCATATTGAGTTTCGTCATGCCTTGGATGAAGGGACGGCGTCCCGCATGGTTGATCCGTCTCGGACTGTTTATGTACGACCATCTGGGTGGTCGCAAAATTTTGCCGGGCACCAAAACGCTGGATCTTTCCAAAGACGAAGCGGGTGTGCCCCTCCATGACAAGTTTCAGCGGGCTTTCGAATACAGTGACTGTTGGGTAGAAGACAGCCGCCTTGTTGTTCTGAACGCTCGGGATGCCGAGGCTCGCGGCGCAGTTATCCAAACAGGAACAAAAGTTGTTTCGGCTCGTCGCGACGGCGGCGTCTGGCGGATTGAAAAAGAGCACTTGGACACAGGCGCAAGTTCGGTGAGTTACGCCAAGGCATTGGTCAACGCGGGCGGGCCTTGGGTCGCTGATGTGATCGAAGGCGTCCTGAGCCAGAACACAAGCGCAGGAATTCGACTGGTCCGCGGTAGCCACATCGTAACCAAGCGCTTGTTTGACCATAACCGATGTTACTTTTTTCAAGGTTCTGACGGACGGATCATTTTTGCAATTCCATATCAGGAAGACTTCACGCTGATCGGCACGACCGACAAAGAGCACGAAGACGCCAACGCAAGACCGGAGTGCACAGACGAGGAAGCCCAGTATCTTTGCAACTTCGCGTCGGAGTATTTCAAACGGCCTGTCTCAATGAGCGACATCGTTTGGCGATACAGTGGCGTTCGTCCGCTTTATGATGATGGCGCAAGTTCCGCGACTGCCGCGACCCGCGATTATGTGCTGAAGCTGGAAGGGGATGATGCTCCGGTATTGAATGTATTCGGCGGAAAGATCACGACCTACCGCAAGCTCGCAGAAGCAGCGATGGAAAAGCTGATGCCGTTCTTTAAGGATGCAGGCAGCGCTTGGACGGCGGGTGTTCCAATGCCGGGTGGAAATTTTGAAGTTGATGGTGTCGAGGACCTCATTGCATCGCTTCAATCCAGATACCCATTCCTCACCGCAGCATGGGCGAAGCGGCTTGTGCGAGCATATGGAACCGAGGCGCAGGAGATGCTTGGGGACGCGAAAGTTTCCGAAGACCTGGGATTTTCCTTTGGCGCGACCCTCACGGAACGGGAAGTGCGATGGTTGATGCAAAGAGAATACGCCACCTCTGCTGAAGACATCGTCTGGCGTCGTTCCAAGCTAGGTTTGCGGATGTCGAACGCGGAGATTGAGGCACTTGACGCGCATGTTGCGGCAGCGCGGCAAAATGCTCCTGCCTAGAGACACCCCATACAATTGATCTTTGCCCGTTGGCGGCATATAGGAAGCCTGCACGTTGCTGTCGTGCAGGCTTTTCTGTTGCGGCAGCTGAGGAGATTTTGACGAGAATTCCGGCGGTATCCGCCTTCGAAGGACCAGTCACAGACACCCCGAACCCGAAAAAAGGTTGTGAGAAAAATGGCAGAAAACAAGACCCCCGACATTCTGTATACAATTGTAGACGAAGCGCCCGAGCTGGCCTCGGCCTCTTTCCTGCCGATCATTCGCAAGTTCGTATCCGCTGCAGGTATCACTGTGGGTACACCGGACATTTCTCTCGCGGGCCGCATCATCGCGACCTTCCCGGAGAATTTGACAGACGCGCAGCGCCAATCCGACGATCTGGCTGCTCTGGGCGAACTGGTTAAAACGCCGGACGCCAACGTCATCAAGCTGCCGAACATCTCTGCTTCGGTGCCCCAACTGGTGGCGGCCATTGAAGAACTGCAAGGTCAGGGATACGACATCCCGTCTTACCCGGAAGATCCACAGACCGACGACGAGAAGGCGATACGCGCACGTTTTGACGCTATCAAGGGCTCCGCTGTTAACCCGGTTTTGCGTGAAGGCAACTCGGATCGTCGCTCTGCTCGTGCGGTGAAAAACTTCGCTCAGAACAACCCTCACTCCATGGGCGCATGGGAAGGCTCCTCCAAGACCAAGGTGTCTTCCATGCCAGGCAACGACTTTTATGCAAACGAAGTTTCCGCCACCATCTCCGCCGCTCAGGCTGGTGACGCGAAAATCGAATTTGTCGCCAAAGACGGCGACGTGACAGTGCTAAAAGACAGCTACCCGCTGGAAGAAGGTACCGTGGCCGACGCGACCTTCATGTCTGCAGCAGCACTCGGCAGCTTCCTTGCAGGCGCGATCGATGACACCAAGGCCGACGGCACCATGTTCTCCCTGCACATGAAAGCCACCATGATGAAGGTCTCCGACCCGATCATCTTCGGCCACGCCGTGAAAGCATGGCTGGGTCCGGTTTGGGACGCACACGGCGACGCGATTGCAGCCGCCGGCGGTTCCCCGAATTCCGGTCTGGGTGCGGTTCTGGCCGCGATCGACACGCTGGACAACGCCGAGGCGATCAAAGCTGAAATCGCCGCGCTGGATCGTCCGTCCATGTATATGGTCGACAGCGACAAAGGCATCACCAACCTGCACGTGCCATCCGATGTGATCATCGATGCCTCCATGCCCGCCGTGATCCGCGCTGGCGGCAAAGGCTGGGACGAAGCCGGCAACAAGGGTGACACCAACTGTGTGATCCCGGATCGTTGCTACGCCTCCGTCTACGACGAAACCATCAATTTCTTCAAAGCCAATGGCGCGCTTGACGTGACGACCGCTGGCTCTGTGGCCAACGTTGGCCTGATGGCACAGAAGGCCGAAGAGTACGGCTCTCACCCAACCACGTTCGAAGCACCAGCGGCGGGGGCCATCCGTATCGTGCTGGAAAATGGCGACGTGCTGCATGAACATAATGTGGAGACCGGCGACATCTGGCGCTCCTGCACCGTGAAGAAAGCCCCCATCGAGAACTGGATCGAGCTGGCGATGGACCGTCAGCGCCTGACCGGTTCTGAGGCGATCTTCTGGCTGGACGCAAACCGCGCCCACGATGCTGAGCTGATCAAATACGTGACCCCAGCTCTGGAAGCGGCTGGCAAAGCCGACCTGTTCCAGATCATGGCCCCACGCGAAGCCACGGCGCAGTCGCTCAAAACCATCACCGCCGGCAACGACAGCATCGCCATCACCGGCAACGTGCTGCGTGACTACCTGACCGACCTCTTCCCGATCCTTGAGCTCGGCACCTCCGCCAAAATGCTCTCCATCGTGAAGCTGATGAAAGGTGGCGGCCTGTTTGAAACCGGTGCCGGTGGTTCCGCGCCCAAGCACGTGCAGCAGTTGGTCGAAGAAAACCACCTGCGTTGGGACTCCATGGGTGAGTTCTGCGCACTTGGCGAAAGCCTGAACTTCCTCGCGGACGTGAAAGGCAACGTTAAGGCTGGTGTTCTGGGTGTCGCTGCCGAGGCCGCAACCCAAGGCATTCTGGACGACAACCGTTCGCCATCGCGCAAAGTGGGCCAGCCTGACAACCGCGACAGCCACTACTGGTTCGCGCGTTATTGGGCCGAAGCCCTAGCGGCGCAGTCTGACGATGCGGATCTGGCGGCAGAGTTCGCGGGTGTGGCCAAGGCGCTGGCAGAGGGCGAAGCAGCCATTCTGGCAGAATTCGCAGCGGCGCAGGGTCCGGCAGCGGAGATCGGCGGCTACTATCGTCCGTCGGTGGAGCTGAAGGCGAAAGTGATGCGCCCAAGCGCGACTCTGAACGCGATTATCGGCTAAGAACGAAAGCGGTTTTATCAGCGGGCCACCTTTGGGTGGCCTGTTTTTCTGTTGGGGTCTAGCCTGAGGTGTACGGGGTGGTATGGTTTTGCTCCAAACACCGTCTTTCTTATCTCGGGATATTGTGAGTTTGATGCAAAAGAGGACGTGTCACATCCATCTCGGCTTGCACAAGACTGGGTCAACGTCGATTCAGCAAGCTTTGAAGGGGTTTGAAAACTCCAGAGTCAGATATCTGAGACTTAGTGATGCCAATCACTCCCAGATGCTGATGGCGGCGTATCTAGAGGGTTCGGCCCGAAATATCCTCGGTCAAGGAGGCATGGCGGCGAGCGATGCAAGGCGGGCAATAATCGCGGAGCTGAAAAAGGACGACCGCGACGTAATCATTTCCGCTGAAGAGTTAACGCAGTCTTTCAATAAAGCCGCTATCGAGCGCATGGTTTCTGATTTGCGTGAAGCGTTCGGTCAGATTTCGGCGGTTGCGTATATCAGGGAACCCGCGTCAGATTTGGTCAGCCGAACGCAGCAAATCATGCGGACCACTTCTTCGCGTTCGTTTGAAAAAGTGGTTCGACCCAGAGAATTTCAGTCAAAGCTTTCTCCCTGGCTAAAGTGCCTAGGTGCTGAAAATGTCGATTTGGTCCCCTTCGAAAAAGACCGTCTGCACGAAGGGGATGTCGTATTAGACTATTGTTTCAAAATGGGAATTACACCTTCGCAAATTTACAAAACCAAGCACAATGTTTCGCCCTCCGGCGAAGCCATTATCTTGGCGAACCATTTCCATCAACTGGCAGAGAAAAAACGCCGTTGGATCATTAACGAGTGCAAATACAGCGCTTTTGCGAGGCAGTTGGCAAATGGGGTTCTTGGCTTTGGGCAAAGCCAGTTTTCTTTAGCGCCTGAGTTGATCGAGAGTTCGCTTCACGGGTCGGCGCCAGATATAGACTGGTTGTTAGGCAAGCTGGACCATCCGTTCTCGCCATACGTGCCACCAAATAATGGACTTGAGTTGCAAAGTAGCGAGCATGTCGCGCAGTTGGTGAGCGATATCGAGGAGGATTTTTTTGCTTGGTGGAGCTCTGGAGTTCCAATGCATCGAAGAGCTCGGATTTTCTTGTCGGAATACAACCGGCTCGCAAAAACCAAAAAGCGATGGATGTAATTTGCCAATCAGGTCGCAGATGTTTGGTTTGGACACCGAAGCAAAACTTGCGTTGTAACCGCGACTCTGTTGCGTAAGAGTTCGCGGGTGTGGCCAAGGCGCCGGCAGAGAGCGAAGCGGCCACTCTGGCAGAGTTGGAAGCGGCGTAGGGTCCAGGCAGCGGCTACTTCCGTCCTTCGGCGGAACTGAAGGCGAAAGTGACGAGCCCGTCTGCGAAGCTGAACGTAATTATCGGCTAAGGCTGAACGATAGCTTGAGAATGAGAGCCTTCCCAAGCGGGGCGGCATTTATTCGGGTATTGTCCACGTGAGATAACGCAATGGTTGTGATGCGGGCATCGGTTCGCCTATCTTTTGGGTGGGCAGACTGAAAGAGACAAATGACAGAACTCCATTACGCGGTGAGAGAGGCTGTTATTGCGGAAAACGCTGGCGCGTTTGAAGACGCGTTGGCGGCATGCGCTCAGGCCAATCAGTTGGATGGGCTTTGTGATGTTTTGACGGAGGCGCTGTCGGGCGACTGGCATTTTCGCCACGAGGATCTTGCGCGGGCGATTCAGCAATTGCGGTGTCCTTCAGCGGTAGCGGCACTTGAAGCGCGTGCTTTGAGTTGTCCGGACTATCTAGAGTGGGACGACAATTTTGCGCTTGCCCGCAAATGCACATGGGCGCTTGCCGACATTGGAACGCCGGAAGCGCGGGGTGCATTGGAGCGGTTGTCGCGATGTGACATTCCAAAAGTGCGAGGATTCGCGGCGAAACGCTTGGCGCCGAAAAAGCAGCAAGTTTGGCCAGAGTATGCAGAAAACAAAAGGCCCAAACGCAACAAACGCTTTGATAATCTCTTGGTTGTTGGGTTCGCGGCGATCGCGTGGGTCTGTGCTGTGTTTTTTCTTCAGGCCAAGCAATGGAGCGGGTGGAAGAACAGCTGCCCGCCAGATGGGCGCGCCTTCAGCGACGTAGAACTTGTTGCGTCAGCGAAGTCTTACATGGCCTACGTCCTCAGCGAAGATGGGGATGATTGGGGAGACGCCGAGTTAACGCGAACTCCGATCAATCTCTTGAACGGTGACGAGGATGGCATTCAAGTCGCGAATTTCTCTGTTCACCCCATTCAAAAAGTCGAGAGTGTATCTGTGACCCTGAAAGACAATTGCATCGTGCATTTTGGCTGGTCGGCACCGGGGCAATAGAGATTTCACTAGAATGCTGTCTGTCCAAATGCGGCGTTCATCGTGTCGCAAAACTGCGTGACATACTTACTCCGCCCGCGCAGCCTGTTTAAAAACACAACAAGGAGTGCGGCCATGAAAATCGGATTTATCGGCCTTGGCAATGTAGGCGGCAAGCTGAGTGGCAGTTTGCTGCGAAATGGCGTGGACCTGACGGTCTATGACCTGAACGCCGATCTCGTGGCTGCAAAGGTTGCAGCTGGCGCATCGGCGGGCGAGAACCCTGCGCAGATGATGCGCGATTGTGATGCGGTGATCACCTGTCTGCCGTCGCCTGCGGCCTCCGATGCCGTCATGCAGGAGATGTTGCCGGAAGTTGGGCCGGGCAAGATCTGGATGGAGATGTCCACCACGGATGAGGCAGAGGTCAAGCGACTGGGCGGTTCGGTGATCGCGGCAGGCGGAGCGGCGGTTGATTGTCCGGTGTCGGGCGGCTGTCATCGGGCGGATACCGGCAATATCGCCATTTTCGCAGGATGTGATCGGGCGACTTTTGAGCGGATTCTCCCGCTGTTGACCACCATGGGGCGGCGGATTTTGCACACCGGCGATTTGGGGTCGGCCTCGGTGTTGAAGGTGGTTACAAACTTCCTTGCCACGGCGCATCTGGTGGCGAGTGCCGAGGCTTTGACCACCTGTGCGGCGGCGGGGATGGACCTCAACACGGCCTATGAGGCGATCAAGATCAGTTCGGGCAATTCGTTCAGCCATGAGACGGAGAGTCAGGTGATCTTGAACGGGAGCCGCGACATCAGTTTCACCATGGACCTCGTGAAGAAAGACATTGGCCTGTTTCAGGAGGTCGCTAATCGGGCGGGTGTGCCGCTGGAGTTGAACCCGCTGATGATCAAGATGTTTGACGACGGCATTGCGCGCTATGGTGAACGCGAACTCAGCCCGAACATCATCAAGCGGCTGGAAGAGGCGGCGGGCGTCGAGGTGCTTGCGCCGGGGTTTCCGCCGGAGATGCTCGATGATGAGCCGGAAGAGCCTGGCTATGAGGTGATCCCCACGGGTCGCGTCTAACGGAAAGGCTCACGGCGCAAGCCGTGAGCCACGCCCAACCCCGCAAGGGGTCGGGAGAACATCCTTTAAGGGATCAGATGGTCTGATCGTAGTCGCCAACGCCGGGTTCGGTGCGGATCACTGCGTCGATTTCCGCAAAAATCTGGCGCATCTCGTCTTCGCTTTCGTTGCTTTCTATCACCACCACAAGGTTCGGCGTGTTGGAACTGGCGCGTACCAGCCCCCAGCTGCCGTTGTCCAGAATGACGCGGGCGCCGTTCACGGTCACAACCTCTTTGATCGCGCGACCGGCGATGGTTTCACCGGCTTCGTGTTTGGCCACCAGCTTGGTCACCAGACGGTCGAGAATGTCGTATTTCTCGGTATCGGCGGCATAAGGCGACATGGTCGGAGTGGACCATGTTTTTGGCAGCGCCTTGCGCATGTCCGACATTTTCATGTCGGGGTTGCGATCGAGCATTTTACAGATTTCGACCGCAACCCGCATGCCGCAGTCATAGCCGCGCCCGATTGGGCCGGAGAGGAAATAGTGGCCGGATTTTTCGAAGCCTGCGAGTGCGCCCAGTTCGTGAACGCGGCGTTTCATGTGGCTGTGGCCGGTCTTCCAGTAGTCCGTCTTGGCACCAGTGGCCAAAAGGTCGGGATCGGCAGCATACAAGCCGGTAGATTTGACGTCTGCGACAAAGGTGGCGTTGGGGTAAATCTTGCCAAGATCCTTGGCCATGATCACGCCAACCTTATCGGCAAAGATCTCTTCGCCTTCGTCGTCTACCACGCCGCACCGGTCGCCATCGCCGTCAAAACCAAGGGCGAGGTCTGCACCGGAGGCTTTGACGCTGTCCGACATGTCGTGCAGCATTTCCATCGCCTCTGGATTTGGGTTGTAGTTGGGGAATGTATAGTCAAGTCGATTGTGGCTATCGACGACCTCCACGCCCATGCGTCTGAAGATTTCCGGAGCAAAAGCCGCAGCGGTACCGTTGCCTGTTGCGCAAACAACCTTGAGCGGTCGTGTCATTTTGAAGTCGCCGACGAGGTCATCGATGTAGGCTTCACGAACACCGTCAACGACTTCGTGCTTGCCGCCATCGTGGGCGTCAAAGTCGCCGTTCAGGACAATGTCGCGCAACTCTGCCATTTCGTCCGGACCGTGCGTGAGAGGTTTTTCAAAGCCCATTTTCACCCCGGTCCAGCCATTGGGATTGTGGGACGCGGTGACCATTGCCACGGCTGGTGTATCCAGGTGGAATTGCGCAAAATACGCCATTGGCGACAACGCGGGGCCAATGTCCTTGACGTGGATTCCGGCTTTCATCAGGCCAACGATCAACGCCATTTTGATAGCCACTGAATAGTCTCTGTAATCGTTGCCCACGGCGATCACAGGCTCGATACCGCGTCGCTGCATTTGGGTTCCGAGGCCGAAACCAAGGGCGGTCATACCCGGTAGGTTGATGGCTTCGGGGAACTGCCAACGCGCGTCATATTCGCGGAAGCCGGTAGGGGCAATCATGGGATCCCGGAGGAATTCCCAAGTGTTCGGGCGCACTTCAGGCAATGGTTTTTTCATAACATGTCTCTTGTACTGAACAGGGTATTCAAATGTTTATTGGGTTGGCTTTGGCCAGAGCATCGAACTGCATCAGGGTCGTGACCAGATCTGCCATCTGGTCAATCGGGATCATGTTCGGGCCGTCAGAAGGTGCGTTGTCTGGATCATCGTGAGTTTCGATGAAAACAGAGGCGATACCCAGCGAAACCGCGGCCCTTGCCATGACCGGAGCAAATTCTCGCTGCCCCCCGGTGCTGCCGCCTTTGCCCCCGGGTTGTTGGACCGAGTGGGTTGCATCCATGACCACGGGGTATCCGGTTTGCGCCATTTGTGGCAGCCCCCGCATGTCTGCAACCAGAGTGTTGTACCCAAAGGACGTCCCACGTTCTGTCAACAGGATGCGGTTGTTACCGGTGCTTTCGATCTTGGTGACGATGTTCCCCATTTCCCATGGCGCAAGAAACTGGCCTTTTTTTACGTTTACCGCAGCGCCGGTATTTCCGGCCGCCAGCAACATGTCGGTTTGGCGGCATAGAAAAGCAGGTATTTGAAGGATGTCCACCGCATCTGCGGCCACGGCGCATTGCGCTTCTGTATGAACATCCGTCAGGACTGGAACGCCAAATTCTTTTCGGATGCCGTCCAGAACCGAAAGCCCGGCGTCGATCCCCATGCCTCGCTTGCCAGAGAGCGACGTTCGGTTCGCCTTGTCGTAACTAGCCTTGAAAACATACTGCGCACCGGCTGCTGCGCAGGCTTCTTGCATGGTGCCAGCGATCATTTGCGCGTGGTCCGCGCTTTCGAGCTGGCACGGACCGGCGATGACGGTCAGGGGCTGATCGTTGCCGATCTTGAGGTCCGCGACCTCGACAGTTTTCATCACGAAGACACCTGTTCTCTGAGAATGGACGCTGTGAGCGATATCATCAGATAGATGCCTGAAAAAATCAGGAAGGCCAAGATCGTGTTCTCGAAACTACGCGGATAAGACGCGTCCTCGGATGCCACTGGTTCGACGGAAGTTGTGAGATATCGAACCTGACGGCTGGCTTCGAGTTCGGTCTGCTTCAGGGTTTGCAATGCCGACTGCATGATCAAATCCGCAGTTGCAAGGTCTGCTTGTGCGATTTGAATCTCTGCAGCTTGTGCCGCCAACGACGCTTCACCTTCTGTGGCTTCTCTCATTTGTGCTTCGAGATTGGCCAGCAGGTTTTCAAGGCGTCGCACGTCTCCCTTGACGCCTTCGACGCGTGCCTGATTGGGACGAGTGTTATCAAGCAGCGCCGCCAGTTGGAGTTCTTTTTCCTGAAGCTGAACTTGCACGTTTGAAATCTGTTGGCGACGAGACGCAATCACGCCGTCGGGATCGACCACGGCGTTTTGCTGTTTCTCCACAAGGGCAAGCTGCGCTTCGCGTCTTTCGTCTTTTGCTTCCTCGAGGCTGCGGCGCGCATCACGCATTTGGTCTTCCCGCTTACGCTGAGACAGCGCGTCAACGCGCTCCTCGGCGTAGGTGATCAAAGCGCGAGAGAATGCAGTTGCCACAGAAGGGTCAGCAGCGATGACTTCCATGCGTACGGAGCCTTCGGTCGGGTCGTAGCCGATTTTCACAAACTTCTTGTAGAGTTTGTAGGCTTCCTCGTTTGATGGGGTCGGGTCTAGGCGCTGAATTGGGTCAATAGATTGATCAGAGAAGTGCGATTTGAAGCCAACATCACTGTCCAGTCGGATCATCGCATCCTTTGACGTCAGGTAGTCCTGAACAGCGATCGCATCCTGGTTGGCATTTAGCTGGCTCGGCAAAAGAGACCCGAGGCCGGAGCCACCGGTGCTGTCTGCCTGTTGGACAAGGAACGCGGATTTGGTCGCATACATTGGTGTCGCAACGCCGTAAAAGTACCATGCTGCAAAAATGGTTGGCAGGAACACAAAGGCTGACAGGCGGGCCAGCAAAAGCAGGAGCCGACGACGACGGCGCCGTGCGATGTCTTTTTGAATCTCGCCAATTTCCATGGCCCGCATCTCCGCAGGGGAGCGGGTTTCCGTTGAAGGCAGGTTGGCCTTGTCCACAGGCATTGTCTGAGGCAGTTGAATGCGCCCGATTGACATCTTGTTGGACTTGCCCGTTTCTTCGTTGCCTTCCGAGCCCTGGTCGTTGGGTAGCAGGTCCAGCATATTTGTGCGCTGGAAAGGATCAATACCGGCGTTGCGCAACAAACGCACAGCGTCATAGTCAGAAGTGGCCGCCAAACCATGTTTCTGGGCCATACGACGAGCGAGGCGCAGTTGGCGTCCGGTCAGCCCTTCACGCTTGATGGCATCGATGTCCGTGTCCGGAGAACCACTTGTGGATGGCGCAGGCGGCTTCGGCGTGGCGGCTTGGGCTGGCTGCGGCGCGGCCTGCTGTGGTTGCACTGACTCAACCGGCTGCGCCGGAGTGGCGCCACCCGTAACGACGCGGGGCTTAGGCGCAGGAGCGCCGGTTTCAGCGGCCGATTGCGGCACGCTTCTGCGGATACGGAACTTCTTAGCCTTGGGTTTGGTAGTCATAGAGCTGCTTGGCCTCTTCCAAGGTGTCGAACATATAGAGCTTGCCGTTTAGCAGAACCGCGGCGGATCGGGCAAATTTCTCCAGCACCTGAGGTTGGTGCGACACGATTATGATGGTTGTGGTCCGCAGGCGTTCGCGGAGGACTTCGCCCGCTTTTCTATTGAACTCCACATCCGTTGAGGAGGGCATGCCCTCATCGATCAGATAGATGTCAAAATCCAAAGCCAGCATGAGGGCGAATGTAAAACGGGCCCGCATACCAGAGGAATACGTACCGAGTGGTTGTTCGAAGTATTCACCCAGATTGCAGAGCCAACGGCAGAATGCCTCGACGTAGTCGGGGTCAAGGCCATAAAGGCGCGCGATGTAACGGCTGTTTTCTACGGCTGTATGCTTGTTCACAACACCGCCCATGAAGCCCAAAGGGAAGGAGATGCGGCAATCGCGGCGTATTACGCCCTCGTCTGGCTTTTCCAGTCCGGCCATCATGTTGATGAGAGTCGTTTTGCCTGTGCCGTTCGGTGCAAGTACGCCGAGTGAGTTACCCAGTTCCACGCGAAACGACACGCGATCAAGGATTACCTTGCGCTGCGTGCCCGTCCAGAAGGACTTGCTCACGTTCTCGAATTCGAGCATTTGATGCTCCTGCGACTGCTCTTCCGACTTTTTAATATCGTAACAAGGTTAACGCTCTGTCGGCGTTTGGCCTAATATGTCGGATTACAAGCGGTTTTAGCAACGGCTTGCGGCATAAATTGGGCATACGGCCCGAAAAACACGTCGGAAACACGGTAATGTGTTGCGAATTGGCGCGGATTTTTCCGAAATTCCCTGTGAATGCGGTGAGTCGAAAAAAGGGCGCCGGAAGGCGCCCTTGGAAAAGTTCTTTTGGGAAACCGGTTAAGCTACGGCTTGCCAAAGGGTGCCGGCTATGAGGGCTCCAAGCATAGCATAGCCAAGGTAAGCAGCGAAAACTCGGGGTTTCACCAGTGCCCAGACCGCTATGGCGGCTGGAATGCAGCTTACACCTCCGGCGATGACAAAGGACATGGCCGCCCCGTTTGACATTCCTTGCTCCAGCAAGCCGGCGACCAATGGAACAGCGGCATAACCGTTCAGATAGGCCGGTGCGCCCACAAGTGCGCCGAGAACAATGGGCTGGAACCCTTCGCCACCAAGTACCTGGGCGATCCATTCTGCGGGTACGTAGTGGATCATCAAAGCCTCGATGACATACGCCAAAGCCAGCCATTTCAGAAGAAACATACCGTTCTCGATGGTCGTTTCGCGGAATGTCTCGCGACGGGCCCGCTCTTGCCAGAACTTCCACTCAGGTTTGTCGGAGAACGGTTTTGTAACACCGCAGCACCCGCCCACCTGTGGTTTTTCGCGCAGCGGGTCAGCAAACACCGGCGTGGATTTCAGGAGCATGGTTCCAAACCCGCCGAGCAGTCCAAGACCAATTGCCGATAGGGCTTTCGCGATCGCAAACTCATAGCCAAGCGTACCTGAGGTGATGGCAAACATAGCCGGGTCCATCAAAGGCGAGGCTAGCCAAAATGCCATGACCGCGGACAGAGGCGCGCCAACCGCGAGGAGTGCCGCGATGAAAGGGATCACCTCGCAGGAACAGAATGGCGAAAGGCCGCCCAGTAGGGCAGCAAGGACAATCATGCGCGTCTCACGCCCTTCAAATGCCTTGGCAAGAAGGTTCTCCGCACCGGTTGCCTTGAGGTATCCAATTGCGAAAACGGCAAACAGGATGAACGGGGCAGTGTGCAACAATGCGGAAGCGGTGAAATCCACGGTTGGCATAAACTGTCCGGGATCAAACAGGGCCACACTCACAAGGATCAGAGCAAAAGCAGCCCATGCCTTGTCTATCTTTGCCAAGCGCTGGCCAAGTGGTGATGGGGTTTGAGTTGTGTCAGCCATGAGTGTGGTCCTCGTTGGGGCTGATGCTGTCGGCGCAGCATTCTTTGAGAAGGAAAGAAGAAAGATCCCGCACCGCGTCATAGGCAACAGCAGCGCAAATGATCGACCGCCCTTGTTTTTGCTGTTTGACCAGGCCGGCTTGCGTCAGAATTTTCATGTGGTGCGTCAAAGTGGAGCCAGTCACTCCGCTGCGTTGCCCGAGTTCGCCAATGGAAAGTCCGTCCGAGCCGGCACGCACAAGGCAGCGCAAGACGGAAAGCCTCTGTTCCGAACCAAGCGCAGCGAAGGTCGAAGCGGCAATTTCCAGAGAGATGTCTGTTGGATCTGTATGTTTCATGTTTCTAGAATTATCGAAATGATTTTGTTGCGCAAGCATTATTTCGATAATTGTCGAAATAAAGTTTTGACGGTATCACAAGCTCATGGAATTGCTTGAAGAAATTCGTTCATGTCGCATTTGTGCCGACCGGTTTGCGACAACGGCGACAGCACATACCCCGCGTCCCGTGGTTTGGTTTAAGTCTGGTGCCCGAATCTTGATTGTCGGTCAGGCGCCTGGCGCAAGAGTGCATGAAAGCGGCAAACCATTCACGGATCCGTCCGGGGATCGTTTGCGGGATTGGATGGGCGTTGATGAAAGGATTTTTTATGACCAGTCCCGTGTTGCGATTGTTCCAATGGCATTCTGTTTTCCTGGCTACAACGCCAAGGGAAGCGATCTGCCTCCGCCACCTATATGTGCCAAAACCTGGCGAACGAGAGTTTTGACGCAGTTAGGCGAGGCACCGCTCGTTCTGGCCATTGGCGGATATGCGCAAAAGTGGCACATCGGCACAAAGATCGGTGTGACCGAGACCGTTAGGGCGTGGCGTGATCACGCACCGGCGCTCTTTCCCTTGCCTCATCCATCGTGGAGGAATACGGCATGGCTCAAGAAAAACCCGTGGTTTGAGGCAGAACTATTGCCGGAACTGCGGAGACGCATTCAGGAGACCTTGGCGTGAGCGACAAACCATCGTCCATAACCCCCCTAGACCAGTTTCACGATGCCATGTCGGCGTCGCCGGACGATGACGGCGCACGGCTCAGGTTTTTTGAAAGGCTTGCAGATGCCGAGCTTTTTCTTTTGCTGGAGAAAGAGCCTGAAGGTGAACGTATTGCTCCTGAAATTTTCGAAACGTCGGATGCGTCTTTTGTTCTGGTTTTTGACACCGAAGAGCGTCTGAGCCAATTCGTCGGGCGCGTCGCGCCTTATGCAGCTTTGTCCGGTCGGATCATTGCCACAATGCTCGCTGATCAGGGGATTGGACTTGCATTGAACCCAGAGGTTGCGCCGTCTTCGATGTTGGTGCCTCCGGAAGCTTTGGGGTGGCTTGTCAACACACTCACGCACGCGCCGGATCAGGTTGAGGCCAAAGTCGAAGCCTTCACAGCACCAGCCGGCCTTCCTGAGGTGCTGGTGACGGCCTTGGATGCCAAACTGGCCACAACCGGCGGACTTGCAAAGATGGCCTATTTGGTCGGCGTAACCTACGAAAACGGCGCGCGATCGCATATGCTCGGTTTTGTGGACGCTATCGAAGCGGCTCAGGGAGCATTGGCCAAAGCCGTTAACGAGGCACTCACATTTTCGGGTATCGAAGCAGGTGCCTTGGACGTGGGATTTTTTTCGGCAAATGACCCTGTTGCGGCGCAACTGGCGCGAGCTGGTTTGCGTTTTGACCTGCCTGAGCCGGAAACCTTGCAGGAATACAATCCCGTAAAGCCGGGGAGTGATCCAAGTAAACCACCGATCCTTAAGTAAGTTGCCTTTCTGTCTCCAATCCGGCAGCTAGTATCCTGCCGCGCGATCAACCAAATGCAGGAAAGGCAATTCCGCCTCACCGCGCCTGATGTTTTCAGCGATCACTTGTGACGCGGTTTTTGCACGAGTTTCCGAGGCGATATGCGGCGTGACCGTCACGCGCGGGTGCGACCAGAAACGATGGTTGGTGGGTAAAGGCTCCACTCGAAACACATCCAGTGTAGCGTGGCCGATGTGCTCGGCATCCAAGGATTCAAGGAGCGCACCATCGTCGATAAGCTGACCCCGTCCAGGGTTTATGATGACGCTGTCTTTGGGTAGCCATGCCAAGCGATCAGTGTTCAGAAGGTTTTCGGTTGCAGGGGTCATGGGCAAAAGCAGGACAAGGATGTCCGCATTTTCCAGAGCTGTTTGCAAACCGTGTTCGCCATTTAGGCAGGCAATACCATTTACAAACTTTTCGCGGCGACTCCATCCGGTGACGGGAAAGCCGAGTTCTGAAAGTGCCCGAGCACAAGCCAATCCCAATTCCCCAAGGCCCAATACCGTCACACGCCTATCTTGGGCGAGGGGGGGGACGTGGTCGCGCCATTGCCCGTCTTGACCGTTGATATGCAGGTCCATCCCCAGATGGTGACGCATCACGTGGCCGATCACAAATTCCACCATGCCTTGTGTCATGCCCGGATCGACCATTCGAGCCAGCGGCTGAGTCAAAGTGACGTTGCCGACAACGTTTTCTACACCAGCCCAGAGGTTTAAAACGGCCTTACATCTTGTGTAAGGACGAAAGTCCTGCACTGGACTGTTCGGGGCATAAATAATGTAATCTACAACTTCAGGCGCAAAACTTGTTCTGAGATCGACTTGAAGACCGGCTTCCAAGAAGGCGTCGTTCAGCGTTTTCTCATATTGCGTCCATCGCTCTGGAAGAGCCGCAAACAGCGCATTGATCATGTGGCGAAAACTCCGGCCATATCTGCAAACCCCTTGATTTCGATTGGATTGCCCGAAGGGTCCCGAAAGAACATAGTGCTTTGTTCGCCAGGTTCCCCGGTAAACCTAGTGAAAGGGGGAAGCACGAAGTCGACGGCAGCTTCCTTCAGTTTCTCTGCCAATTCATCCCATTCGGGTTTTGGTAGGATCACTCCTAAGTGAGGCATTGGAACCATGTGGTCACCGACTTTGCCGGTTGCAGCTGTTTCAAATGGTGTTCCGAGATGAAGCGAAAGCTGGTGCCCAAAGAAATTGTAATCCACCCAGGTATCCGTGCTTCTTCCTTCCTGACATCCAAGTAGTTCGCCATAGAACGCACGGGCTTCGTTCAGATCGGTTACGTGGTAGGCAAGGTGAAAAACGCTCATGAAGAGATCCTCGAAAACAGAGTGTGCGTTCAGGAATAGTCGGAGCTGTGACAATAGGATAGATTGTTTTTCAACTTTCAGACATAAGTAAAACTATGGATTTAAGGTTTGTTGAGACGCTTCTGGCGACGATTGATGGCGGTTCGATTGCTGCAGCCGCGCGTGCCCAAGGGATTACAGCAGCGGCCGCTACGCAACGAGTGGGAGCGCTTGAGGCAGAATTGAAAGTGTCCCTTCTGCAAAGGAACGGCCGTAATATGGCGGCAACACCTGCATGTGAGACAATTCTGTCGGATTTGCGGGAAATGTTGGCTTTGAGGGCGGGGTTGGAAGCTGAGCTGGCGCGCGAGGTGTTGTCCGGCACGCTGAGACTTGGGGCGATATCAACGGCGCTTGGGGAGTTTGGGTCTTCCATAATTGCAAGTCTGGGAAAAAGTGCTCCGGACCTCGAACTAAAAGTTTTCCCCGGTGGGTCACAGGCGACTTACGAAAGCTTCACCCAAAGAACCGTCGACATGGCGTTAGTGGTTAAGCCGCCATTTGAATTGCCCAAGACGGTGCGTTTTGACTCGGTTGTTCGCCATCCAATTGGTCTCGTTCGCCCGCGTGATGCACCTCGGGATATTCCCTTCGTAATATACGCCAGAGATAGCTGGGGCGGAAAGCTTTGCTTCGATGCGTTGACGGAATTGCACAACACCCCTCGTGTGCTATGCGAGATGGACGCTGTGGAGGCAATCGCGCAACTTGTTGCTGAAGGTGTCGGACAGGCTGTTTTGCCTTGGTGGGACGGGCTCCAACGGAATGCAGAGGCGTTGAATTTCGAACCGATTGTTGGCCACTTGAGAGAGGTCGGTTTGGTTAGCTGGCAAAGGGAAATAGAGAAGCCGGTCAATAGGCTTGTCCGGGAAGCTCTGGGGCTTTGCTAGCGAGGGCGGTGTACATGGGCGCTTTGCACAAGGCCAAAGGCCATCATCAAGACCAGCATTGCAGATCCACCATAGCTTACTAAAGGCAGAGGCACACCGACGACGGGTGCCAATCCCATGACCATGGACATATTGACCGCAAAAAACAGGAAGAAAGCACCTGCAATCCCAATTGTAAGCAGGGAAGCAAAACGGTCCCTGTTTGTGACGGCGGAAGCCACGCAAAACAGAATGATCAAGGCATAGAGAGCCAGAAGCGACACCGCGCCAATATAGCCAAATTCTTCCGCCAAAGTAGTGAAGATGAAATCGGTGTGTTTTTCAGGCAAGAAGTTCAGGCGGCTTTGCGTTCCCTGCATAAATCCTCGGCCAGTCCATCCGCCTGATCCAAGCGCAATTTTGGACTGTGTAATGTGGTACCCGGCGCCCAGAGGATCTGACGCAGGATCAAGGAAGGTATCGATGCGACGATACTGGTAGTCTTTCAACAATTGCCAAGACGTGTCGCGTGACCGGAACACAGCAAACACCAGGCCAACACCCATGCTAAGGACAGCCGTGAAATACCCCCAGTGAACACCAGCCGCGAACATGACAATCGCTCCACCGGTTAGCAAAAGAATAGACGTACCAAGATCCGGTTGACGCAAAACCAGTGCCGTTGGGATCAGGATCAGAAGAACGGGCAGAAGAACGTATTGAGGGCGTGACGTTTTGCGCGGTGGCAACCAGTCGTAATAGGCCGCGAGAGCCATAACCAAAGTGACTTTCATCAATTCGCTCGGCTGAAGGCGCATAAAGCCCAGATCAATCCAGCGCTGGGCTCCCATGCCGACGCTGCCAATTATTTCTACCAGAACAAGTAGAACCAGCGAGCCAAGATATGCCGCGCCCGAGATCGAGCGCCAGAACCAGATCGGTACCATTGCAATGACGAGCATGAGGACCACGCCCATGGCATACCGTTTCATTTGAGGTTCTGCCCAAGGGGAAAACGACCCGCCCGCGACAGAATACAGCATCAGAAAGCCGACGCCTGCTACCGCGGAAATCAGCAGAAAAAGCGCCCAATTCAGATGCAGGATTTTGCGTGGGCCTGACGGCACATGTTTGACGGAGTACTCAAGATAACTCACGGTGCTCTCCTCAAACTCGATCCCGACGAGTGATGTTCCGTCCGGGGAGGAGTTCACGCAGTTCTTCTTGTTGCTCCTCGATGCGTTTCCTGTCCTTGGCGGGGTAGGCCGCGAGCGGCGGCTGGCCGCCATATAGCGCCTGAAGCGTGATATCGCGTGCAATTGGTGCCGCCGCTTTTGATCCGCCGCCTCCGTGCTCGACAACGACTGCTACGGCGATCTGTGGATCATCATAAGGGGCGTAATTGACGTAGAGAGCGTGGTCGCGGCGGTTCCAAGGCAAGTCTTCATTCCGGGTCACTCCGCGTGCTCGTTCGGCCGCAGTGATGTTGCGGACTTGCGACGTGCCCGTTTTGCCGGCCATCCTGAGGCCGTCCTCGATAATCCGGCTGCCATAGGCGGTTCCGCGTCTATGGTTGGAGACTTCGTACATGCCGCGTCGGACCTCGTTCAGAAAGGCCTCATTGATACCCAAGCGTTCAGCTGGCGCAGATGGCATATCTTTGCCGTTTATTGATTTGACAATTCTCGGCACGACGTCCCGTCCGGTCGCAAGCCTTGAAGTCATGACCGCTAGTTGTAGCGGAGAAGTAAGCACGAACCCCTGGCCAATGGACACGTTGACTGTGTCGCCAACCACCCAGTCGGCTCCCCGAACCTGATTTTTCCAGTTGCGTGTTGGGTTCAGGCCGGATGCGACACCCGACAAAGGAAGATCGAAGCGTTGACCGATACCAAAACGAGCCGCCATTGACGAAATCTTGTCGATCCCCACTTCGAGGGCCAGTTCGTAGAAATAGACATCGCAACTTTCCCGGAGCGCCTGAGCCAGGTTGACATGGCCATGGCCGGCGCGTTTCCAGCAGTGAAAACGACGGTTCGAGACTTCCAAATGGCCAGGGCACCAGACCGTTTGCTCCGGATGTGCTATGCCCGCATCCAGCGCCGCCAGTGCCGTAATCATCTTGAAAGTAGAGCCCGGCGGATAAGTGCCTTGAACGGACTTGGCCGCCAACGGGCGGTGGTCGTTGTCTGTCAGAGCACGATAGTCAGCAACCGAAATGCCTTCGACGAAGAGATTTGGATCAAACGTTGGTGCAGAGGCGATTGTAAGAAGATCGCCATTCCGGCAATCCATAACGATCGCGGCGGCACTCTCTTCACCAAGACGGGCTTGCGTATAGCTCTGCAAACTCTGATCAATGGTCAGTTGGACGTCGTCGCCCTGCTGGCCTTCCCGTCTGTCCAACTCACGCATGATGCGTCCGACTGCGTTGACTTCGACACGCTTTGTGCCGGCCTTGCCTCGCAGGGAAGTCTCGAGCTTTCCTTCGAGTCCGACCTTGCCGATTTGAAACCGCGGAATGCGCAGCAACTGATCTGGGTTCTCGATTTTTGACAAATCGTAATCTGACACCGGTCCGACGTAGCCGACGACATGAGCAAAGTCGCCGCGCAAGGGGTAGAAGCGGGATAAGCCCACTTCCGGCGTTACACCGGGAAGGGCGGGAGTGTTGACGGCCACTCGGGAAAGTTCATCCCACGAAATGCGATCAGCAATTGTCACCGGCAAGAAGGGCGGGGAACGCTCCATTTCGGTTGCGGCGGCCTCGAGTTCTCCTGGATCGAGTTCAATCAGAGACGATAGGCGACCTATTACCGCGTCCACGTCACCTGCATCCTCTGGAACGAGGGTGATGCGATAGGCAGGCTCATTGCGGGCAAGCACGACCCCATTGCGATCAAAAACCTCGCCACGTGCCGGAGGTATCAGTCGGATGTTGATGCGGTTTTCTTCGGCCAACAGACGAAACTGGTCGGCTTGGTTGAGTTGCAGTTGGCGCATCCGAAGCCCGAGGCCGCCCATAAACGCGAGCTGCGCTCCTCCGAGCAGTAAGGCGCGGCGTGTCACACGGGCATGGGTTTCAGCGTTTTCTTGCGGGTTCTTTCTCATGACGCCGCTCCGAACTGACCGTCACGGGCCGCCTGTCTGCGCACGCCGAAAAACACTTGCGACAACAAAACGACCAACGGGTAGGCTGCTACATTCATCATCGCTTGAATAAGCGTCAGGCCCAGCGAGGGTCGATCGACAAAAAACATCATTAAAACAAGCCGTGCGCCCAACGCGATAGCCACCATCAAAGCCGCCGCAGTAGCCCACTCCGAAACAAAGGTTGCGTCTCGGATCGTTGGGGCACGTTTGCGTTGCACTTCCACGGCCAGAACCATCACAAAAGCACCAAGTCCTGGAGGTCGCATCAGCAAGAAATCCTCAAGGAGAAACAAAATGGCGACCAGCCACGCAGGTGTATAGTCGGGCTGACGGGCCGCCCAAGCCATGCACAAAACCACCATCAAGTTCGGACCAGCCCAGAGTTGTGGTGCAGTGCTAAAGGGCATCAACTTGAAAAAGATGATCGACAGACACAGGAACACGAACAGAATCCGCATTCCCCAAACACGGGATGTGACACCTTCAGCCATCACGCTCTCCCGCTCCGCCTGGGCGACCATCTGGTCGAACGATGCTGCCGTGGGTATCTATGCGCTCCTGACCGTGGTGTCGTAGGACACGCAAGAACTCGAGCCTTTCGTAGTCGGCTGCCAGCCTCACTCGCAAACGCCCCGATGGGTCAACGGCAACTTGCCCAATAAGGAGGCCGCCGGGAAACACGCCGCCATCTCCAGAGGTCACGACCCGATCTCCCGGGCGGACCAAATCCGGTGTCTCAACAAAGTCTATCAAAGGCGCAACGGAGTTGTCTCCGACTATCAAAGCAGCCTGTCCAGACTGCTGAATTACCGCCGGAATGCGGCTCGAGTTGTCAGTCAGTAGCAAAACGCGGGACGAGTTGTTGCCCACGCCGGAGATCCTGCCGACGAGACCAACACCATCCATTGCCGCCCAGCCATCAACGATACCGTCACGTTGCCCGATATTCAGAAGAACTGATTGTCTGAATGGAGATCCGCTATCCGCAAGGACGACCCCGGTGATGAATGTAAGACGAGGGTCAAGCCGCACATTGTTCAAGTCAAGAAGTCGCGCATTTTCTTGCTCCAATTGGAGCGCGGCCTCTTTCCAGACCTTCATTTGCTGAAGCTCGCGTCGCAACTCGCGGTTTTGCTCGACGATCCTCTGATAACTTTGGAAATCGCGCAGCAAATTCACTGCGCCGGTCACAGGCGACATGGCCCAATCAAAGCTCGGAACCACAGCGTCGGTGATTTGCGCGCGGAAGCGTTCCACGCGGGGGCTGTCGATACGCCAGACGATGAAAACACCAATCAGGACCAGCAGGATCACACCGAGAAGCAACCGCTTCAGCGGGCCAGAAAAGTCTTCGCCCTGATTGCGATCCCGTGCCAACGTGCCCCCGATATCAGATGGTGGTTACAGGTGTAGCACGCCGAGGCGCGCCGACCAAACTCACATGTGGGTCAGACCCTTAGCTGTCGTAGTCGATCGCGTGGCGCAGTTGTTTTTCGTATTCCAGCGCCTTGCCGGTGCCCATTGCCACACAGTTCAGGCTCTCGTCGGCGATGGATACGGCCAAACCGGTCTGTTCGCGCAGCGCGAGATCCAGTTCACCCAGCAGCGCTCCACCACCTGTCAGCATGACGCCACGATCGACAATGTCAGCAGCCAGATCCGGCGGTGTGGCTTCCAGCGCGGTCATTACGGCTTCGCAGATTTGCTGCACGGGCTCGGCGAGAGCCTCGGCCACTTGCGCTTGCGAAATCTCGGTTTCCTTCGGTACGCCATTCAACAGATCGCGGCCGCGGATCTGCATCGACGCTCCTCGGCCATCATCCGGCATACGTGCGGTGCCGATCGACGTTTTGATGCGCTCGGCAGTGCTCTCGCCGATCAGTAGGTTCTGCTGGCGGCGGAGGTAGTTGATGATCGCTTCGTCCATCCTGTCGCCACCCACGCGTACCGAACGGGCGTACACGATGTCACCCAAGGAAAGAACCGCAACTTCTGTTGTGCCGCCGCCAATATCGACAACCATGTTGCCAGTTGGGTCTGTGATCGGCATGCCTGCTCCGATCGCGGCAGCTATCGGTTCCGCAATCAATCCGGCGCGCCGGGCGCCTGCAGACAGAACCGACTGGCGGATCGCGCGTTTTTCGACCGGTGTCGCGCCGTGGGGAACGCAGACAATGATTTTGGGCTTTGAGAAGGTAGAGCGTTTGTGCACTTTGCGAATGAAGTGCTTGATCATCTCTTCCGCAGTGTCAAAGTCAGCGATCACGCCGTCTCGCATAGGTCGGATGGCTTCGATGGAACCAGGTGTGCGGCCCAGCATAAGCTTTGCGTCCTCGCCCACGGCAAGTACCTTCTTCACACCATCTTTTACATGGTATGCGACCACTGACGGCTCGCTGAGAATGACGCCTTTGCCTTTGACATAAACCAGCGTGTTCGCGGTTCCCAAATCGATGGCCATGTCAGAGGTGAACAGCCCGCCCAGATTTCCCAGCATGTGATTACTTTCCCACAAATTCACGAAGCCCGCGACTCTCCCAAGTCCGGGCTGTGCTCTTATATGTAGCCTTTTGGCATTGTAAAAGACCTTGTGTCTGGCCTTGGCGTGTTTCCGCCACGTTGCGGCGCCCGCTTTGGCCGCCGCAACCGGATTTGTCGATCAGAATGCGAAGCCGACAGTGGCGGCCCATCCTTCATCTTTGGTTTCGCTTCCATTGTAGGAGATGTTCAGCATTGCCATGTCGTTGAAGGCGTAAGTACCACCGACACGCCAATATTTGTGGTCGTAGAAGTCGGAGTGACCATAGTGCGCGTCAAGCGAGATCGCATCGTTTACGGCAAAGCCAATCTCGCCACGATAGTTCCAGTTTTTGTTCTCGGGATCGTAGGCCACATAGGCTGTCAGATCGACACGGTCCGAAGCGGAGTAGGTCAGCTCGTTTTTGATCTCACCGTAGTCGGACCCAGTACGGTCATAGAAGTAGTGCGCATAGCTGACATCGTAGAAGAACGAGCTGCCGAGTTCTGTGCGATAGCCAAAATAGAGATCGGTTTCCCACTTGTTGTTGTCGCCGGCACCAAAATCTACGTTGGACATCCATGTACCAACATAGAACTTGCCGATTTCGGCTTCGACCCAAGGCTGTACTGCAGCCCGCCCGTCTGACTGGCTAACGCCGTCTAGAATGTAGTTGGATGTGAAATCTACACCGTAGTTCCAGGTAATGCCTTGGGCATGGGCACCACCGGCAGCGATCATCGGTGCGCAAAGGGCTGCAATGGCGGCTGTTTTGCGGAGGGTCATGGTCGTCTTCCTTGATATTCCGTTGGGGAGTGATGGCGTTTCAACGCGCATATGGTTTCAAGGGACGAAGGGTTCAACGTGACTTGTTGGAAGCGGTCGGTTTTAGGCGCAATCTTGCGAAAAGGCGGCATGAATCCGCCAAAGCCGGTCAGCCCGTAGGCTGCCCGGCTAGTGTTTTGATCCGATGATGATCAGAACGCGAAGCTGACGGTCGCAACCCAACCTGCGTCATCAAAGACGCTGTTTGCAGTACCGTGGTAGGTCACATTCGCAGCAGCAAAGTCGTTGAATGCATAGGAGCCGCCAACGAGCCAGTAGTCATGGTCGAGGGATTCAGAGTGACCGTATTGGCCTTCAAGCGAGATATTGTCGTTGATCGCATAGCCAACTTCGGCGCGGTAGTTGAAGAATTCGAACTCTGGATCGTATGCCACGTAGCCAGTGAGATCGAGAGCCGAAGTTGGTGAGAAGAAGACTTGGCCAACGATTTCACCGCAGCAGTTGCCGAGGTTACCATCGTAAAGATAGCGCGCGTAACCGATGTCATAGGACCACTGATCGTTGATCGAGTTGCGGTAGCCGAAATAGAGGTCAGTTTCCCAGCTGTTGTCATCGCCAGCGCCGAAGTCCACGTTTGACATCCAGGTGCCGAAGTAGAAGTTGCCGATCTCGGCCTCGACCCAAGGCTGGATGGCCGCTTTGCCATCGGAGTTGGTAACACCGCTGGAAATGTAGTCGCTGACGAAATCAACGCCATAGTACCAGGTGATCTCCTGGGCCGAAGCTGAACTTGCGGCGATAATTGGAGCACAAAAGGCGGCGACTGCGGCTGTTGCTTTGAGTTTCATGTCTAAAGTCCTCGAACTTTTCTTTGGGGAGTGGTGGTAGTCTGGAACGGTATGAACCCGTTAATTTCAACGGGCAATAGGGTCAGCGGTGCATAGCTGTGAATTGGCTCGATCGCCCAAGACTACGGCAAGTTCTCTCAATCTAGTTAACGCGTTGTGGCGCCTGATTTGATCTGATTGAATGGCCGGTATGCTGTCATATCAACACATCTTCCACGCAGGGAATCTTGCTGACGTTCACAAGCACGCATTAATGGCGACTGCGTTAGAATACCTGACGCAAAAGCCCAAGCCGCTGAGCTATCTAGAAACGCATTCGGGGCGGGGAGTTTATCAACTGGACTCACCAGAAGCCGTGAAAACAGGCGAAGCAAGGGTTGGGATTGAAGCTGTTTCCAACTGGTTCGACAAGGATCATCCATATGCGCGGGCCCTCGAACAGGTGCGGGTTCAACATGGCGACGCCACCTATGCCGGCTCTCCCGCAATCGCATCGACACTATTGAGAGACATCGACAAGATACAACTTGCTGAGCTCCATCCGCGAGAATGCGGTGCATTAAAAGACGCGATGGCCATGCATTCGGTCCGTGTCTATGAGCAGGACGGCTTCGAGATGGCCCAAGCACTTTGTCCACCAACGCCGCGTCGTGGTATCATTTTGATTGATCCTAGTTATGAGATCAAAGCCGACTATGCAGCCATCCCGAAGTTCATCTCAAAACTGCACAGAAAGTGGAACGTTGGTATTGTTGCGCTCTGGTATCCTATTTTAACCGACAATCCGCATGCTCCAATGCTGAAGGCTCTGGAGGATTTGAGCCTTCCAAAAGCATTGCGCCACGAAGTCCGGTTTCCCGCCGCTCGGGAAGGACACCGAATGGTCGGATCCGGCATGTTTTTTGTAAACGCGCCATTCGGCCTTCAAGACGAATGTGACCGGCTGAACGCGCATTTTTCCGGACTTGGAACGCCTCACTGACCAATTTCAGGCAGATCACGAAATTTTTTTGAGGTTTTTTGACACATATTAGTGTCGTGAATTCGCGCCACCTCAAATCGCCAGATTGCGACGCGATGAGGATTGTGCCTTGCATATGCGGGCTTTATCTACCCAACTGTTACAAAATCCAAAACGGATCCTCATAGGAGGCGCGTTCATGACGGACGGCACAAACCTGTTGGCGATCATTGCCATTCTCCCTTTTCTTGGTGCGTTGGTGCCAGGGGTGATGATCAGAGCAGGGCGCAACGCTTGCGCCAGTTTCGCTGCTATTCCGTCGATCCTTGCGCTTATCCTTCTGGGAACTCTGACGTCTGCGGTCCTTCAAGGAGACGTCATCCACACGTCTTACGAGTGGTTGCCCTCTCTTGGGCTGTCCGTCAGTTTCTTCCTTGATGGCCTTGGATTGCTGTTTGCGTTGATGATCCTGGGGGTCGGCCTTCTGATCATCCTCTACGCGCGCTATTATCTTTCGGCCGATGACCCGATGGGGCAGTTTTATACCTACCTTCTGCTCTTTCAGGGAGCGATGCTGGGTATTGTACTATCCGACAACATACTGCTTTTGCTTATCTTCTGGGAGTTAACAAGTCTCTCATCATTCTTGCTCATCGGATATTGGAAGCACCTGCCTGAAGGCCGCCAAGGGGCGAGAATGGCACTGACCGTTACGGGGGCAGGCGGGCTCGCAATGATCGCGGGCATGCTGATCCTCGGCAATATTGTCGGCAGCTACAACCTGACGGACATTCTCGCTGCAGGAGACACCATCAAGGCCAGCGAGTGGTATCTGCCTGCTTTGATCCTGATTTTGATCGGGGCTTTCACCAAGTCAGCGCAATTCCCGTTCCACTTCTGGCTGCCTCACGCAATGGCGGCGCCCACTCCAGTGTCAGCTTACCTGCACTCAGCCACGATGGTGAAAGCAGGTGTGTTCTTGATGGCGCGTATGTGGCCGGCCCTCGCAGGGACGGACGCATGGTTCTACATAGTTGCGACGACTGGTTTGGTGACGATGGTTGTCGGGGCTTTGATTGCTCTTTTCAAAGATGACCTCAAAGCGCTTTTGGCCTTCTCTACCGTTAGCCACCTTGGCCTTTTGACGATGCTCTTGGGGTTTGGAACCAAAGCCGCTGCCATCGCCGCTGTGTTTCACATCATCAACCACCTGACTTTCAAGGCCGCTTTGTTTATGACGGCGGGCATTGTCGACCATGAGGCCCATACTCGCGACATAAAACGGTTGGGCGGGTTGGCCAAGCTGATGCCCATAACAGCGACAATTGGGATTATCACGGCGCTATCCATGGCGGGGACCATTCCGCTCAACGGGTTCATTTCAAAAGAGATGATGCTTGAGGAAGCGGCTCACACCACGTGGTACGGGAACCCTTGGATCGTACCGCTGCTGGCCACGATCGGGGCCGGACTGTCGGTGGCGTACTCGTTCCGTTTTATTTTCCATGTATTTGGTGGAAAAGTACGGGATGATTATCCCACCCATCCGCATGATCCTCCTTTTGGTCTATACGCAGCACCGGCATTTTTGACCGTGTTCGTTGTGTTGATCGGACTGCTGCCAGTTTTGGCAGAGCCGATGGTGACGGCTGCTGCGAACGCGGTGACGGGGCTGGATACGCACCCGCATCTCAAGCTTTGGCATGGTGTGACACCGGCGCTCTGGATGTCGGTGATTGCCTTTGTGATTGGTGGCATACTTTTGTCGATCCATGCGCCTCTTGACCGGGCTTGGCTGTCAACGCGCCGACCTGAAGCCAAGGCGATTTTTGATTGGCTCATGGAACATTGCGCATCTTTCGCGCGTTGGTTTACCGAAACTGTTCACAATGGCGCCATCAGCCGTTACTTGGCAGTCTTTGTCAGCGCAACGGTGGTGCTTGGCTATTTGGCCTTCTCCAGTGGGGAAATTGCTCCGCAAACTCGCGAGATGTTGCCCGTTCCAATTCCTGTGGCGATTGGCTGGTTGCTGCTTGTCGGCGCAGTTGCGCTTGTCGTGACAAACCATCACCAACGCTTTCTTTCACTGGTATTCATCAGCATGATCGGATTGGCGATTGCCGCTGGCTTTGTATATCTTTCCGCTCCCGACCTCGCTCTGACTCAAATATCGGTTGAGACGGTGACGGTAATGCTTCTGTTGCTGGCGCTGCATTTCATGCCGAAATCCACGCCTCGCGAGAGTTCTAAAGGCATCAAAATCCGCGATGCTGGTATTGCGATTGCCGCGGGTGTTTCGGTGGCTGCGCTAACCATGGCATTCCTGATGCGGGACTTTGACACCATTTCGGCATATCACCTTGCAAACTCATACGAAGGTGGCGGCGGTACGAATGTCGTGAACGTCATCCTTGTCGACTTCCGAGGATATGACACCTACGGCGAGATTATCGTGCTTGGGATCGCTGGGTTGACCATTTATGCGCTGATGGATGCCCTGTTGCGCGGACCAGCAGCAAAGCGGTTGC
Source organism: Shimia isoporae (assembly GCF_004346865.1). Taxonomy (NCBI): domain Bacteria; kingdom Pseudomonadati; phylum Pseudomonadota; class Alphaproteobacteria; order Rhodobacterales; family Roseobacteraceae; genus Shimia; species Shimia isoporae. The sequence goes on from NZ_SMGR01000006.1 coordinate 39,286, forward strand.
GGGCTCGCGACTTCTCGCAGGACAGGTCCCGTGACCGTCACCCGCTGATGATGGTGGTCGCCACGCGCGCGATGCTGCCGATTGCATTGATGGTCGGGGCCTATATTTTCTTGCGTGGGCACAATCAACCAGGCGGTGGGTTCATCGCAGGTCTGGTCGTTTCCATTGCCTTCCTGATGCAATACATGGCTTCGGGCTTTGCCTGGACGCAGCTGCGTCAACGTGTTCAGTACCATTCTTTATTGGGCTGGGGTGTTGTGATTGCCGGGCTAACCGGGGTTGGTGCCTGGTTCGCAGGCAAGCCATTCCTGACGAGCGCCTATGGCTATATCCACTGGCCACCGATCGAGGAGTTTGAGTGGGCCACTGCGATCGCATTTGACCTTGGTGTCTTTCTCGCAGTCATGGGGGCGGTCATGTTGATGCTTTACAGCCTCAGTCGGATCGCGCGCTTCGCTGGCGAAACCATCAACATTGAACCCATGGATCACGATCCTTCGGCGTCCGCCGATGAAACTGAAGCGGAGGCAAAGTAATGGAATTTCTCGTCGCAAGCGCGATTGGGACGTTGACCGCCGGGGGGGTCTATTTGATCCTCCGATTGCGGGCCTTTCCGGTTATTCTCGGGATTTCGATGCTGTCATATGCAGTCAACGTTTTCCTTTTTTCGACAGGCCGGCTCGCAGTGGATGCGCCCCCGATTTTGCAAAAATACGCCGACGTGCCCTATTCCGATCCGCTTCCACAGGCCCTGGTGCTGACCGCAATCGTGATTTCTTTTGGCATGACGGCAGTTTTGGTGATGTTTGCGCTGGGTGCCTACCTCGAAGCTGATCACGACCGGATCAACATCCGAGAGGATGATGAACCCGAAGAGACCTCAACTGAAGGGCAGGGCGCATGAACCACTGGATTATTGCGCCTGTAATCTTGCCCGCGCTTTTGGCACCGCTTCTGGCGTTTGTAATGCGCCACGACATCGTACTTGCGCGTGTTGCTTCTTCCGTCGGTACAGTAGTTCTTGCAGGAATTGCGATTGGGCTAACAGCTTTGGAAGCGGGGGGTGGCACGCAGGTCTATTTCCTGGGTGATTGGCCAGCACCGTTTGGCATAGTTTTGGTACTGGACCGTCTTTCCGCAATCATGGTTCTGCTGACCTCGCTGCTATCTTTGTTGGTGTTGTGGCACGCGATCGCCACAGGATGGGACAACCGAGGTCGCCATTTCCATGCGCTTTTCCAGTTCCAGTTGATGGGCATCAATGGCGCTTTCCTGACCGGCGATGCGTTCAACCTATTTGTATTCTTCGAAGTCCTGCTGATTGCCTCCTACGGCCTGATGATCCACGGCGGGGGGCGCGTACGATTGCGTGCTGGCCTCCAATATGTGGTGATGAACTTGGCAGGGTCGACGCTGTTTTTGTTTGCTCTTGGCACGCTTTACGCGACTACGGGCACCCTCAATATTGCTGACCTTGCAGTAAAAGTGCAGGCGATGCCTTCTGATGATGTTGCGCTTGTGCGGGTTGCCGCAATCCTGCTCATGATTGTGTTTGCGATCAAAGCAGCGCTCTTCCCAGTTCAATTCTGGCTGCCGGGAACTTATGCCAACGCACCTGCGCCCGTTGCGGCGCTATTTGCGATCATGACCAAAGTGGGTGCCTATTCGATCATTCGTATTTACACTGTTGTATTCGGGCCAGACGTCACCGCAACGCAGGGCATCGTCACAGAGTGGTTGATGCCTGCTGCGGTCGTTACCTTGTTTGCTGGAGCAATCGGGGTGTTGGGAGCGAAACGTCTGATGCCACTTCTTGCATTTTCAGTTGTCGGTTCGATGGGAACACTGATGCTGGCCGTTTCAGCCTTCACGCCGTACGCTCTTTCAACGGCTTTGTATTATTTGCTGCATTCGACTTTCGCAGCCGCCGCATTGTTCCTTTTGGCCGATTTGGTTGTCAGCCAACGCGGCAATGACGCGCTAACGGCCCAACCTCCTGTGTTGCAGAACGGCTTTTTTGCTGCCCTGTTCTTTGCTGGGGCGATCGGCATGGCCGGAATGCCGCCGTTGTCCGGTTTTCTGGGCAAGTTGATGGTGATGGACGGCGTACGTGATCAAAGCTGGATGGTGCTTGCTTGGACAGCCATTCTGCTCGGCTCTCTTGTTACGATTGTGGGCTTCGCGCGGGCAGGCAGCATGCTTTTCTGGAAGTCCACATCGATGTCTGCCGAAGTGACCGGCAATGAGGTGGAAACGGAGAAACGTATTGGGGCTTTGCAGGTTGTTCCAACACTGGCTGCCCTCGGTATGCTTGCGATCCTGAGCATTTTCGCGGGTCCTGCGTCCCGCTACCTGGAGGCAACCGCGGATCAATTGTTTGACAACAGCGATTATGTGTCCGCGGTGTTGTCCCGTGCTGGGGAGGGTCAGGAATGATGAAGCGTTTTTTGCCGCATCCGTTCTTCAGTTTTGTTTTGGTGATTATCTGGCTGATGCTGGTGAACAAGGTCACCGTGGGCAATATCCTACTAGGTTCAATTTTAGCCATCCTCGTGCCAATTCTGACGGCTCCATATTGGCCGGGGCATCCCCACGTGAAATCCGGGGTGCGTGTTCTTGAATATATGGCGGTGGTGCTTTGGGACATTGTTGTCGCTAACTTTCAGGTTGCGGCGATTATTCTCTTCAAGCGCCGTAGAAACATCCATTCCCGTTGGGTTGTTGTGCCGCTGGAAATCACGACACCCGAGGCCATCACCATACTGGCTGGAACCATCACAATGACACCCGGCACGGTGTCAGCGATGCTGTCCGCTGACGGTCGAAGTATCCTTGTACATTGCCTGGATTGTGATGAACCACAGGCCGTTCGAGACGAAATCAAAAACCGCTATGAGCGTCGTCTGAAGGAGATTTTCTGATGTTGACCTTTGCAACTCTGTTCGCGGTTTTCTGTTTTGCTTTTGGACTGCTTTTCAATCTCTGGCGAATTGCGCGCGGGCCAAGCAACGCAGACCGTATTCTTGCGCTGGATACGATGGTCATTAACGTCATTGCCCTACTGGTTTTGTACGGGATCTACGAAAGCACTGCCGTCTACTACGAAGCTTCCATGTTGGTTGCCATGGTCGGTTTTGTTTCAACTGTAGCCTATTGCCGCTTCGTTCTGCGCGGCGACATTATTGAGTGAGGTCGGTATGGAATTTCTGATCGAAGCCTTGATTGCATTCTTTCTCGTCATTGCCGGAGTTTTCGGCCTTGTAGGGAGTTTTGGCCTCGTCAAGCTCGAGGATACGATGCAGCGTCTTCATGCTCCGACAAAGGCGACGACCGTGGGAGTGGGAGGGGTATTGATAGCATCCATGCTCTATTTTGCCCTGATCAAGGAGAGCCTGAGTTTTCACGAACTGCTGATCACAATTTTTCTTTTCCTGACGGCGCCAGTCAGCGCCCACTTCATAGCGAAAACATACATCCAAAGCCGCGTTCGAGAGAAAGAGCTTCCGGAAACCCAAAGTCCTTATGGCTGGGCGGTGTATGACGACAGCCCGTCTCATCCCGAGGACGACGGACCTCAGGACGATTGATGGCCGTGTTTCTCTGAGCGCGCTTTTCACTTTTTTCGCCTGACACAAGGCGAAGCTTGTTTGCAAGCTATGGCCGTGATTTGATGCCCTTAGCTGCGTGGCTCGTACCGTAGACTACGGAATCGAGCCCGCCTCCTAATTGGTAATCAGGACGGCCTATAATGTTCACAAAAAATAGATTTCGAACGCCTGCTATTGCTTTGATCGCTGCATTGGGCGCGAGTTTGAGTTTTGCGCAAGACGCGCAGGCGCCAAAGGTTACGGTTGCGGCCGCGTACACCGACGAACTGATCAGCGAAGTGACGTTTATTGCTAAGGGCGCTGCGATTGACAAAGTCGATATTCGTGCGCGTGTCAGCGGATTTGTCGAAGAGATTTATGTTGCGGACGGCGATGCCGTTTCTGCTGGGGATCAACTCTACAAGATCGAACCTGAGGTCTATCAGGCTGCTCTGGCTGCCCGGCAGGCTGATCTTGCTCAGGCCGAAGCTAATCTGCAGCTAACCGAAGTGGAACTGGCCCGTAAAACCGAGTTGTTTGAAAGAGATGTAGGCACAGAGGCTGATCGAGATGTCGCCTTTGCTGATAACCAAGTAGCGATTGCCCAAGTCCAAATCGCCAAAGCGGCCATCCAGCAGGCACAGCTGGATTTGAGCTACACCGAGGTCCATGCGCCATTTGACGGCCGCGTGGGTAAGTCGGTTGTCAGTGTTGGAGAGCTTGTGGGGCCTAGCACAGATCCACTGATCAACTTGGTACGTGTCAAACCTATGCACGTGGAGTTTGCGCTGTCAGAAAAACAGTTGATCGACCTGCTGGAACACAAGGAGAATATGGTTGGTGCGCATGATGCAGCGGACGACATCCCGAACGTCATCGCGGTTCTTCCAAATGGTGACGAAGTGGACGAGATTGGCAAAGTCGTTTTCGTTGACAATGTCATCAACCCAGCGACTGGCACGATAACGCTGCGCGCAAAGTTTGAAAACGAGTCCGGTTTGATCGTGGACGGTTCGTTCCTGAACGTGCGCCTCGAAAGCCAAAAACCTTCCGAGTTCCTGATGATCCCGCAGGCCAGCGTGCAGCGTGACCAGCGAGGTGACTTCGTTCTTGTTGTTGGTCAGCAACGAACTGTCGAACAGCGATATGTCGAACTTGGTCGACAAGTTGAGGCTGCAGTAGTTGTCGAGAGCGGCTTGCGTGAAGGTGAAGCTGTGATCGTCGAAGGCTTGCAGCGGGTGCGCCCGGGCGTCGAGGTCGACGCAGTGCTCGCCGGTTCTCCCACAGAGGAGAACTGATCCGTGTTCTCGTCAATTTTTATTGCGCGCCCAAAGACATCATTTGTGATTTCTTTGGTGCTCACGCTGATGGGCATTATTGGCTACATTGCGTTGCCCGTAGAGCAATTCCCGGACATCACGCCACCGGTTGTGAACGTCAGTGCCAACTATACCGGGGCAAACTCGGAGACGGTTGAAAACACCGTGGCGGCGCCGATTGAGGCACAGGTCAACGGTGTTGATGACATGATCTACATGTCCTCTGATAGCACCGACACTGGTGCTTACAATCTGCAAATCACATTCGAAGTGGGTACAGATCCGGATATTGCGTCTGTTAACGTGCAAAACCGCGTGGCGCAGGCCACTGCGAGTTTGCCGACCGAGGTGACGAGCTCGGGGGTTGTGACCCAGAAATCTTCGTCAAACATGCTTCTGATCGTGACCTTGTCTTCTCCCAAGGGCACCTACGACGAAGTATTCCTGTCCAACTACGCCTCAATCAACCTCGCTGACGCACTGGCCCGAGTATCCGGTGTCGGCAAGGCGGAGGTGATGACAAACTTTGAATATTCAATGCGTCTTTGGATGGACCCCGATCGTATGGCGGGTCTCGGTATGACCCCGTCGGACATTATCAATGCGGTACGGGAACAGAACTTGGAGGTTTCCGCTGGTCAGATCGGCACGCCACCCATCGCAAGCGGTCAGCAGTTTCAGTACACGATTAAATCCAAGGGCCGCCTGACGTCGGTCAAGGAATTCGAGAACATTGTTCTGCGCGCCGGCGAGGCAGGTAGCATCGTACGCATCAGCGACGTTGCACGCGTTGAACTTGGTGCCAATTACTACAACGCTTCTGGCCGCGCGAGCGGTCGCCCGGCGACAGTCCTCGCGATATATCAAGCACCGGGTGAAAACGCGCTGGCCGTTGCAGAGGGCGTGAAAACAGAACTCGCGCGACTTGCACGGGCTTTCCCGGATGATGTGGTTTATGAGGTTCCATACGACTCGACCCTGTTTGTGGAGCAGTCGCTCAAGGACGTGATCTCGACATTGATCATGACGTTTGCGCTGGTGATTTCGGTTGTCTTCATCTTCCTTGGAAGCTGGCGGGCTACTATCATTCCTGCGGTCGCAATTCCGGTGTCCCTGATTGGCGCATTTGCGTTCCTGCTTCTGTTCGGAATGTCATTGAACACCGTATCTCTGTTCGCCTTGGTTCTCGCCATCGGGATCGTGGTGGATGACGCCATCGTTGTTGTGGAAAATGTCGAACGGATCATCGCAGAAGAAGGCTTGAACGCTGCAGACGCGACACGCAAAGCAATGGGGCAAATCACCGGTCCGGTGATTGCAACGACGCTTGTTCTATTGGCCGTTTTTGTGCCGGTGACGTTCATGCCCGGCATCTCGGGGCGTCTTTACACGCAGTTCGCGGTTACAATCTCCACCGCTGTTGTGATCTCTTCTGTCAACGCACTTACGTTGTCTCCAGCACTTTGTTCGCTGATCCTAAAACCGCGCAAAGAAGGTGGGCCGACGGGTATTCTGGCAGTGTTCGAACGCGGTATTGATACGTCCCGCGGAGTTTATGTGGGGGTTGTTAAGCGCCTGGTTCGCATCCCGGTCCTTGCGCTGCTGCTGCTGGCAGTGATGGGCGCAAGTTCCGGCACGCTACTCAGCAAAATCCCTGCGGGCTTCATTCCTCTCGAGGACAACGGAGCGCTGTTTGTGGATGTCCAGCTTCCGGATGCCGCATCGCTTGAACGGACCGAGACGGTCACCAAGCGTTTGAATGAGCAGCTTCTGGAAATTCCGGGCGTCGCTGGTTCGGTGAATGTGAACGGTTTCAGTCTGATGAATGGCGCCGGTTCAAACGGTGCCATGATCATTCTCAATCTTGAACCATGGGATGATCGGACGACGGACGAACTAAGCGCGGACGGAATTCTCAAGAAAGTATACGCCCTCGCCAGTCAGGAAATCTCTGCCAGCGTGATTGCGTTCAATCCGCCGCCAATCTCTGGTCTCGGTTTGAGCGCGGGCGTGGAGATGAAAGTTCAGCAAACCGGCGGCGGTTCAGCGCAGGATCTGGCGAGTGCTGTTGGGTCCCTTGTCTACGCTGCCAACCAGCGAGAGGAACTGGCGCAGGCATACTCGACCTTCCGAGCTAACGTGCCGAAAGTCTTCGTTGATCTTGATCGGGAGAAGACCAAATCGCTCAATGTCGCCATTTCGGATGTTTTCATAACGCTTCAGGCTTACATGGGCTCGTTCTACGTGAACGACTTCAACCTGTTCGGGCGCGTTTATCGCGTCATGATACAGGCGGATGGCGCGTACCGGGACAACGTTGAGGACCTCAATTCGCTCTACGTGCGTTCTCAGACCGGCGAGATGGTCCCGATGGGGACGATTATCGATGTAAAGAACGAACTTGGGCCAGTGGCTCTTAACCGTTTCAACATGTTCCGTGCCGCGACTGTGACGGCAGTACCGGTCACGGGGCTTTCGACGGGCGACGCCATTCGCGTCTTGGAGGAAGAAGTTCAGACTGCGTTGCCACCCGGTTATGCCTATGAATGGACTGGCACCGCCTTCCAGCAGCAATCTGCGGGGGGAATGGTCATTGTCATTCTGCTCTTGGCAGTTGTGTTTGGGTATCTCTTCCTAGTGGCTCAATATGAGAGTTGGACGATGCCTATTGGCATTCTGCTCTCGGTAACCGTGGCACTCTTCGGGGCCTTGGCAGCAGTTCTGGTGTCCGGCGGGGATGTGAACCTCTACACCCAGATCGGGATGATCATGCTGATCGGATTGGCCTCCAAGAACGCAATCCTGATTGTCGAATTCGCCATGGAGCGAAGGGCAGCCGGGTTGTCGATAAAAGAGGCTGCGCTTGAAGCTGCCCGCCAGCGTTTCCGAGCTGTAATGATGACTGCGTTGTCGTTCCTGCTCGGCGTGGTTCCGCTGCTAGTCGCCAGCGGAGCAGGCGCGGCAAGCCAGAAGGCGATCGGTGTTGCCGTGTTTGGCGGTATGCTTGCGGCAACCGTTGTCGGAGTTGTTCTTGTCCCGGTTCTTTATGTGATCCTGCAGTCCACCCGCGAGTGGGTTAAAGGGCTTGGCAAGAAAAGCGCTGCTGACACGGCCTAGAATGAGGCGATAGTTTGAAAACAGCTCGCGCCGAATGTGTTTTGGCGCGGGTTCGTTGTTCAGCTTTCCGGGTTGGCGCCACCGGCTTCAGTTCTTAGAGCGATATAATCCTGCAAGGCGCCGACACGCTCCGTGTCTAAGTCTGGGCGCTGGTCTTCTTCTAGTATGCGTTGCCAGATCGCCGTCGCGCGATCATTCGCATTTTGAGACCCGCGCTCTGTCCAAGTACCGAAGTTTGACCAATCACCGACCAGTGGCTCGTAAAAGGCGGTCTGGTAACGTTCCATTGTATGGGTTGCGCCAAAAAAGTGCCCTGAAGGTGCGACTTCTGCCAGTGCATCAAGTGCAATTTCCGCGTCATCCGCAGAGGTTTCCGCGCACATTTCCGCGACCATCTGCAAGACTTCCAAATCTGTGATCATCTTTTCAAAGGATACCGTCAGCCCACCTTCAAGCCAGCCCGCAGAATGAATAACGACTGTGGCACCGGCCATGAGGCATCCCCAAAGCCCGAATTGAGTTTCGTTGGCCGCCTGAGCGTCGTTCACATTCGCAGCCGAGCCCGCCGCACATCGCCATGGCAGATCAACAAGCCTCGCCAACTGCCCAGCAGCCAGAGACGCTTTGAAGTGTTCAGGTGTTCCGAAGGCAGGCGCGCCGGATTTCATATCCACGTTTGATGTAAACGTGCCATAGCATACGGGTGCGCCCGGGTTTGTAAGTTGCGTCAGAGCGATCGAAGCCAAGGCTTCGGCATGGCTGAGCGTCAATGCGCCGGCTACCGTGATGGGCGCCATGGCGCCCATCAGAGTAAAGGGTGTTACGATCGAAACCTGCCCATGTCTCGCAAAGTCGATCAAACCTTGGGCCATCGGGACATCCAGCGTACGAGGGCTATTGGTGTTGATGATCGTGTAACAATGGCTATCGGCGGCAAAGTCTACGTCCGATAGCCCTCTGAAATCACGGATCATCTCGAAGCTCTCCATGACCTGCGGTGTTCCACGAGAAAAGACAAACGGAAGCTTGTTCGCCAAGGTCAGCTGCGCATCCATCATGAAGTAGTGGCGCAAATTCATCGGGATATCCTGTGGCTCGACCACAGGAGGTATCATGTGCAAAACGTCAAACGCCTGCGTAATCTGCACAAATTCACGAAAATCCTGACCTGTCCCAGGGCGTCGTCCCCGCTTAAGGTCTGTGGCATGCGGGGCGCCTGCTCCAGGTTGAAAAAATAGCGCGCCGGGTTCCATATTCAGGTCTTTGGCGCGTGTCCCCGCTTTGCACCTAAAGCTACGGGGAGCCGTCAACAGGCTGGCATCAACGAGGTCCCGGTTAATGTAGACCATCTCTCCAACTACCCGTGCGCCCGCCTTTCGAAATATCTCCCGCGCCTCGGGTAACAGCACCTTGATGCCAAGGTCCCGTAGCACTGTGAGCGATGCATCGTGAATGGCCGCGATACGGTCGTCTGAAAAAACCTTCATCTGCGGAAACGGGTTGCGAAGGTTGTGGTAGTCGACCTTGCGCACAGCATCAGATGCAGCGGTTCTCGGCCTCCGTCGACCTCCGCGCCTCATAACCGCATTGCCTTGCCATCAGGATCGTACGGAGACGGAGGAATAACGCGAGCAGTGCGCTGATCTCCGACAATGTGAACTGTCAGTGCCGTGCCAACCTCTGCGCAAGAAGGATCGACAAGTGCCATGGCTAGCGATTTGCCGACAGTGTGGCCGTAGGCACCGGAAGTCACAAACCCGACGCGTTCGCCATTGCGCCAAATCGGTTCATACCCGCTGGCATCAGCGTCTTTAGCGTCGATCTCTAAGGTGACCTGAACCTGCGGTGGGCCATTCCCGTCGCGCTCGGCTTCGGCCATGCTTTTGCCAACAAAGGGTTTTGTCCAATCGATCCAGCGATCCATGCCAGTCATGCCCGGTGTGTAGCCTTGCGTGAATTCCGCGGACCAAATGCCAAAGCTTTTTTCAATCCTCAAAGACAAAAGCGTGTTGAAACCGACTTCACGAATGTCGCTGTCTTTGCCGGCTTCCACCAAGAGGCGACGGAGCGCGATATGGTCACTTGCATGACAGTTGATTTCGTAGCCCAACTCGCCGGTCACGGAAAGCCGCGCAACTTTGGCGCGGACGAGGCCAACATCCATTTCTGCACATCCCATAAAGGGCAGGGTCGAGACATCAGTGTCCGCAACACGTTGCAAAACCTCTCGAGATTTCGGTCCTGAAAGGGAGAACCCGACCATTTCGTCCCCCAAGTCCCGCACTTTGACGCCGTCCGTCATGTGATCGCGGAACCATCGCATGTGCCATTCGCGCAAATAGTAACTGCCCATTATCCAGAAAGTCTCGTCGCCCCAGTTGAAGACCGTCAAATCGCCCTTGAGCTTGCCATTCTCCCCTAACATTGGGGCTAATCGAGCACGCCCGGGCGCTGGAAGTTTGGAGGCCATAATGTGATCGAGCCAACGGGCAGCGTTTGGGCCGGAAACCTCAAATCGAGAAAATCCTGTTATGTCGAGGAGCCCGACATTTTCACGGACAGCACGGCTCTCCTCCGCCACGATTTCAAACGCATTTGATCTACGCAGAGAGGGGGTTTCTTCAAAGCCTTGGGGTGCAAAGTATAGTGGAACTTCAAGGCCATAACTGACACCCCATTTACATCCGGCCGCTGACATTTCGGAATGCGCTGGCGCCATTTTGAGTGGGCGACCGGCGGGCAGTTGTTCGTTGGGATAAGTCATTACAAACCGGCGTGAATAAAACTGTCCGGTTGTCTCTTTTATGTAGCGTTTGTTCTGGGCGTAATCGCCGTAGCGAGCCACATCCATGCCATAGACGTCCGCTTCCGGTTCGCCGTGTATCATCCATTCGGCCAGAGACTTTCCAACGCCGCCGCCTTGCAGGAATCCGGCCATAACCGCACAGGCGGTCCAGTAGTTGCGCTTGCCTCTTACTGGCCCAACCAAAGGGTTTCCATCGGGAGAAAAAGTAAAGGCGCCATTGACCCATGTCTTTATGCCTACGTCATTCAGGCAGGGGTACCGCTGAAAGCCCAGCATCAGTTCATTTTCGATCCGGCCGAGATCTTCTTGTTGCAGCTCAAACCCATAGTCCCATGGGGCTCCGTCCATCATCCAGTGATCGTGGTCGATTTCATAAATGCCCACCAACATGCCGTTCTGGTCTTGCCGCATATAGGTGAAGCCCTCCAAATCAACGGTCATCGGCAGCTCGCGATCCAGCTCCGCCACTTCGGGGATGGAGTCGGTGATCAGGTAGTGGTGATTGAGCGGTGACACCGGCAGTTCAATTCCCGCCATGCGGCCGACCTGCTTGGCCCAAAGGCCCGCTGCATTGACCACGTGCTCGCAGGTGATCGTGCCTTTCTCGGTGACAACCTCCCACCCATCAGGCTTTTCAACGAGTTCGATTACTCTATTGTGTTCAATGACTTGCGCGCCAAGTTTCTTGGCGGCGCCTGCGTAAGCGTGAACGGTTCCTGTGGTGTCAATGTATCCTTCGCGATCTGCCCAAAGGCCGCCTAGGATTCCATCTCCGGACATAACAGGGTTTAGAGCTACTGCTTCCTCCGGGGTGACGAGGCGACAGTCGTCAATGCCAATGGTTTGGAAAACCCGATAGGCCGACTGAAGCCATTCCCAGCGCTCCGGCGTGCCCGCCAGCGTCAGGCCCCCGGTCATGTGCATACCGACAGATTGCCCGCTCTCCTCCTCGATTTCCTCAAGTAGGTCAATGGTATAGGCTTGAAGTGCTGCAATATTAGGATCGGCGTTCAGCGCGTGAAAACCGCCGGCCGCGTGCCAGCTAGAACCAGCCGTCAAAACGGATCTTTCAACCAGGCAGACATCTGTCCAGCCGAATTTGGCGAGGTGATAAAGCACGGAAGCGCCAACAACGCCTCCGCCAATCACGACAACACGGTAGTGGGACTTCATGGCGATCCTCCCCATTGCCATTGGTGATTTCCTGACGTTAGGGAGGCCGTTTGCAACGCGTCAATGGCGGCGTTTTGGGAGTGTCGGTTTCACGTCGGTAAAACGTCGGTTTTCGGTCGGTGGCCTATTTTTCCGTGGTTCGGACGGCTTTGTAGCCTGCAGAAAGCGACTCGCCGGACAAACGGACGACATCCGCCAGAGATGTCAGTTGACCGGAGAGCGGGCTGGTCTTTCGCCAAATCATGCCAATTGTACGAGCTGGTTGTGCACCGGAAAAACGCGCGACGTTGACATTGGCCGAAGGCGTGTCGACCGGCACGGCCATTTCCGGAATTACGGTGACACCAAGTCCCGCTCCTACCATTTGCACCAGCGTGGACAAGGATGACCCATCCAGACCTTCGTGCGGGCGTGCCGTGGGCAGGGAACAGAAAGACAGCGCCTGATCTCGGAAGCAGTGTCCTTCTTCAAGTAGCAGGAGCCGCTCCCGCTCCAGGGCTTCTGGTGCAGGTACGGGCGAGCGGGCCTCGGAATGAGGGCGCACCAGTACGAATTCCTCGGACCACAACGGAACTTCAGCGAAGGCGGGTTCCGAAACCGGCAGTGCAACGATGGCCGTGTCGATCTTACCCGCATGTAGTTCTGAAATCAGGTTCGCGGTCATTGTCTCACGGACCATCAGCGACATTTCCGGGAAGGTTGATTTTACGTCGCGCAAGAGAGACGGCAGCAGGTAGGGCGCGATTGTGGGAATGACACCAAGGCGCAGGCGACCGGCGAGACCGCTTTGCGCCGCGCGCGCCATGTCGCCGAGTTCATCCACGCTGCGCAGAATTTCGCGGACCCGCCCGAGCACGTCTTCACCGAACGCCGTCAGCCGAACCCGGCGCGTTGTGCGTTCAAGCAGCGGCGCACCAAAGCTTTCCTCGAGGTCTTTGATCTGAACCGAAAGAGCAGGCTGCGAGATGGCACAGGCGTCTGCCGCATGACCAAAATGCCCATGGGTTGCAACTGCGTCGAAATAGCGGAGCTGTCGGAGTGTAAGGTTATTCATAGCCTTGAGTTATCAATGTGATCGGAAAATGCAACTTCGATCAATGAAATACGCTTGTTAGAATAATTCCAGAGAATCGCGTGACATCACTATTTGATTTTAGGAGGACCCTATGGACGGAGACATGAAAGCGAGCGGCTGCCCGGTAATGCACGGTGCGGTGAGCAACGAAGCACGCGGGAACCGCGACTGGTGGCCCAACCAGCTGAACCTTCGCATCCTGCACCAAAACTCCGCGAAGTCTGACCCGATGGGCGAAGGCTTTGACTATGCCGAAGAGTTCGGAAAGCTGGACTATAAGGCCCTGAAAGAAGATCTGTATGCGTTGATGACAGATAGCCAGGATTGGTGGCCGGCAGACTATGGTCACTACGGTGGCCTTTTCATTCGCATGGCGTGGCACTCGGCGGGCACCTACCGCACAGCAGATGGTCGCGGAGGCGGCGGCACTGGTCAGCAACGCTTTGCCCCTCTGAACTCATGGCCAGACAACGGCAACCTCGACAAGGCGCGTCGCCTCTTGTGGCCGATCAAGCAGAAATACGGCAATCAGATCAGCTGGGCGGATTTGTTTATTCTCGCGGGTAACGCTGCCATCGAAAGCATGGGCGGCAAGACATTTGGCTTTGCCGGTGGCCGAGCCGACACCTGGGAGCCGGAAGAAGACGTGTACTGGGGCGCTGAAACTGAGTGGCTCGAAGAGTCAGGCGGTGAGAATTCGCGCTACTCCGGCGACCGTGATCTGGAGAACCCTTTGGCAGCGGTGCAGATGGGTCTAATTTACGTGAACCCGGAAGGTCCGGATGGGCAACCCGACATTCTTGCCTCTGGCCGTGACATTCGTGAAACCTTTGGCCGCATGGCAATGAACGACGAGGAAACGGTCGCTCTGGTGGCTGGTGGGCATACTTTTGGCAAAGCCCATGGTGCTGGTGATCCGGCTCTTGTTGGCCCTGAGCCGGAAGCTGCTCCAATTGAAGCCATGGGCTTTGGTTGGATCAACGGGCATGGCTCTGGAAAAGGCGGTGACACCACGACATCGGGAATCGAGGGCGCTTGGACAGCAAACCCGACGCAGTGGGACAATGGCTACTTTGACCTGTTGTTCGGGTACGATTGGAACCTGACAAAATCGCCTGCCGGTGCGTGGATTTGGGAACCGGTCGGAGTGACCGAAGAGGACATGGCCCCGGCAGCCCACGATGCGAGCCAAAAGGTCAAAACCATGATGACCACCGCCGACATGGCGATGCGTATGGATCCGATCTATGGCCCAATTTCAAAGCGCTTCCATGAAAACCCCGAAGAGTTCCAGGATGCCTTTGCGCGCGCTTGGTTCAAACTGACCCACCGTGATATGGGCCCGCGTGCACGCTATCTTGGCGAAGAAGTCCCCAGCGAGGAGTTGATCTGGCAGGATGTTGTTCCAGCGTCTGAAACAGATCTGTCCGAAGATGATGTTGCAGAGTTGAAGGCAGCCGTGATGGCCACGGGTCTGTCGGTGAGCGATCTGGTAAAAACGGCTTGGGCAAGCGCGTCTTCCTTCCGCGGAAGTGATATGCGTGGCGGTGCCAATGGGGCCCGGGTGCGTCTGGCTCCGCAGAAAGACTGGGCAGCAAACGAGCCGCTCGAATTGGCGCGTGTATTGGACACGCTGGAAGGCGTGAAGGCATCGTTTGGCAAACCAGTCAGCATGGCCGACCTGATCGTCGTTGCGGGGGCCGCAGGGGTCGAAAAGGCCGCGCTGGACGCAGGACACGACGTTTCCGTTCCTGTCACATTGGGTCGCGGCGACGCAACGCAAGAGCAGACGGATGCCGAAAGCTTTGCGGTGATGGAGCCGGCGGCGGATGGTTTCCGCAACTACCAAAAGGCACAATACACCGTGTCGCCAGAGGAGTTGCTGGTGGACAAGGCGCAGCTTCTGACCCTGACCGCGCCGGAAATGACGGCTCTGGTTGGTGGCCTGCGCGTGCTGGGCGCGAACCATGGCGGATCGGCCCACGGTGTGTTCACCAACCGCGTTGGACAATTGACCAACGACTTCTTCGTCAACGTTCTGGACATGGGTACGTCATGGACAGACGCCGGAGACGGGTCGTTTGAAGGCAAGGACAGCGCGTCCGGGGCCACGAAGTGGACCGCGACCCGTTGCGATCTTATCTTTGGTTCGAACTCGCAACTGCGGGCGCTGTCAGAAGTCTATGGACAGTCCGATGGCGAGGCCAAGCTGGTGAACGATTTTGTTGCCGCATGGTGCAAAGTCATGGACGCGGATCGCTTTGATCTGAAGTGATCTTGGTGATCAGAGACATCAGAAGGCGCGGCTTTGGTCGCGCCTTTCTTTGTTCAACTGGTTTGAACCAGATACTGTCGGCAGCCTTCCAGCGCTGCTGCGTCGTCGGTAATGATGCCGAGCGGGAAGCTGGCGGCGTCCACGATACCGGGGCCGTCGGCGGTCAGGCTGGAAATAAACTCCTGCAAGGCATCGGAAGACAGAACGCCGCGCGATGCGCTACCGGCAAAGGCGATGCCATCGCGCGGCATATATTGGTGCATCATGGCGCGGGTAAGTTGGCCGAGCGCGCGTGCGAACAGGCGTACGGTGCGTTGTGCGTCTGTATCCTGTGCCTCAAAGGCGGCCATGATGTCGGCGCCGCCCAGCTCTTTGCCGCTGATCACTGTGTGCAGGTGTTCGAGCCCAGGCCCGCAGAAAATGTCCTCGAAGGTCTGGAATTCGGTGGCGGCCTCACCAAGATCATCGCGCATGATTGCAGCTACTGAGTAGGGCAGTTCGGCATGGCCGAGTTCGGCCTCCATCGCGACAGTCGCCCCCGCGAGGCTGCGCTTGGTCGGGCTGACGTTGAAGCCGGTACCCATGCCAACAACCAGCGCCTGACCGTTCTTCGGACCGTCTTTTGCGCCGAAAAAATATTCCGGAGTGTTGCGTGAGAGCGCAAAACCGAGGGCTGTAAGGTCGTTGATGATGGCGGCGCGCGCCGCGCCGCATTGGGCGCCGAACGAGCCTGCTTTCAGTGACCAGTCACGGTTGGTGAGCCGCCCCATTGTGCCTTGCACTGGGCCGGCGATCGCCACGCAAATGCCGTCCACATCGGCGGCGTCGTGTTTGGAGAGGTAGTCTGCCAGCACATCGTCGAAGCTGGCATAATTATCGTTGCGGGCGCGCATCAGAGTATCTGCATTGACGCCGTCTCCGTCAGCCAAAGCCAGACGAGTGTTTGTTCCACCGATGTCGCTGACCAGAAATGCCATGCGCCCGCAACCTTTTCTTTAAGTAGTCTTAGCCCTGAACGTTCACGCCTTCGGGGCGTTTGCCCAGAATGATCATGCCCAGCAGGTCGTCGTCGGTCACGTCTTTCACATCAACGGTACCCACCAGTTTTCCGTTCTTCATGACGCTGGCTCGATCGCAAAGTTCCATAACATCGTGAATGTCGTGGCTGATGAGGAAGATGCCGATGCCCTGTGCCTTTAGCTGTTGGATCAGCTCGGAAACCATTTGGGTTTCGTGGGGGCCAAGAGCTGCGGTCGGTTCGTCCATGATCAGGATTTTTGCGTCGAAGTACACCGCGCGGGCAATTGCCACGGATTGACGCTGACCGCCCGACAGGGCGGAGACAGGCTCGTTGAACTTTTTGAAGTTCGGGTTGAGCTTGCCCATGATCTTGCGACATTCGGCCTCCATTGCGTCGTCATCGACAAAGCCCAGAGGCGTGACGAGTTCCCGACCAAGGAACAGGTTGGAGGCGGCATCGAGGTTATCGGCCAGCGCAAGAGTCTGGTAGATGGTCTCGATGTTGTAACGCCGCGCGTCGCGCGGATTGTGGATTTCCGCTTTTTCACCGTTGATATAGATTTCACCGCCATCGGCCTGATAGGCGCCAGACAGAATTTTGATCAGCGTGGATTTGCCAGCGCCGTTGTGGCCGAGCAGGCCGACAACTTCACCCGGTTTCAGGTCAACAGACACGTGGTCTACTGCGTGGATACCGCCGAACGAGATGTGGATGTCGCGCATTTCTACGAGAGGGGTTTGAGTGTCCATAATGGTTCTCCCTTTTCTGCGGTTATGCGCCGGTGCGGCGACGGTAGACGATGTCGACCCAGACCGCGAAGACAAGCACTACACCTACGACGATGTTCTGAAGCGGCGCGTCCACGCCCACCGAAGCCATGCCCGATTGCAGAGATTGCATGATGAGTGCGCCGATAACTGCGCCGTAGATGGTGCCGGCACCACCGGCCAGAGCGGTCCCGCCAATAACGGCTGCTGCGATGACGCGCAGTTCGTCCAGTGTTCCAAGGCCAACGTCAACGGCGTTCAGTCTGGCTGATGCGATCACCGCGGCGATGCCGGTCAGCGCGCCCATCAGGGCAAAGATTTTCACCGTCAGGAAGCGGGTGTTGATGCCGGAGAGTTCGGCTGCTTCTGGGTTGCCGCCTGTTGCATAGATGTAGCGGCCAAACCGGGTTCGGGTTGCGACAATGGTCATGCCGATGGCAACGATCAGTAGGATCACGACAGGAATGGCTACGCCATGGTTCCAGACCATGCCGTCTGTGTATTCGATGCCCTGTGCCTTTGTGATGCGCTTCATTGCACCTTTCGGGATCGGATAGCTGTTCATGATCCAGACAAAAAGCATGATACCACCAGCAGCGATGGCTATCAGGATGCCTTCGGCCCAGGCGGGTTTCACGGTAAAGCCATGGTTCGCCTTGTTACGGCGGCTCAGGATAATCATCACGACTGCCGCGATTGCTGCGACAATACCGAAAACCCAGCTGAGTGTTTCGCCGAGGGTGCCTTCGGCGCCACCACCCAGAAGGCGGAAAGTTGTATCCAGAGGAGCTTGCGTCTGGCCCTTGGTGACCCACCACATCGCGCCGCGATAGACCAGCAACCCACCGAGAGTGACGATGAAGGCCGGAACGGCGAGGTAACCGATGACCCAGCCCTGAAACGCACCCAGTGCAGCGCCCATCAGAATGGCTGCGAACACTGCAATGATCCAGATGGACCAATGGCCGAGGCCGAGGAGATCCGGCAGAACCTGCACCTGAAGGGCAGCGACGGTCATGCCGATGAAGCCAAGCATGGAGCCGACCGAGAGGTCGATGTGGCGTGTTACGATGACAAAGACCATCCCGGTGGCCATAACGGCGACGGAAGCGGTTTGTACTGAGACGTTGAAAAAGTTTCGGGGTGTCAGGAAGCGGCCTTCGGTGACGATGCCGAAGACGATCCAAATCACCACAAGCGCGCCGATCATGCCAAGCAGGCGAGGATCCAAGCCCAGCTTGTTGATCAGGGATTTAGCTTGGTTTTGCATTTTGCGTTACCTCTTCGGTCGCGGCGATATGAGTGCACAGAGATACTGTGCGATTTGAGCCGCAACAGCAAAGTTTATTGCTTTTTGGGGGGGAGTGGTGGTGTGCCCCTCTGACGGGTCAGAGGGGCAGGCAGTTTTATTTGCAGGCTGCGTTGTCGGAGCCAGCGCAGAGTGCGTCTTTCTCGATCCAGCCGGCGTCCAGAACAACGTTCAGGTTATCCGCGGTCACAGGAACCGGTGCCAGGAACATGGAGTTCATGGTGGTGCCGCCCGGGGAAGTCCACTCGGCTGCGCCTTCAACGGCCATGTCTTTCGCCAGAGATACCGCGATCTCGCCAGCTGCCGCGCCCAATGCGCGTGCGTCTTTCCAAACTGATACGGTCTGGGTGCCGATGGCAACGCGGTTCAGAGCAGCGTGGTCGCCGTCCTGACCAGATACCGGAATGCCTTCCATGCCTTGAGCGGTCAGGGCAGCAACAACACCACCTGCGGTGCCGTCGTTGGAGGCGACCACAGCGTCAACGTTGTTGTCGTTGGCGGTCAGGATCTGTTCCATGTTGCGCTGTGCGTTCGCAGGAACCCAGCCATCGGTGTAGGCTTCACCAACGATGGTGATGTCACCCGAGTCAATTGCTGCCTGCAGCACTTCTTGCTGGCCACCACGCAGGAAGTCTGCGTTCGGGTCAGTCGGCGAGCCTTTGATCATGACGTAGTTGCCTTTGGGCATAGCGGCCAGAACAGCGCGCGCCTGCATGCGGCCAACTTCGACGTTGTCAAAAGTCAGATAGAAGGCACGTGCGTCTTCGATCAGGCGGTCATATGCGATGACAGGAATGTCTTCGTCTGCTGCGGCTTGAACCGCCGGACCAACTGCGGAGGCGTCCTGTGCCAGAATGATCAGAGCATCTGCGCCTTGAGCGATCAGGCTTTCGATGTCGGACAGCTGCTTGGCCGAGGAGCTTTGTGCGTCAGCAGAGATATATTTGGCGCCTGCGGCGTCCAGCGCGCCTTTGATGGCGGCTTCGTCTGTTTTCCAGCGTTCTTCCTGGAAGTTGGACCAGCTTACGCCAATCACAAGGTCGTCGGCCAGCGCGGCGGTGCTCATAAGTGCGCCGGCGATGATCGCCGTCGCGGATGCGAATAGTTTCATGGTTTCCTCCCAATATTCGATCCAGTTCCCGACAGACGCTCACACCGTGAATCACTCTGCGGGCTGGTGAACCCATGTTAGCGGATTAAATTTGTAAATCAAATTAAATAAGCTAGTCTTGAAAAAATCAGTAATTTGGCGACACCTCGTCGGACCGAGGCCGTCAAGCGCACGCAGAGTTTTGGCGACCGCGGCAAGGAAGGAAGTGGTCTATATGTCGGTGAATCAAAGAGAAATCGGGCGCAGGACGTTGTTTGCGGAAATTCGACGGCATGGGCGGATTCCCCGGATCAGCTTGTCGGAACACACCGGAATCAGCCGCGCAACGGTCACCACGATCACGGCGGAGTTGCTGCGCGAGGGCCTGATTGAGGAGGTGACAAGCGAATCTGGTGACAAAGATGCGCGTAGAGGACGGCCAAAGGTCGACCTTAAAGTTCGTGGCGACGCGCGGCTGATTGCAGGCGCCAAGATTTCCAACCGGTCCGTTTCACTGGTGCTTCTGGATTTTGAAGGGCGGCAGTTGGCCGACCACGAAGTTGAACTGGAGCAGACCGCAAATGAAGCATCGGACCTTGCATCAATTCTGGCTGGGCATGTCGGCGATCTGGCTGCCAAAGTGGGGCGCGGTCTTGTCGATGTGTCGGGCTTTGGCCTTGGCATCGCGGGGATCGTGGATGCGCCACGTGGGTTTGTGCACTGGTCGCCCTCTTTGACCTCCCGAAACGTGGAGTTCGGGCAAATCCTCACGGATACGCTGTCCATACCGGTCTTTCTGGACAACGACGCGAACCTTGTGGCGATGGCTGAAAAGAGTTTCGGTCTCGGACAGGGGCATTCGGATTTCATTGTGGTGACGATTGAAAGCGGTGTCGGTATGGGCGTCGTGATCGGTGACGAAATTTATCGCGGCACGCGCGGTTGCGGTGCGGAGTTCGGTCACACCAAAGTACAACTGGAGGGCGCTCTTTGCCGCTGTGGCCAGCGCGGATGCCTTGAGGCCTACGTTGCCGACTACGCCTTGTTGCGCGAAGCTATGAGTGCAAGTGGCGGTCAGGACAGCCGGCAGGTGGATGAACTCCTTGAAGCGGCGAAGCACGGCGATGCCGTGGCAGGTTCAATCGTGGAACGGGCCGGCCGGATGTTCGCCATGGGGCTTGCCAATCTCGTAAACATTTTTGATCCGGAACTGATCATCCTCGCGGGTGAGCAGATGCAGGCCAGCCATCTCTACGCCGAAGAAGTCATAGAGGTCATGCGCAAGCTCATCGTTCAGGTCGACAAGGCGCCGCCTGAAGTGGTGGTGCACAAGTGGGGCAACCAGATGTGGGCGCGCGGTGCCGCGGCCTATGCGCTGGATAACGTCTCCGAACTCGCTTTGCAGGAAATGAAGGAACATGTGGCTTAAGTCTTGGGTGGCGCTTTGCGTCGGTGTGTCGGCAACCAATGTCGGCGCGGAAGTGCGCTTTGCGCCAGTCGCTGTCGATGATCACGTTTATGACGGCGGATGGGAGCACTTTGTCGGCGGTGGCGTCGCGGTGTCAGACTGCGATGGTGACGGATTGGTGGATCTTGTGGCGGCTGGCGGCGAAAACCCAGCCGTTTTGATGCGCAATCGTTCCGAAGTCGGCGGCGACATCCGGTTCGACGTTGCCACACCTGATGTTTTGGCGATGACCGGAGTGACTGGCGTCTATGCGCTCGATATCGATGGCGACGGCTGGCGCGACCTCGTTGTCCTGCGGGTTGGAGAAAACAAATTGCTCAAAGGCGGGCCGGAATGTTCGTTCCGACCGATGGAAATTGACGGGTTCGATGGTGGCGACGGATGGACAACCGCGTTTTCGGCCACCTGGGAAGCCGGGAACAGCCTGCCGACCATGGCATTTGGCAACTATGTCGACAGGAACAATCCCGACGGGCCGTTTGAGGCCTGCGACTCCAACACTTTGTTTCGTCCGAATGGCGACGGCTATGTCAAGACTGTCCTCGAACCGGGATTCTGTCCGCTGTCGATCCTGTTTTCCGATTGGGGGCGACAAGGGCGGGCTGACCTGCGGATGAGCAACGATCGGCACTATTATGTCAAAGGTGGCGCCGAACAGATGTGGGCGATGGAAGAAACACCACGCCTGTTTGAAGAGGCCGATGGATGGGCGACGCACATGCTTTGGGGCATGGGGATCGCGAGCCGTGATCTGGATTTTGACGGCCTGAGCGAGGTGTTCCTCAGCTCGATGGGAGATCAGCGGCTGATGCGTTTGAGCGGGGGCCAAGGACCGGCATTCGAGGATGTTCCTTACGAAAAAGGCACCTCGGCGCATAGGCCTTATACCGGAGGGGACGGGCGGCCATCTACGGGTTGGCACATTGCGTTCGGCGATGTGAATAACGACGGGTTGGATGACGTGTTCATCGCGAAAGGCAATGTCGAACAAATGCCCGATGCGGCAATGGACGATCCGAACAATTTGTTGGTTCAAAAGTCAGACGGCACGTTTGAAGAGCGCGGCAGCGACGCGGGCATCGATACGCTGCACCGGTCGCGGGGCGCGGCGTTGGCGGATTTGAATAATGATGGCCTGCTCGATCTGGTGGTGGTCAATCGCCGCGCGCCCATGGAAATTTATCGCAATGTCAGTAATGCAACCGGTAACTGGGTCGGTGTGACTCTGCTCGGCGAGGACGGCAACGGTGATGCGGTCGGGGCGTTTATTGAGGTTAAAGCCGGCGAGCGGACATATGTGCGTGAGGTCGTTGTTGGCGGTGGCCACGCAGGGGGCGTCGCGGCGCCCGAACATTTCGGTCTGGGTTCGTTTGATGCAGTTCAAGCACGTGTCATTTGGCCGGGAGGCGCAGCGAGTGACTGGATTGAACTGGACGCTGGTGCGGTCTGGATGCTGTGGGCAGATGGCGACGGGCTGGCTGTCGTAGAGTACTAATTTAGCCAACATCGCTTAGGTCGTGGGCTTTGGACTCGGAAGATTATCTATCGACCGACAGGCCGGAGGGTACGTTTTCGGGAACGCCAAGACGACCTTTTAGACTGTCGTAATCTGTTAGGGCGCCCAAAAAAGCGAGCAACTCGTCTACTTCCTGATCCGTAAGGCTGATTGGCTGCAACTCGTTTGCTGCCGCAACCGCTGCAACTTCGGCGGCCTTCTCCATGAGTGCTGTGTCGTTGGCAAAGGTGCCATCGCTAAGGACAGCAATCTCGATGGAATAGGCCGCAAGCGCTGCTTCGGGATCCAGGTGATGGCGCACCGCGTCTTCCAACGAAGCATAGGCACCCGCATGCCCGTAGGGCGCGGTCTCCGTCACATTGCGTAAGGACGGCGTGCGAAAGGCATAAAAATCACCGGCTTCTCCGGTCACACGCCCACGGCCAACATCGCGGTTATGGCGTTCAAACCGCGCTGCCTTGCCGGGTCCTATCTGAGGCATGGCAATGGCGTGAAAATCGTGGTCGGTTTGAAAAAGGCCACTGTGGCAAGTGCTGCATTGAGCTTTTCCGTAGAAAAGGTCCATGCCTGCGGTGGCCTTGCCGTCTAGGGGTGTGCCGTCGCGAAGAAAGGCGTCAAACGGGCTTTGATCGGCGCGCCATTCAAAGGTGATAAAGGCGGCCATGGCATTGGCGATATGTGTGAAATGAATCGGGGTTTCCGCGCCGATCACCTCGTCAAATGCAGCGCGATAGGCGGGGATTGCCTCCACCCGTTTCGCCAGTATGTCCCATGCACCGCCGTCGCCGGTCAGACGTCCGAGGCGCACAGCTTGGGCCACATCATTTTCCGAGTAATGGCCGGCCATTTCGTCGCCGGATAGAACCGGGAACATGGCCTGCGCAGCCAGCGCATTTGTAAATCCCATTTCCATTTCGGTGCCCAATGGGGTCCGTATCCCCGATGGACGGGACGGATCGTCTTCCAAACGGCCATCATGAAAAAACACGGTGAACTCTGTTGCGCCTAGGTTCCAAAGCGCGGGCGCGTTGCGCGGGATGCGTTGTTCCGGCGGGTTTTGTGGATCAATGACGCGGTTGGTCCCGAGACCGGTTGCCCCGTCGCCCAGTCCGAGAGACAGCCCATCAGAAGTGCCAAGATCAGGGTGGTGACATGTGGCGCAGCTTACCGAGCGGTTGCCTGACAAGATCGGGTCATAGAACAGTTGCCAACCCAGTCGAACCTCCGCCTCGTCCTGCGCCGGGAAAACCGCGTTTGGTTTTGGCACTTCTGTCGCGCCGGCTGCGAGGGGCAGGGTCAATAGGGCTGAGGCAAGCAAATGGCGCATGGCTGTCCTTGGATATTCAAATCCCCGCGCGCCGGCAAAGGCGCGAGGGGAGTTCGTTTCAATCAGCTTGTCATGACTGTGTGTCAGACAAAACGGTTCACGTAATTTTCCAGCATTTCCTGACGACCGGATTTTGGCGCCGGATTGATGCCTTCGCCAGCTACCTTGTCAAAAATGGTAGCAAGATCGGACCCCAGCATCGCCTGTGCTTCGGGAGTGTCCCAACCGGCGTAACGATCTTTGATGGCGTCTTCCAGCCCGCCATCCTCAATCATGGCCGCCGCTGCCTTGAGCCCGCGTGCGCAGATGTCCATGCCGCCGACATGTGCCGCGATCAGGTCGTCGGCATCCAGAGATTGCCGACGCAGCTTCGCGTCGAAGTTGGTGCCGCCCTGTGTGAAGCCACCATCCTTGAGGATGTGGTAATAGGCCAACGCCACTTCAGGCACGTTGTTGGGGAACTGATCTGTGTCCCACCCGGATTGATAGTCGTTGCGGTTCATATCGATGCTGCCCAGCACGCCCAAAGCCGCGGCGGTGGCGATCTCGTGTTCGAAGCTGTGGCCGGCGAGGATGGCGTGGCCTTGCTCGAG
Organism: Shimia isoporae; assembly: GCF_004346865.1. Taxonomy (NCBI): domain Bacteria; kingdom Pseudomonadati; phylum Pseudomonadota; class Alphaproteobacteria; order Rhodobacterales; family Roseobacteraceae; genus Shimia; species Shimia isoporae. Next base: position 63,729 of record NZ_SMGR01000006.1, read on the forward strand.
GTTCAGTTTCACCTCGTTTTCCAGGCCGTATTTTTGCAGGAACCCGTAGCAGGTGGCGGCGTCAAAATCATATTGATGTTTTGACGGTTCCTGAGGCTTGGGCTCGACAAGGATCTGCCCCTCAAAACCGATCTTGTGTTTGTAGTCGACAACCATGTTGAGGAAGCGACCCATGTGGTCGAGTTCACGGCCCATATCCGTGTTGAGCAGCGTTTCGTAGCCTTCGCGACCGCCCCAAAGGACATAATTCTCGCCGCCAAGCTTTTTGGTGGCGTCCATACAGGTTTTTACGGTCGCGGCCGAGTAGGCGAACACTTCGGGGTCGGGGTTCGTCGAAGCGCCTGACATCCAGCGACGATGGCTGAACATATTGGCTGTGCCCCAGAGGAGTTTGACCTTTCGGGTGCTCATTTTTTCTTCGAAGTAATCGATGATTTCCTCAAAGTTTTTGAGGCTTTCACCAAAGCTGTCGCCCTCGGGACGAATGTCGGCGTCGTGCCAGCAGAAGTACGGTTGGCCCAAGATGTCGAACATTTCGAAGGCGGCGTCCGCTTTCACTTTTGCTGTCGCCATCTGGTCTTGCGGGTGCCATGGGCGCACAAAGGTTTGCCCGCCAAAGGGGTCGCCGCCTTCCCAGGCAAAGGAGTGCCAATAGGCGATAGCAAAGCGCAGGTGATCTTCCATGCGTTTGCCCATGACCACTTCGTCGGGATTGTAGTGGCGGAACGCCAGAGGATTTGTGCTGTCTGCGCCTTCGTATTTGACGGGGGCGATGCCGGAGAAAAAATCGGTCATGATTGCAGGGCCTTTATGCCGGAGTAAGAGTTGCGGAACGCGGCATAGGCCGCTTCGTAGTCGTCGCGCAGGTCGCTGCGCGGTTGGATGGTTTGATCAATCTCCGGACGTGTCATGGTCTCGACGGGATCGGTATTTTCGGCAGCGCAGATTGCAAGCCGGGCCGCGCCAAGAGCGGCGCCGAATTCGCCTGCCTTGGGCAATGCGATCGGCAGGTTCAGAACGGTTGCGATAAGTTCCACCCAGTATGGAGATTGAGAGCCGCCGCCAATGGCAATGACCTGATCAAGCTTGGCGCCGGTGGATTTCAGCGCTTCGAGGTTGTCACGCAGGGCAAAGGTTACCCCTTCAAGGACGGCCTGTGTGAGCGCTTCGTGGCCGGAAGCAATGTCCAGCCCGATAAAGGCGCCGCGAATATCGGCATCGTTGTGCGGCGTGCGTTCGCCGGAAAGGTAGGGCAGAAACCGCATCTTGCCGGGGCCATTGATTGTGTTTCCGAGCGCCTTGGTGAGATCGGCGGGGCTTTCCTGCACATTGCGTGACAGCCAGTTGAGGCTGTCTGTCGCCGCCAATATGACACCCATCTGATACCAGCGGTCCGGTATCGCGTGACAGAAAGTATGCACTGCGCTGGCCGGCTTCGGCGCGTATGCGTCGCGCCCTGTCAGCAAGACGCCGGATGTGCCAAGCGAAACAAACCCGTCGCCTTCTCCTAATGCACCGATACCACAGGCCGCTGCCGCATTGTCTCCGGCACCGGCCGCGACAACTACGCCCTCAGGCAGGCCAAGCATAGATGCGATCTCGGCGCGCACGGCTCCGATGGCGTCCGACCCTTCAAAAAGGTCCGGCATCTGGTCGCGTCGCATGCCCGAAGCCGACAGCAGGTCGCCAGACCAGTCCCGGGCGCCAACATCCAGCCAGCTTGTACCTGCGCTGTCACTCATGTCGGAAGCGTAAATTCCGGTCAGCCAGAAGTTCAGGTAGTCTTTTGGCAGCAGGACCTTGGCTGTCTTCGCGAAAATCTCGGGCTCGTTTTCTGCCACCCAGGCAACCTTGGGTGCGGTAAAGCCCGGAAAAACTATGTTGCCCGACAGGTCGCGCACGTTTTCGGTGGCGTCCAGCCTAGCAGCTTGTTCGACGGATCTTGTGTCATTCCACATCATGCAGGGGCGCAGGGGGGTCCCTTCCGCATCCAGCAAGTTGGCACCATGCATGTGCCCTGATACTCCGATTCCGCGAATTGCGGCGACGGCGTCGGGGGCTTCGGCGCGCAGGTCTGCAAAAACCTTGATGCAGGCGTCTGTCCAGTCTGATTGGAGCTGTTCGCTCCAGCCAGCATGCAGACGGGATGTGTCATATGATGCTTCCTTGGCTGCCACGACCTGTTGGGCTTCATCAATCAAAAGCGCGCGCAGGCCGGATGTGCCAAGGTCGATTCCCACAAACATGGGCCTCTCCTTAGTGTCTCCTCCAATTAGTTTTTGCCTCAAATTAAATCAGATTTCAAACCAGAAATTCAAATTTTGCAGATATTTGCCGAAGCACCTTTGCATTCAACTCAGCATTTTTTGCCTTAAGCCTTGTTTTTAGGGCGTTTCCTGCATGGCTGCCATGCAAGGGGATTGCTTGACCTTCCACCAACTGGAAGCCTTATGTAGCCTGTCAGGCAGGACAAAAGGGCGACTCAATGACGGCGCATGTGTTGGATTTCCAAATTGACGGGCTGAACTGTGCGGGCTGTGTTGGCCGCGCTGAAAAAGCGCTTGCGGGTGTCGCTGGTGTCAGCGAGGCCACGGTCAACCTTGCGACCGAAACGGGTCACGTTGTGTTTGACGCGCCTGCGCAAGCTCGAAACCTTTTTGCGGCATTGGACAAAGCCGGCTACCCCGCAAGATTGGCGGATACCACGCTGGACATCTCGGGCATGACCTGTGCGGGATGTGTGCGTCGGGCTGAAACTGCTCTCAAGAAGGGGCAAGGCGTGATCGACGTTTCGGTCAATCTCGCGACCGAGACAGCACAGGTGCGCTATGCCGAGGGTGTTGTTACCGCTTCGCAAGTCGCGGCTTTGTCCACCCGAGCAGGGTACCCGGCGCGGGTGCAACGGGCTGAAGACCCCGTGGTCGATCGCAAGGCCGACGAGGCAGCGATCCTGAAAAAGAAAGTGATTTTTGCGGCGGCGTTGGCTTTGCCTGTCTTTCTGGTCGAAATGGGCGGGCATTTGTACCCGCCTTTGCATCATTGGGTTGCCGCCAATGTGGGAACCACAAATAGCCACATCCTCCAGTTTCTATTGACCGCCATTCTGTTGGCAGGTCCCGGGCGACAGTTTTATTCCAAGGGATTTCCGGCACTCTTCAAAGGCGCGCCCGACATGAATTCGCTTGTAGCGATGGGCACCAGCGCGGCGTTTCTGTTTTCTGTAGTGTCGACCTTTGCACCGGGGTTGCTGCCTGCTGGTACGGCGCACGTCTATTATGAGGCGGCAGCGGTTATTGTCGTTCTCATTCTTGCTGGCCGTTGGATGGAAGCGCGGGCAAAAGGGCGCACCGGGGAAGCGATCCGTAAGCTGGTTGGGTTGCAGCCGCGTGTGGCGCGGGTTGAGAGAAAAGGCGAGATAAAAGAGATCGGAATAGACGAAATCGCCGTTGGAGACGTCGTCGTGGTTCGCCCGGGCGAGAAGATAGCCGTCGATGGGCGTGTGCTTGACGGGGTGTCGTATGTCGACGAAGCCATGATCACCGGTGAACCTGTACCGGTCGAGAAAACCGTTGGAACGTTGGTTGTCGGGGGTACGGTGAACGGGCAGGGTGTACTGCGTTATGAAGCCGAGGCCGTTGGCGCGGACACGATGTTGGCGCAAATCATCACCATGGTCCGCGAGGCCCAAGGGGCGAAGCTTCCCATTCAAGGAATGGTCGACCGCATCACCGCTGTTTTTGTTCCGGTTGTCATTGCCGTCGCTGCGCTGACGGTCCTTGCTTGGTTTGTTTTTGGCCCGTCTCCTGCATTGGGTCACGCCATGGTCGCGGGTGTTGCGGTTCTGATCATCGCATGCCCCTGTGCCATGGGGCTGGCAACGCCCACCTCGATTATGGTCGGCACAGGCCGGGCGGCACAGCTGGGTGTCCTTTTCCGTCGCGGCGATGCTTTGCAACGCCTGCGTGACTGCAACGTCGTGGCCTTTGACAAAACCGGCACTTTGACCGAAGGGCGGCCAAGTCTCAGCGACTTCGTCGTTTCGGAGGGATTTGACGAGGCAGAGGTATTGCGCTTGATCGCAGCCGCAGAGCAAGGCTCGGAGCATCCGCTTGCGCGGGCAATTATCGCGGCTGCTGGCAGCGTTGCTTTGCCGCCGGTCGAACGTTTTGAAGCGGTGGCTGGCATGGGGTTGCGCGCCGACGTCGATGGCCGCGCTGTTGTCATCGGCGCAGACAGGTTCCTTGAGAGCGAAGGTGTGTCCGTAGCGGGATTTCGAGTGGCGGCCGACAGGCTCGCAAGTAACGGAAAAACGCCGGTTTTCGCGGCAATTGACGGAAAACTGGCGGGCTTGCTCGCGGTTTCCGATGTCGTAAAACCCGCGAGCCGCGCGGCGGTAGACGCCCTGCACAGTATGGGGCTGAAAACGGCGATGATTTCCGGAGACAACCGCGCCACGGCCGAAGCGTTGGCCGTCCAGCTTGGTATTGATCACGTGGTTGCCGAAGTGTTGCCCGAGGGAAAAGTGCACGCTTTGAAAGCGCTTTCTGATGAAGTCGGTTCGGTCGCCTTTGTCGGTGATGGCATCAACGATGCCCCGGCCCTTGCTGCGGCAGACGTCGGAATTGCTATTGGAACTGGAACCGACGTGGCTATTGAGGCTGCGGACGTCGTGTTGATGTCAGGCGATTTGCGCGGCGTGGTGAATGCGGTGACTATTTCCCAAATGGTGATCCGCAATATCCGGCAGAACCTTTTCTGGGCGTTCGCCTACAACATCGCGCTGATCCCGGTCGCGGCAGGTGCTTTATATTTGTTCGGAGGACCACTTCTGTCGCCCATGTTGGGGGCGGGAGCTATGGCGCTCTCCAGTGTCTTTGTCCTGAGCAACGCGTTGCGTCTTCGCTCGGTTAAGGCCGAAATGCCAGAGGAGGCAACACCATGAATATCGGAGATGTGGCTGAGCGTTCCGGCCTTCCGGCCAAGACGATCCGCTACTACGAGGATATTGGATTTATACGGCCCGCCCGCAGCGCCAACGGCTATCGGCAGTTTTCGGAAAAGGATCTGCACAAGCTGGCCTTTATCGGGCGTGCCCGTTCGCTCGGTTTCACCATCGAGGATTGTAGAACGCTGCTGGCGCTTTACGAGGATCGCGGCCGCGCCTCGGCAGATGTCAAACAGGTGGCGCAACAAAACCTTGCCGATATAGATGCAAAAATAGCCGGACTTCAGGAAATGCGCGCGACTTTGGCCCATCTGGTCACCAGTTGCGCAGGCGATGACCGTCCGGATTGCCCCATTCTCGACAGCCTTGGCGCGACGCCCGGCCCCTGAATTTTTGTAACTGTTGACAGGTGCCTCTGCGTGGCCATTCTGGCCGGACGCATGGGAGGGATACCACTTGTACCGAAGAATAGATAAGGCAGTGGGCTGGCTGGCCCGCGCCGTGGCTTTGGCCGGTGGCGCGGTGCTGATCGCACTTGTCATTATGGTGTGCGTATCAATCACAGGGCGGGCGTTGATCCCGCTGGGATTGAAACCGGTCAGCGGTGATGTGGAACTCCTCGAGATGGGCATGGCTTTCGCCATATTCGCATTCCTGCCCTACTGCCAATACGTGCGCGGTCACGCGCGGGTAGACCTGTTTCAGCAATCGTTTGGCAATGTGGGGAACAGGGTGCTTGATCTGGTGGCTGATGTGGGCATGGCCTTCGCCGCAATCATAATTGCGTGGCGCTTGTGGCTCGGAATGCTGGACAAGAAGTCTTACTTCGAGACCACGTTTATTCTTCAGATCGAGATTTGGCAGGCGTACGCAGCCGCCCTGGTGGGCGCCGCAGCATTCGTGATTGTCTCGGTGTTCTGCGTGTTCCGAAGCCTCAAGGCACTGCCCGGAGGTGGAGTATGAGCAATCTGGAAATTGGCATCTGGTCCTTTCCCGTCCTGTTGGTGCTAATCTTTCTGCGTGTGCCGATCGGGTTGGCGATGATGGGGGTCGGTGTTGGCGGCACATGGATGATCATGGGCAGCCACTTGATGGTTCTGGGGCAGCTCAAGAACCTGACGTTCAGTACATTTTCAAGCTATTCACTCTCGATTGTGCCGCTGTTCCTTCTGATGGGACAATTTGCGACGCACTCCGGCATGTCCAAAGGGTTGTTCAAGGCGGCGGAGGCGTGGCTTGGGCACCTCAAGGGTGGGGTCGCAATGTCGGCCATCGGTGCCTGCGCTGGCTTTGGGGCGATTTGCGGCAGCTCATTGGCGACAGCAGCCACTATGGGCCAAGTCGCGCTGCCGGAGCTTCGGCGGTACGGCTATTCCGGACCGCTGGCAACAGGCACGCTCGCGGCAGGCGGTACGCTCGGTATCCTCATACCGCCGTCGGTCATCCTTGTGATCTACGCGATCCTTACCGAGCAGAACATCGCCAAGCTCTTTGTTGCAGCCTTTGTCCCCGGAATTCTGGCCGCAATCGCCTACATGGTGGTGGTCGCGATCTATGTAAGGGTGGTGCCCAAGTCCGGCGATGCCTTGCCAGCTGTTCCCATGGGCGAACGGTTCCGCGCGTTGGTCGCTGTTTGGCCGGTTATCGTGATTTTTGGTGCCGTGGTCGGAGGCATCTACACCGGCATTTTCACTCCGACCGAGGCCGCTGCGGTGGGGGCAATGGGCACAGGGCTTGTGGCGTTGGTATCCGGCGGACTTAACCGGTCAAAACTGGTGCAGTCCATCCTGTCCACCGCGAACTCGACAGCGATGATCTTTTTCATCGTTCTCGGTGCGGGCATGTTCAACAGCTTCCTCGCATTGACCCAACTGCCTCAGACTTCAGCCCAATGGGTAGCGGACCAGGGCTTCTCACCGATGTTCGTGTTGCTGTGTGTGTTGGTGCTTTATCTGATCTTTGGTTGCGTCATGGACAGCTTGTCGATGGTGCTTCTGACTGTGCCGATCTTTTTCCCAATTATGACGGCGCTTGATTTTGGCATGAGCGTCGAGGACTTTGCACTTTGGTTCGGGATCATTGTTCTGATCGTGGTCGAGGTGGGGCTCATTACACCACCAGTGGGTATGAACCTGTTTGTGATCAATGCGATGGCGCGCGACATTCCAATCCGCGAGACGTTCAAGGGCACCGCGCCGTTTGTTCTGGCGGATATCGTACGGGTTGGCATTCTGGTGGCCTTCCCGCCGATCACGCTGGGATTGGTTTGGTTGATTTATTGAGGGCCGGTATGGGCGAAAAAACCGAGATCCGACATGGCGAAAAGCAACTGGACTTTGATCCGTTGGAACGGGTGGATGCCGAAATCCGCTTTATCGGTCGCATTCGAACACCTTGGTCGCGAGGCAACTGCCCGAAGAATGTGACGCGTGCGCGCGAAACCGGACAAGGTGCCATCGTCGAGCTGGATCTGCCGTTTGTCGAAGGATTGACCGGTCTTGAGGTGGGGCAGGGGATTTTGCTTTTTTACTGGATGGATCAAGCCCATCGCGACTTGATTACACAACGCCCCCGCCACCACGACAGTGCGCGGGGAACGTTTGCGCTGCGATCCCCTAACCGGGTGAACCCGATCTCGTTGGCGGCCGTGCGCATAACGTCGTTGGATCAAGCCGCCGGACGTATCGGGATCGACGCAATCGACTGTTTTGACGGTACGCCTCTGGTGGACATCAAACCAAGTGCGCCAGCTGTGGACGTGCCGCCAAAATAAGGATCAGTCGCGCAGCCAGCTCGGCCGTTTCAGGGGCGATTTGTTGTCGTTGTCTGCTTTGGTTTCCGAGATCAGGTCGGCACGCTGTCCTGCCTTGGTCGTGGCCCAGAAAAAGGAGCCAGTTGGATTGGCAGTGCCATTCACGGCTTTGGAAGGTTGTGCCGCGATCGGCAAAGTCCACATCAGAAACAAATGAGCAGGCATGGGGGTCCCCAAAATAACAGGTTTTCAGCAGCAGTTTCGACAGCGGCAGAGGGGGGTATTCGGTGCGTTCTGCAAGCGTCGAGGGGTATGTAAAGCCTGCGCGGTTAATGTCTATGGCATGGGCTTGCCAATTCCTGCCATCGGTTTTTGAACTGGCGACAATTCACCTATAAAATGTGCCAAACCAGCAGATTGTTGCCTGAAATTGAAAATTTCACCAAATGAAATTGTTTGCAGTGGTCTTGACCGCGCCCGTATCGCGCATCTGACCCAAAAAATTTGAATCATAATCAACAGGATAGACGTACCACTTTGGCTTCCCTAGGCTAGTCGGGCTGCACTGAGTCGAACCTTGTTGTATTGCGGAGAAAACTTGCGACTGTACCGCCGCATTTTGACCTGTTTTTTTGCGAGCGTGTTTCTCGTTGTTGCCGTTGCCAAGTTTGCGATGGCGCAACAGGCCTTGGAGCCCGTCAAACTCTCCGAAGCTCTGGTTGGTCTCCCATTTGAACACACTCTGGCACGAGAAGATCCGCAAAATCCTGTTGAAAGCGTTTCGGTTGTCGATGGTGTATTGCCTGACGGTTTGCAGATTGATGAAAATTGGAAGCTGAGCGGAACACCCGCACAGAAAGGCGCCTACGCTTGGACCGTCAGCGTGGTCCGCGCGCGTGGGCCGCCCGAATTGCTGGCTTTCCAGATGTCGACCCGCGGAATATTTGACCCGCCTACGGGCGACAACACAGCATTTGACGTTCTTTTTGCCACAACACTCCTTGCTCCGCTCGTCCTCAATTCAGAAGAGGGAGCGCCCAATGCGCCTTCGCCGAATGTTCGGGGATTGTCGCAAAAACTCGAAACCGACAACGGAATCAGCGTCGAAACGAAACCTACGGATGTCACGGGTGGACGTACCTATGGCTATGTCATTGAGCCGCAGGGCCGTGTTCCCCCGTATACTTTTCAGCTTGTCGGCGGTGAGTTGCCCGATGGCATCTCGCTTTCCTCCGATGGTATCCTGTCCGGCTTGAGTTGTGACCAGAACGGGAACTACAAGTTTGACGTCCATATCACCGACGCAGAGGGTCAAGTCGGGCGGTTCGAAGGCAATAAGGACTTCGACCTAAAGGTTCTTTCGGGCGGCAATAACTGTACGCCCGAGGCTTTTTTGCTTCTGCCTCTGGAATTGCCCGTTGGCTACTATGGCGAGTTTTACTCTCAGATCTTCTTCATCCTCGGAGACAGCACAAGCTACTTCTACGAAGTTTCCTCCGGCAGTCTCCCGTCAGGCATGTCGCTTCAAGCGTCTGGTTTGCTCCAAGGGGAACCCCTTGAAACCGGGTCTTTCCCAATTGCCGTGTCGGTTTGGGAAGACAGCTCTCGCGGGACGTTTATTGCCTCCCGCAGTTTCGACTTGGTCATTCTGGACAACGAAGACCTCGAACTTTTTCCGGAGACATTGGCAGACGGCGTTTTCGCGGCTCCGTACTCGCAAACTTTGACCGGAGCAAACGGGGACGGGAACTACAGCTATTCGCTATCGGGCGGAGCGCTGCCAGCAGGCGTGACCTTGAATTCTGCCTCGGGGGTCATTTCTGGTACGCCTGTCGAAACCGGCTCTTTTGATGCGACGTTCGAAGTCATCGATGGTCAGGGAAACACCGGGGGACGCGGATACACATTCCAGATTTCGGCGCTGCAGAACCTTTTGACGATTGCGCCGACCACCGTGCCAGATGGCACATTTGACGCAGCATACTCCGTGAGCTTTTCAGCAACCGGCGGAGTGGGAAGTGCGACTTTTGACATCGCCAGCGGCGCGCTGCCAAACGGTTTGACGCTGGCACTGGATGGAACGCTGTCCGGCGCGCCCGAAGAAACGGGCGATTTTCCATTCACTCTGCGCGCCACAGACGAGCAGAACAACACCGGCACAGCGGATTATGTTCTCACAGTCGTGCCGGTGTCGGGCCTGTTTGACTTTGAGCCAACGACAATTCCCGAAGGCACTTATGGTCTGTCCTACGATGTGACTTTCTCCACAACGGGTGGTGTACCTCCGTTCACTGGATCGATAACCGGGGCGCTACCCGCCGGCATTACTTTTGCGCCGGAGACCGGCAACCTGAGTGGCGTGCCGGAGGAAACCGGATCCTTCAACTTCACGCTCGATGTCACCGATACGTACGGCAACACGGGCTCTCGCGCCTACACGCTGATTGTCAATCCGGTCGACAGCCTCACGATTGAGCCGGACACCCTGAGCGATGCCACCTGGGGACAGACCTATTCGGCGCAGCTTGCTGCGAGCGGGGGTGACGGCGCCTATGCGTTTTCCATCACATCCGGCTCCCTGCCTGCCGGATTGACCTTGGCGGCTGACGGCGGCATCTCTGGAACGCCCACTGAAACAGGGTCATTCAACTTTGACGTTGCGGTGGTTGACGGTCAGGGCAACACCGGACAGCGGATCGTTGCACTCCTGGTTTTGGAGATCGACACTCTCGACATTGATCCCGACACGATTGCGGATGGCGAGTTTAGCCGGCCATACAGTCAAGCCCTGTCTGCAAAAGGTGGCGATGGAAGCTATTCGTTCTCCCTGAATTCGGGCGTTTTGCCAAATGGCATGACCCTAACGCCAGCGGGCCAACTTGTGGGTTTCCCGCTGGAGACCGGAACCTTTCCGATCGTCGTTGAGGTGCTGGACGGACAGCTGAACACCGGCTTGCAGGCCTATGACTTGTTCATCGATTCGGTGCCGAACCTGTTCGGACTGCTACCTACGGTTCTGCCTGAAGGCACATTTGGCGTGTCGTACTCCGTCGTTATCGACACAACCGGAGGGGTGGCTCCATTCACTGGCGCTTTGATTGGGTCGCTGCCAAACGGGCTGACCTTTGACACCACCAACGGCACGATTTCTGGCGCGCCGACAGAGACAGGCAGTTTCCCCATTGGCGTTCGGGTGACGGATGCGGAAGGCAACACAGGCAACGCTGTCTACAGTCTGGTTATAAATCCAGTTCAGACATTGAGCATCGCTCCGCCGTCATTGGGCACGACGGTCTATGGCGATCCGTTTACCGCCACTTTCACGGCTACCGGCGGCGCTGGCGGGTACCAGTTCAACCTAGCGGCCGGAACCTTGCCGGCCGGATTGACTCTGGAAACTGACGGAACTCTTACGGGAACCGCGCTGGAGGTCGGAAGCTTTGGTTTCACGGTTGGAGTGGAAGATGCCGAGGGCAACACAGGCGAACGCCAGTACACGCTGATCGTAGACCCGATCACCAATCTGTTGATCGCCCCCGCGTTTCTGCCCAATGGAGACTTTGGCACGGCCTATTCGGAAACCCTTACGGCATCCGGCGGCGACGGCTCATATGTGTTTACTGTGGTGTCCGGAACGCTCCCGAGTGGCCTTTCGCTGGACAGTTCGGGTGCGTTGTCGGGAATTCCGGCCCAGACAGGTGACTTTGTGCTGAGGGTGCAGGTCCTGGATGGGCAGGGCAACACAGGCACAATCGATTATTCGCTGACTATTGATGCTGTGGACGGGTTGCTGAACGTAACGCCAGACACCTTGTCCGATGCAACCTACGGCATCCCCTACAGCGTTACCTTTGGAGCTGAAAACGGTGTCTCGCCGTACACCTTCGGAATAAGTGGTACCTTGCCGGCGGGTATGAATTTCAGCAATGGAGAATTGAGCGGCACCCCGACCGAGGCCGGCAGTTTCCCGATCACCGTTTCGGTGACTGATACAGCCGGAAATACCGGTACACGCGATTATACGTTTGTGGTTGGCCAGCAGACAAACCTGCCAATTTTGCCGTTTGATCTGGCTGTGGGTGAATTCGGAAGTGCCTACTCGGAAACGCTCATCGCATTTGCCGGAGACGGGTCCTACAGCTTCTCCCTGAGCAGCGGTGCGCTCCCCGCAGGGGTAACACTGGCATCAGATGGCGCGTTGAGCGGCACGCCCACCGAAACCGGAACCTTTTATTTCACTGCGGGCGTCGTGGATGCATCCGGCAATACGGGCGATCGGGACTATGCACTGCGCATCAATCCGATCACCACGCTCACTATCACGCCCGCCACTTTGCCGGATACGGAATTCGGTGCGGCGTATTCCCAAACGTTGACCGGCCAAAACGGAGACGGCGCCTACACCTTCTCGGTTACTGGCGGAGGATTGCCAAATGGTTTGTCACTGTCTTCAGCGGGCGTGATTTCGGGCGCGGCGCAGGAAACAGGTACCTTCCCCTTCAGCGTGACGGTCGTTGATGGCGAGAATAATACTGGCTCACAGGCTTACTCACTGACTGTCGACGCTGTTGACGGGTTGCTGACCCTATTGCCGGCAACTCTGCCGGAAGGAGCGTATGGTTCAGCCTATACTGTCACGATCACAATCAATGGCGGCGTCGGGCCTTACAGTGGGAGCCTGACAGGCACTTTGCCCGCCGGGATAACCTTCAACCCGGCCAACGGCCAATTCTCCGGAACGCCGACCGAGACGGGCACCTTCCCGCTGACTGCGGAAGTGACAGATGCGGAAGGAAATACCGGCTCTCGGGATTATTCACTTGTGATCAATCCCGTAACCGGCCTGGGAATTGCTCCGGACAGTTTGCCGGATGGGACGTTTGGCAATTCTTATGCGCAGACACTTGTCGGGTCCGGCGGTGACGGGTCCTACAGCTTCTCTGTTTTCTTCGGCGCTTTGCCATCCGGGCTGACGCTCGCACCGGATGGGACTCTGTCCGGAGTTCCTGCCGCCGCCGGTACCTTCAATTTTGTTGCGCGGGTTCAGGACGGGCAGAACAATACCGGTTTCAAAGTCTATTCTCTGTCCATCGACAGAATTTCGACCCTGACGATTACGCCACCTTCGCTCGTCGCGGCGGAATACGGGACCGCATACTCCGAGACGCTGAGCGCTTCCGGCGGGGACGGCACCTACACTTTTGCGGTTACATCAGGGGCGTTGCCCACCGGAATAGCGCTTGCCACAAACGGCGCCCTTTCTGGAACGCCTACGCAAACCGGCACCTTTGCATTTGATGTAGGTGTCACTGACTCCAGCGGGAACACAGGCAGCATTTCCTACTCCTTGACGGTCAACCCGGTCACAGGACTGATTGCGGTTCAGCCGCCCGCAATGCCGGAAGGGGACTACGGCAAGGAGTATAACCTGAAAGTATCCTTTAGCGGCGGGTCAGGCAGTTATACTCCGACTCTCGTGGGCACACTGCCAACAGGCCTTACGTTTGACGCAGGCAGTGCCACTTTCAGCGGCACGCCAGTGCAGACCGGGACCTTCCCACTTACCGTCAACGTGGTCGATAGCGAAGGGAACACCGGAAGTCGGGCCTATTCTCTGGTTGTCTCACCGGTCACCAATCTAGGCATCACGCCCACCACTTTGCCCGACGGCGCTTTCGGCGCAGCCTATTCGGAAACATTGGTCGGGTCCGGCGGCGATGGCAGTTATTCGTTTTCCGTCACTTCGGGAACTTTGCCTGCAGGGCTGACCCTGACAGCCGCGGGTGTTCTGTCCGGCACGCCGACAGACACCGGAGATGTCAACATCGAGGTCCGCGTCGAAGACGGGCAGGGAAACACCGGCACACGGGTTTACAGCTTCAGAATCGAACGGATTACGACGCTGGCAATCTCTCCCGCCGTTGCGACACCCGGCGTTTTCGGCACGGCCTATTCCGAGACCTTCACAGTCACCGGAGGAGACGGCACTTATGTTTTCCTGCGCACCGGTGGAAGCTTGCCACAAGGCCTCGCTTTGTCGCTGACCGGAGAGTTGACAGGCATCCCCCTTCAGAACGGGACCTTCAGTTTTGACATTGGTGTCACAGATGGCGAAGGCAACACCGGAAGCCAAACGGTCTCGCTGGTCATCGCACCTGCCACTAACCTGAACATCCAGCCCTCCACCTTGTCAGACGGGATTTTTGGCGAGGGGTATGCGGTAGGGCTGTCGGCGACGGGTGGTGACGGCAATTACACGTTTGGACTAACTTCCGGTGCGTTGCCCGCGGGCGTTGCCTTAACCCCAAGCGGGGCCATTTCCGGAATACCCGCTGAAACCGGAACCTTTAGTTTTGATGTTGGTGTGAGTGACGCTGAGGGCAACTCCGGCAACAGAAGCTATACGCTGACAATTGCACCGATCACTTCGCTCGCGATTTCACCGGATGATGTGGCAGACGGTGTTTATGGAACGTCCTATAGCGAAACTCTGACGGCCTCCGGCGGCGCCGGCGGCTATAGTTTCGCAATCTCCAGCGGTGCGTTGCCCGCGGGGCTGACCCTCGCCGCCGGTGGCGGTATTTCGGGTTCACCACTTGAAACCGGCACTTTCAACTTTAGTGTTCTGGTCACGGACAGCGAAGGCAACACCGGCACACGCACCTATTCGATGTTGGTTTCGCCAATTTCGTCCCTGACCATCACTCCCCCCAGTTTGCCGACGGGCACATACGGTAGCGTGTACAGCCAATCGCTGGGCGCATCAGGCGGCGATGGCAGTTACAGTTTCGGCATATCAACAGGCGTTTTGCCTACCGGAATCAGCTTGTCGTCAGCAGGGCTGTTGAGTGGCACTCCGTCCCAATCCGGCAGTTTCCCGATCACGATTTCGGTTGAGGATGGCGAAGGCAATACCGGCAGTGAAGACTACACGCTGGTGATCAATCCGGCGACTGGCATCATCACAATCACCCCGGCAACGCTGAATGACGGTGTGGCCCTTTCGGCATATTCCGCCCGTTTGAACGCAAGTGGCGGCGATGGCAACTACACTGGATCAATTAGTGCGGGCAGCCTGCCAACCGGTTTGACGTTTGATGGTTCAACGCTCACGATTTCCGGCACCCCGACAGCACCGGGCGTATCGAATTTCACGGTGGAGGTGACCGACGGGCAGAGCAACACAGGCCAGATCGTTTATACGCTCACAATTACGCCCGCTGTTGGAACGCTTACGATTTCTCCGCCCAATCTGGGCGATGCGACCTATGGCACTGCCTACAGTCAGACGTTGACGGCTTCTGGTGGTACGGGGCCGTACAGTTTTGCTGTCACGGCGGGCACTCTTCCGGCTGGCATCACACTGACAGCGGGCGGAAGCCTGAGTGGAACCCCGACCGAGACTGGGAATTTCAACGTTACTGTCCAAGCAACTGACTCGCTTTCGGCCACCGGCACCATCAGCTACACGCTGACTGTTTTGCCTGTAACCACGCTCGCGATTTCGCCCACAACGCTTGTAAACGGAACGTTTGGCACGCTGTACCAGCAAGTGTTTAGCGCGTCGGGCGGGGACGGATCGTATACCTTCTCCGAGACATCTGGCACACGACCGAGTTGGCTCGAGATGTCACCGGGCGGCAACCTATCGGGCACTCCGACGACAACCGGCACATTTAGCCTGACGGTGGCCGTGGTAGACGGACAGGGCAACACCGGATCGGTTGACGTGTCTTTGACGATCGATCCGGTGGCCGGTCTGTTCGATCTGACCCCAGGAACCTTGCCGACTGGGACATTTGGGACAGCCTACAAGACGACCATCGGTACTGACGGCGGTGTCGGGCCGTTCACTTTCTCGCAAACAGGAACGCTACCGTCAGGGATCAGTTTCTCGGCGTCCTCTGGGCAGTTTTCGGGGACTGCCACCGAAACTGGGACTTTCCCGGTTTCTGTGACCGCTACCGATGTCTATGGCAACACAGGCACCCGGGCTTACAGTCTGGTCATCGATCCGGTTAGCAACCTTGGCATATCTCCCGCGACACTTTCGGACGGGACGTACGGCACCCCTTACAGCGTTACAATCACCGGAAGCGGCGGTGTCGGGCCATATGCCTTTGCCGTGACATTCGGTGCCTTGCCGACGGGGCTGACTCTGGACACAGGCGGCGCGCTTTCGGGGACACCCACCCAGACAGGGCGCTTCAACTTCTCGGTGGGCGTGACTGACAGCGAAAGCAACACCGGCACGCGGACATACACGTTGACGGTTCTTTCCGCCGACATTCTGGTAATTGCCCCGACAACTCTGAGCGACGGCGTTTTCGGCACCGGCTACTCCCAAGTTCTAACGGCGTCTGGTGGAAGCGGAGGGTATAGTTTCGCCGTGGCTTCCGGAGCGCTGCCTTCCGGGCTGTCTCTGTCCTCCGCCGGCACCTTGTCCGGTACTCCAAACGAGTCGGGCACATTCACCTTTTCAGTGGGTGCCACAGACAGTGAAGACAACACCGGCAACCAGAGTTATTCGCTGACCATTGATCCTGCGAGCGGTTTCTTTGATCTGACCCCGTCAACTCTGCCAGATGCCAGCTACGGTACGCCCTACAGCATTACTGTCGATACAACCGGCGGCGTCGCGCCTTTCACAGGTGCGTTGACCGGGACCTTACCGACCGGTATTTCGTTCGATCCGCTGTCCGGTGACATTTCCGGCACGCCGACCCAGACAGGCGATTTCCCGGTTTCCGTTGTCGTGACCGATTCATTTGGCAACACCGGAACGCGAGACTACACACTTACGGTTCTGCCGATCTCCGACCTCGCGATATCACCGGCGTCCCTCTCCGACGGCACGTATGGTCAGTCTTACAGCGAGACCCTCACGGCAACCGGTGGCGATGGCGCTTACGCCTTCAGCATTCTGTTTGGCGCGCTGCCGGGCGGCGTGACGCTGTCGACGGCGGGTGTTATGTCCGGCACACCCACCGAAACGGGCGACTTCAATGTCATCGTGCATGTCACAGACGGGCAGGGCAATTCGGGCGACCGCATCTACTCTTTGACGATTGATCCTGTGACAGGACTGGCAATCGCGCCAACCACGGTCCCTAACGGCACCTATGGTTCAGTCTACTCCGAAACACTGACTGCCAGCGGTGGAGACGGCGCATACAGCTTTGCAATTTCCTCCGGTAACCTGCCTTTGGGCATGTCATTGGCTGCGGACGGAAGCCTTGGCGGCACACCAACCGAAGTTGGAATTTACAACTTTGTAGCGGGTGTCTCGGACGGGCAGGGCAACACAGGCACGCGTAGTTATTCCTTCGAGATCAGCCCCGCTTCCGGCCTGCTGACCGTTCTGCCGCCGACATTTCCACAGGCTACGTTCGGTACGAATTACAATGCCCAGGTCCAAGTAGAGGGTGGCACCGGAGTTTACAGGCTGACTTTTTCGGGCACCTTGCCGGCGGGTATGAACTTTGATTCCTCGTCCGGATCGTTGACCGGCACACCTTTGGAAACGGGAACTTTTGCCTTTACGGTCTCCGCAGAGGACTCCGCTGGCAACACAGGGGAACAGGCCTATTCGCTGACCGTGCGCCCGGTCACCAATCTGGCAATCTCACCGGCCACCTTGCCTGACGGAACTTACGGAACCGCATACTCTCAAACATTGACGGCTTCGGGCGGTGCGTCCGGTTATGCCTTTTCCATCGGCAGCGGCAGCTTGCCTGCGGGAACCACATTTACGGCTGGGGGGGTGTTGTCGGGAACCCCAACGGAGACCGGTGACTTTAACATTCGCGTCGATGTGGTGGACAACCAAGGCAACACCGGCAGTCAGAATTATACCCTGACGGTTGACCCAACCATGTCACTTGTGATCGCACCGCCGACATTGGCCGACGGCACATATGGCGCGCCCTATTCAGCGCTCTTCACCGCAAGCGGCGGGGCAGGTGGTTATACCTTCGCGCTCGCGTCTGGCAGCCTGCCTCAAGGTATCTCGCTTGCCGCAGACGGCACATTGTCGGGTACACCTGTTACCACCGGTAGTTTTTCGTTCGACATCAACACCACAGACCTGGAGAACAACACTGGCACTGCGTCATATACACTTCAGATTGATCCTGTGGCGGGTCTTGTCACCGTTGAACCCGCAGCCTTGCCCGAAGGCACTTTTGGCTCTCCGTATTCGGTTCTCGTGCAAGGTGATGGTGGAGTTGAACCTTACAGTGCGGTGCTGATAGGCGCGTTGCCTGCCGGCATGTCTTTTGACACAAGCGTGGCCGGCCTCGCCGGAAAAATCACGGGCGCACCAACTGAGACGGGCAGCTTCCCCATCACGGCGGTCTTGACCGATAACGTCGGCAACACAGGTTCCCGTGACTATGTTTTGGTGATTTCGCCCATCACCGGGCTTCAGATTTCACCATCGACGCTGACAACAGCGTCATATGGCGTGGCCTATAGTCAAACCCTGACAGCCACAGGTGGCGCAGGCGGGTACGCCTTTACGCAAACGAGCGGAACCCTCCCGAGCGGCGTCAGTTTGTCTTCTGCCGGTGTTTTGTCCGGAACGCCCACGGAAACCGGCAGTTTCCAGTTTGCCGTGTCAGTGCTTGATGGTGAGGGCAACACCGGCGCGCGGTCGTACACGTTGGTGGTCCAGGCAGTTTCCAATCTGACGATTTCGCCTACGACCTTGCCGGACGGAACTTATGAAACGTCCTACAGCCAAACACTGACGGCTTCGGGCGGATCCGGCACCTATATTTTCGGCCAGTCAGGGGGCGCTTTGCCCACCGGAATGACGTTCTCTTCCGGCGGTGTGCTTTCTGGAACCCCCAGACAAACCGGAGCCTTCTCCTTTGATGTCAGGGTTGTAGACAGTGAAGGCAACTCCGGTACACAGACGATGAACCTGACAGTTGATCCGGTGTCCGGATTGATAGACGTGTCGCCTCCGGTCTTGCCTCAAGCGACGTTCGGCGTCGCCTACGCAGTTCCTTTCTTCAGCAACAACGGTCAGGCACCTTACATCATGACGCAATCCGGAACGCTTCCGGCCGGGATGGCGTTCACGGCCCGCGCTGCAACGCCAACGGGGGACTTGACCGGAATTCCAACAGAAACCGGGTCTTTCCCCATCACGGTGAATGTGGTCGACGCCCAAGGAAACACGGGAACCGAAAACTATGTGCTCGTGGTTAGCAGCATCGACGATCTTGTTCTTTCACCGGATCAACTGGCGACCGCCGAGTATGGCTCAACATACAGTCAAACCGTCACAGCCTCTGGCGGGGTCGGCCCGTATACATTCTCGCTGTCCAGTGGAGTCCTGCCCATTGGGCTGGCATTGGCCACAGACGGCTCGATTACCGGCACGCCAATCGAGACTGGTGATTTCAACTTCTCGGTGCAGGCCCTCGACAGCCAGGGGAACACGGGCGATCGGACATACTCCATACGAGTGATTGCCCGAACTGATATTGCGATTTCGCCGACTACCCTGCCGCTGGGAACGTTTGACATTCCCTATTCGTCGACGCTGAGCGCGAGTGGCGGCACCGGTCGCTATGTGTTCGGCGTCACGTCCGGAATCCTTCCTGAGGGTCTCAGTCTCAGTACCAGTGGTGTCTTGGCGGGCACGCCAAAGGAAACCGGGGACTTCCAATTGACGGTCACGGTGTTCGACGATCAAGGAAACACAGGCGCGCGGAACTATACCCTGTCGATAGAGGCTGCGCGCGGCGTGCTCGACATTTCACCTGATTCCTTGCCAACGGCGACCTTCGGCGATTTCTACAGCGTCATTCTCAGCCCGAGTGGAGGCATTCCGCCTTATGCCGTCGAGCTCGTTTCTCCTGACGGGAATTTGCAGGGCGGTATCTTTTCGCCAGAAGGCAGTCGTTTTGGCGTGCTGGACAACGAGAGAGACACGGCGCTCTTCGGAATACCGCAGCAAACAGGCACATTCCCCGTGTTAGCCTTGATTGTTGATGCCGAAGGAAACACTGGCACACAGACTTATTCTCTTGTCGTAAATCCGGTGGACGACCTGAATATTGTTCCTGACAGTTTGCCCGTAGGCAGTTACGACAGCCCATATACCGCCGTGTTTGAAACGGTGGATGGGTCGGGGAACTACACGTATGCGGTCGGCGATGGAGCATTGCCCGCCGGTTTGACCCTGCAAAGTGACGGTACCTTGACGGGGGTGCCGCAGGATACCGGCGACTTCAACGTCCGGGTGGATGTGATCGACGACCAGTCAAACACAGGCACACAGCAAGTCGTGGTGCGGGTCGAAGCCGCTGCCGTACTTACGATTTCGCCAAACGCTCTGCCAGACGGCACATTCGGCGTGGCTTACTCCTCCGCGTTCTCTGCGACGGGTGGTGATGGCTCCTACACATTTACGATCAACAGCGGTGCACTTCCTGCGGGGCTCACTCTCGCCGCGGACGGAACGCTTTCGGGTGAACCGGAGGATGCGGGCGCCTTCGCCTTTACGGTTCTCGCAACGGACGGCTTGGGCAACACGGGGACGCGTGACTACGTCCTTGCAATTGACGCTGTGGGAGGGTTGCTGTCCATCGCTCCGACGACCTTGGGTGCTGGCACCTACGGCGAAACCTATGGTGAAGCGCTCGTCGCGTCCGGTGGATCTGGCGGTTATGTGTTCTCGCTCTCGTCGGGGGTTTTGCCGGTAGGTATGTCGCTGGAGACCGATGGGCATTTGGGCGGAATTCCCACCGAAACAGGCACCTTTGCCTTTGCGGTGGGCGTTGTCGACAGCGCGGGAAACACGGGCTCGCAGGCCTACACCGTCGAAATCCTGCCTGCGATCGGTATTCTGGATGTGTCGCCGAACACTCTACCTGTTGGCGCTAAGGGAGAGGAATACTCTCAACTTTTGACGGTGACAGGCGGATCTGGAAGCAACACTTTCACACTCTCCAAGGGCGTTTTACCGACCGGCATAACCTTGGGAGCAACTTCGGGGTTGTTGGCGGGCACACCCGAAAACGACGGTGAGTTCAATATTGCGGTCAGCGTTGTCGATAGTGAAGGCAACACGGGTCTTATCAACTATGCGCTGATTATCGAAGACCGGCGAGCAAACCCGGCTGAGGATGAAGACGTTATCGGCCTGATCGACCGGCACTATCGGGTGTCGGCAGAGTTTGCGAATGGCCTGATACGCAATGTGAACCGGCGCGCCGATACACTGCATTTCAAGATGGCTTGTCTTGGCTATGAGGCGAATTGCAACTCGTTCGGCGTGTGGCAGGAAGGACAATACACAGAGCGCGATGAGGAAAGTTTCGGCACCTACACGCTGGGCTTTGATTTCCGCGTGCATGACGACCTGTTCGCTGGGGTCGCACTGAGTTACGGCGAGGCCGCGTCCATCATAGGTGAATACGGCACCACTTCTGACGCGAAGACCAATTCGGTTACCGGATATTTCTCTTGGCAATTTGGCGAGGGTTTCTATCTGGACGGTCTGCTGGGATATGGTTGGCTGGACTTTGACGACCGGCGCTATGTGCAGCAGGCCGATCTTTTTGAAACGTCGGAACGGGACGGAACGAACCAGTATGTCTCGCTTAGGGTGTCAGGCGACTATGCTTGGCATAATGGCTTCATAGCCTCGCCTTACGCCCGTTATGATGCCATCAAGACCCAGCTGAATGCCTATCAGGAAAATGGGGCCAGCATCTACTCGCTCGGCTATGACGCGTCCGACAGGCTCGCGCAGAACCTTTCGGTGGGCGTGAAACTGCGAAAGCCTTATTTGCGGCCTTGGGGCGTTATTATCGGAAAGGTTCAGGCGGAGGTCGGCTACGTTTATGAAGGTGGCTACACGCAGTCGATTTATTATCTGGATACGCCCGGAACCAAATACGATTTAAACGCGGCCGGAACTTCAAGCGCGCGGGCCGCCATTGGAATTGGGATCGAAGTTTTGAGCGGGCCGGCCGAGTTTGATCTGGACATTTACGCCTCGCGCAACAGCGCGTCGTCGGAAACATCCCTGACGGTAGCTCTCGGTGCCAGTCTAGAGTTCTGACAGAGGCAAACCAGCAATACGATCTGGAAGAAACTTGTTGTCTGCTGGAGGGAAGCAGTGGCAGCCCGTAGGGGAATCGAACCCCTCTTTCCAGGTTGAAAACCTGGCGTCCTAACCGATAGACGAACGGGCCACGCTGTTGCTTGGTTCGGGTGGAGCTAATGTCCGGAGAACCGGCTTCGACTGGCAGCCCGTAGGGGAATCGAACCCCTCTTTCCAGGTTGAAAACCTGGCGTCCTAACCGATAGACGAACGGGCCGTGCCGAAGCGTGAGGCGTATCTAGTGAATGGCGGGGGTGTGCGCAAGTGGAAAGTTTGCGGGCGCGATGATTTTTGGTTCGTCGCGCAGGCGGGGCACTTACCTGAGGCTCACGACCCGCAACACCCTTTGAAAACCACCGCTCTAGCAGTGCGATCAGGCCCGCGCCGCATCCTCAAGTCGCAGTTGCACTGTCTGGCGACCGCCCCATGTGTTTATTTCCAGACGGCCAGCAAGATGGAAACGCGCGCCGCCGTGCGATTCGAGCGCCGGACCAAGTGGGCCGTCGTATGCGCCAAACGCGATGGCCTCCAGTCGCGCGCCAAACCCGTCGCCGAAAGTAACCTTTATGTGGGAGTCGCCAATGCGCTTGGTGAAGCGGATTTCAACGTCCGGAAAGGCAAAGCGCGGCGCCGGTGCGCCCGCGCCATAAGGGCCCGCTTTGTCGATGTCCTGAATCAATTCGACCGTCGCCGCGCCAGGCATCAGCAATCCGTCGAGTTTGAGGTCTGCCGGACCGGCATCGCCGGCACCTTGTTTTGCCAGCAGTTCGGAAAGGCGTGCCATCGCGGGCTCGAGCTGGTCGCGTGCAACGGTCAGGCCGGCCGCCATCTTGTGACCGCCTCCTTTCAGCAGCAATCCTTCCGCAGCAAGCTTTTGGATGCTGGCGCCTAGATCGACACCCGAAATGGAGCGACCGGACCCTTTGCCTTCGTCGCCCTCCAGGCCGATGACTATGGCCGGGCGATTGGTACTTTCTTTCAGACGCGAGGCAACGATGCCCACCACTCCGGGATGCCATCCTTCGCCCGCAGCCCAGACCAACGGCGCCTCCAGACCTCGGTCCTCAGCCTGCGCAAGAGCCGCGGCCCGAACCGCAGCTTCGATGTCGCGGCGTTCTGTGTTCAGATGGTCAAGTTGTTCGGCGATCGCTCGGGCTTCCTGTTCGTTGTCCGTTGACAGCAAGCGAGCGCCCAGATCGGCCTTCCCGATACGACCACCTGCATTGACTCGCGGGCCAAGCAGAAAGCCCAAGTGGTATGTGTTCGGAGCGCTGTCCATGCGACTGACATCGGAGAGAGCCACGACGCCGGGACGGTCGCGACGCGCCATCACCTTGAGGCCCTGTCGCACCAATGCGCGATTTACTCCGACCAGAGGCGCTACATCTGCCACCGTGCCAAGTGCAACGAGATCAAGCATGGACATCAGATCCGGCCCTTGCGTACCGTCTGCTCGCATCTGGCGATTTGCCTCGACCAGCATCAAAAAAACGACCGATGCGGCACAAAGATGGGCCAGCTCACCACTTTCGTCCTGACGGTTCGGGTTCACCACTGCAACACAGTCCGGCAGTGTCTCGCCCCCGAGGTGGTGATCCAGAACCACGACGTCCGCACCTTGCGCCGCCGCAATGGGCCCGTGGCTCAGGGTGCCGCAATCGACACAAACGATCAGGTCATGTTCCTTGGCCAAGGCCGCCATTGCGGGTTCATTGGGGCCATACCCCTCGTCTATGCGGTCAGGAACATACAACGTGGTTGTGAGACCCATGGCCCGCAGCCATGTGACCAGCAGAGCTGCAGAGGTTCCGCCGTCCACATCGTAATCCGCAAAGATGGCAATGCGCTGCCGCGACCTGACCGCCCGAAGGAAACGGGCCGCGGCCACCTCCATATCCTTTATAGACCGCGGATCCGGCAGCAGGTCCGCCAACTTCGGTTCAAGAAAACTCGGTGCATCCTGAGGGGAAACACCACGTCGCGCCAAGACCGCACAGAGCGCCGGCGGCAGGTTGGTGTCTTGAGCGATTTGCTCCGCCGCACGGGTGACCTCGACATCCGGCCCTACCCATCGCCGACCTGTCAGGCTTTCGGATACGTCCAGAAAATCGCTCATGGTGTGGCTTTCCAGTTATGCAAAGGCCCGCCAATTGGCGGGCCGAAAGGGCACGTCGGCCCAATCATGCAAGCTTTGGGTGGTGGATCAAGAGGTCTGGTCCACCGGCGCACGGTAGGTCATGCGGCGTACGGAGCCGGACTTCGAGCGCATCAATAGGGTTTCTGTCTCGATCCAGCCAGGAGTGCGCTTGATGCGAGGCAGCAGAGAGCCGCCGGTCACACCGGTGGCGGCAAAGATCACATCTTGTGTGACCATTTCGTCGCGTGAGTATACGCGGTCAAGATCGGTGATGCCGGTTTTGGCAGCACGGGCACGTTCGTCGTCGTTGCGGAAGTGCAGGCGACCCCACATCTGACCGCCCATACATTTCAGCGCCGCAGCGGCCAGCACACCTTCCGGCGCGCCGCCCCGGCCCATGTACATGTCGATGCCGGTTTCTTCGGCTTCTGCACAGTGCATAACGCCTGCGACGTCTCCGTCAGTAATCAGGCGGATCGATGCGCCCGTGCCGCGCACTTCTGCGATCATGTCTTCGTGGCGTGGACGTTCCAGAATGCAGACGGTGATGTCGGACATTTCGCAGTTCTTCGCTTTGGCCAGTGCGGCGACACGTTCGGCCGGGGACATGTCCAGAGAGACCACGTTTTCAGGATAGCCGGGGCCGATCGCCAGTTTGTCCATATAGGTGTCAGGTGCGTGCAACATCGAACCACGCGGACCCATCGCAATCACGGTCAGCGCGTTCGGCATGTCTTTGGCCGTCAGGGTGGTGCCTTCCAGCGGGTCCAATGCGATGTCGACGCCCGGGCCTTCGCCGGTGCCGACTTCCTCGCCGATGTACAGCATTGGCGCTTCGTCGCGCTCGCCTTCACCGATGACGACCACTCCGGCAATGTCCAGCAGGTTCAGCTGTTCGCGCATGGCGTTTACGGCGGCCTGGTCGGCGGCTTTCTCGTCGCCGTTGCCGATCAAAGCGGCAGAAGCGATGGCAGCCTGTTCAGCGACACGCGCGAGGCCAAGGGACAGCATGCGGTCGTGAAATTCGGGCTTTTGCGACATTGTGGGGTCCTCATCAACAAAGTTGCCCCCAGATAGACCACACAATGGACAGATCACAAGGCTGCGAACCGCCTTTGTGTCGGGAAATCGCAGTAAAACAGGCCTTTGCCATCATAAATGATGCTTGGAACCGTCCTCAGACGAAGAACAGCATGTCGTCGACCACGAAATGTGTGCCTGCGCCTCCCAGACCGGCGTTGACGCCGCCGGAGCTGACAAACAGCAGTTCGTCTACGGAATCAAAGGTGGAGTCATCAAACAGAACCTGCGTCGGACCCGAGGTGCTCAACACAACACTCTGAGACCCAATCAAAACACCATCGTCGTATCCGAATACCTCAACCGTCAGACCATCGTTCCAGGCTGCGGTGAAAAATGCGGACTCCAAGTCGAAATTTTCGTCCGACGTGATTGATACATCCCCGCCACCAGCGTTAGCGGCGACCGAGTCACCGGACACGAGGCCGTTGAAGTATCCGTTCGGGGATGCATCGCGCCCGTCGCTGCTTGGCGCGGTTGGCCGGGTGATGAACCAACCACCGGACCATGTCAGTCCTGCAAGGCCATCAGGAGATCCGCCTGCCGCAGCTTCGTCAAATGTAACTGTTGCCGTCGAGGATACTGTAGCAACTTCGTCAGTCCCGTTGATGATCGCCGAGATCGTTGTGCTGACACTGCCGCCGTTTCCGTCGTCCACCCAGACCGTGAAAACTTCGTTCAGGCTTTGGCCGGAGTCGAGGTTCTGAACAAACTCGTTGTCGTTGTCCAACGTGTAGGTCCAGTCGCCGTTCGGATCGATCGTCAGTGTGCCATAGGCGCCGGTTCCGCCTCCGTCGATGGTGTAGTTCAGGACATCGGACGCGTCGATGTCCTCGGCAACAACCTGACCCGTCATGACCTGTACGCCATCTTCTTGCACGGCAGTGCTGTCATAGATGACCTCGGTGATGACAGGATCGTCGTTCAATCCTTCAATCGTGACCTGGACGGTCTCAGTGGTTTCATTTCCCTGACCGTCGGTAAC
Source organism: Shimia isoporae (assembly GCF_004346865.1). Lineage (NCBI taxonomy): Bacteria > Pseudomonadati > Pseudomonadota > Alphaproteobacteria > Rhodobacterales > Roseobacteraceae > Shimia > Shimia isoporae. Next base: position 89,753 of record NZ_SMGR01000006.1, read on the forward strand.
CACAATCGTCACAGTTTCTGTAGCATTTTCTCCGACGGCAAGTGTTTGGTACCCGCTGCCGGGATCAAAGGTGAGGGTAAAGCTGGCACCAGCGCCCATGCCCTGCGCCAGCGGGACCGGGATACCTAAGACAGAAATTGTTCCGATGCCCGTGACACTGACGGACTGGATGGCCACGGTGCCGCCGTCAAAATCAAAAGCCGTGATGTCGAAAGATATGGACGTCTCTTCGTCTGTGGTTTGGTCCGATGCTTCCACAAGCGCTGCATTCGGTTCGTCCACGGCGTAAACAAAGTCGTCAAATTCCAGAAACTCGAAGTGTTTGAGTTCGTCTGTTCCGCTGTCTCCGCCGTCAGTGTTGGTGTCCTCGACTATCAGGGTGTTGCCCGTGCCGGCGGACCAGAGGTAGTCGAAAATCGAACCCTCGTAGCGCGCGGTGTCGACACCATCGTTTCCGAAAATCGTGTCGTTACCCGCTGCGCCAAGAACGGTGTCATTGCCGTCTCCGGCGTTGATGCGGTCATTGCCCAGCCCTCCGAGAACGATATCGTTCCCGTTTCCGGCGTTTATTCGATGGGCTGTCAAAACGCCCGACAGATCAAGAATATCGTCAAAATCCGTTCCGGTGACGGTCGGGATTGGATTCTCAACGATCCCGCCATTACCTTTCCCATTGCCATTTCCCGGCATATCAAATCCCCCGCCCAAAATTATCGCGCGCTAACGCGCCTTCTAAAATTGGTCGTAGGTTAACACATTATTGAATCCGGCACACGCACGGCTTCGGAAAAGCCCTTGAAAGAAGAGCTTTACCGGCTTTTCGCATAAGCAACTGTGGGAGCAGTCAGACGGTTTCGATGCGTAGCGCGACCGGATCGGACGCCATCACGCCCGTATCACGCATGGCGGAAATGGCCTGATCCAAGGCGCTGCGTTGGGTCTTATGGGTGACAATCAGAACCGGCGCATGTGTGTCGTCATGTCGTGTCTGTCGCATGCGGTCGATGCTGATGCCATTGTCGCCCAATGCAGTGGCAATCTTTGCCATTGCACCTGGTTTGTCTTCAAGCGCGAGGCGCAGATAGAAAGGTGCGGGGGAGTTGGACTGCGCGCTTTTCGCTTTGGTCAGTTGAGCGGCTGGAATGCCGAACGTCGAAACCCGAATATCGCGTGCAATGTCACACACGTCTCCCATCACAGCGCTTGCCGTTGGGCCTTCGCCAGCACCGGGGCCACGTAGCACAACCTGTTCAACGGCATCGCCTTCGATCACCACCATGTTTGTTCCGCCTTTGAGTTGGCCAAGCGGACTGTCTGCAGGCACAAGGCAGGGAGACATCCGCTGTTCAAGGCCACGACCAGTCAAAGCGGTCACCCCCAAAAGCTTGATTTTGTAACCCAACTCGGCGGCCTGGTGGATGTCTTCGATTGAAATACGCTGAATGCCTTCAAGCGCGACACCGTCGAAATCCACGCGTGTGCCAAAGGCGATGGACGACAGCAGCGACAGCTTGTGTCCTGCATCGATCCCGCCAACATCCAGATTGGGGTCAGCTTCCAGATACCCGAGCGCGTCGGCTTCCGCGAACACCTCGTCATAGGGGAGACCCGCGTCCTGCATGCGGGTGAGAATATAATTGCAGGTGCCGTTCATCACGCCCATTACGCGGCTGATTTCGTTGCCGGCAAGGCCTTCTGTCAGGGACTTGATCACCGGAATGCCGCCAGCGACCGCCGCTTCGAAGCGGATTACGGCGTTATTGGCTTCCGCAGCTTCCGCCAGTGCCTGACCGTGGTGCGCCAAAAGCGCCTTGTTGGCGGTTACAACGTCTTTTCCTCGGGCAATGGCCGCTTCGATCGCGTCCTTCGCCGGGCCTTCCTCGCCTCCCATCAACTCCACAAATACGTCCACGTCATCCCGCTTGGCCAACGCGACGGGTTCGTCTTCCCAGGCATAACCGGTCAATGCCACACCGCGATCCTTGTCCCGTGACCGTGCCGAGACTGCCGTGATCTCGATTGCGCGACCAGTTCGAGCTGCCAGAAGATCGGCCTTTTGGCGCACGATTTTGACAACGCCGACACCAACGGTGCCAAGTCCTGCGATCCCAAGACGCAAAGGCGGGCGCGGGGAAGTGGTCATCGACGAAGTCTCCTCAAAAGGTTTATCTGCTCAAAGCCGTTTAGCGGGTTCGGAAGGACGGTGCAACGCGAGCCATTGGGCTATTGCTTCAAGGCGGCCGCACGGCGGCGCAGCCTGCGTTCTCGGGCTTCCAGAACGTCATCACTGTTTTCATCCAGCCTTGGCGGTTGGGTCACCAGAGCCACCGCATTCGGCAGGATTTTCGGGTAGACCGCGTCAGTAATGTCGTCGTCCACTTCCTTGACAGCATCCGGAAACTGCCCGCAACCGGCCAGCGCCCCGCATAGGACGGTCCAAACAAGAGATCTGGGTATAAAGCGGTGCATTCTGGCCTGCGGTCTTGATTTTGCCCTTTATGAACCAGCAGTGGGTGTGCGGCAATAGAGCGACAGGCCAGACAGGCTGTCACGAGACGGGTTTTAAAAGAACGTACGTTCAGTTAGCTCTGTTGTATGGCTCGAACGACTGGCTCTCACTCCGACATCACCGGCCCGCGTGTCCGCGCGGCAGCCCTGTCTCTTTTTGCGCAGCACGGGTTTGCCGCGGTTTCGATGCGCCAAATCGCGCGGGAGGTCGGTGTTCAAGCCGGTGCATTGTATAACTACACGCCGGACAAGCAGAGCTTGTTGTTTGACTTGATGCAAACCCACATGAGCGATCTTCTGTCGTCCCGTGATAAGCTTCCGGAAACGGCAAGCCCGCTGGAAGCCCTTGAAACGTTTACCAGATTTCACATTCGGTTCCACTCCGAAAGGCCCGAAGAGGTCTTCATCGCCTATATGGAACTGCGCAATCTGGAACCGGAAAACTTCGAAGCCATTGAAAAACTGCGTCGGACTTATGAAGACCAGTTGGAAAATATTCTGCGCGCGGGGGTCTCGGAAGGTGTCTTCAAAGTTGCAGATCCGAAATTGGCGACGATGGCGGTGATCGCAATGCTGACTGGCGTCAACACGTGGTTTCGCGAAGGTGGCCGCCTTTCGCTCGAGGAAGTTGAGCAGATTTACTGGGATATGGTGCGCAAGTCCGTCGGCGCTTAACGTCACTGGGACTTTTCGCTGGATATGCAAGAAAGGCGCAGAGCAGTTTTGCTCCGCGCCTCTGGAGGCTTTTTAATGGGCCGGCTTGATGAACGTCCCGTTCCGCAACTCGGTGAAGGCTTGCTGCAATTCGGCCTGAGTGTTCATCACAATCGGACCGTGCCATGCGACCGGCTCCTGTATGGGCTGTCCCGAGATCAGAAGAAAGCGCACGCCTTCTTCGCCAGCTTGCACAGTCACTTCGTCGCCATTGCCAAAACGTACAAGGGTCCGGTCGCCGCTTAGGTCACGGATATTGACTTCCTGTCCGGCAACTTCCTTTTCCAGTAGAATGCCGGTTGGTTGGCTGGCGTCTGCAAATGCACCAGCCCCTTCAAAGACATAGGCGAAGGCACGACGTCGCGTGTCCACCGGAAATGTTTTCTTCACGCCTGCCGGCACAGTGATGTCAAGAAACATCGGGTCGGCTGCGATTCCATCCACCGGGCCGGTGCGGCCCCAAAAGTCGCCGATGATCACGCGCACGCGGGTACCGTCATCTTCGATGATCTCGGGGATCTCCTTGCCTTCCACATCCTGATAGCGGGGGTCGGTCATTTTCAGGTCGCGCGGCAGGTTGGCCCAAAGCTGAAAGCCATGGTTTACGCCGTTTGCGTCCGCGGTAGGCATTTCCTGATGCAGAATACCGCGCCCTGCGGTCATCCACTGCACGTCGCCGGATTTCAGGTTTCCGGTATTGCCGAGGCTGTCCTGATGTTCAACCGCGCCATCGATCACGTAAGTGATGGTTTCGATTCCCCGGTGCGGGTGCCAAGGGAAACCGGCTTCGTACATGCGTGGATCGTCGTTGCGGAAATGATCCATCATCAGAAACGGATCAAGCTCCTCCGGATCGCGAAATCCGAATGCTCTGTGAAGATGAACGCCGGCACCCTCCATAGCAGGGACGGCTTTACGCGTTTCCAAAACAGGTCTTATCGACATGAGTTTCTCCTTTCGAAGATCTGTTCGCTTGTCCTCAAGTTAGGGCGCGGTCGATATGTGCGCAATTCGCGTTTGAAAACGGAACTTGTGCAATAAGGCACAGAACCAGGAGGCTATGCGACCAAAGTCTCAGGCCCTGCGACGCTGCGGCATGACCCATTTGTGCTTTTGATTTTTGCTTTGTCCCGCATAGGCTGCAGTTCACTCGATTCACTTTGGCAGGGAGGGCCAGTGATGCAAGGCTCCATGATGATGCGTCCGCTCAAGATAGCGGACATCCTTAGCTATGCGGCGGAAATTCACCCGTCCGGCGAAGTCGTTTCGGTCCGCACCGAAGGCGATATTCACCGCCAGACCTATGCCGATACTGCTCTGCGGGTCGCAAAGCTCGCGCACGCGCTCAAGGCGCAAGGCATGCAGACCGGCGATCGGATCGCGACGCTTGCGTGGAACGGCTACCGCCATCTAGAGCTTTATTACGCCATTTCCGGTGCAGGCGGCGTTTGCCATACAATCAACCCACGCCTCTCGGCGGAGCAGATGACCTACATCGTCAACCATGCCGACGATACAATGCTGTTTGTGGACACAACATTCGTTCCGCTTGTAGACGCATTGCGGGCCCAGTGGCCGTCGGGCCTCAAAGTGGTGGTAATGACCGATCGCGCGCATATGCCCGACGGTGACTACCTCTGCTACGAAGAACTGCTTGAGGGCCAGCCAGAGAGTTTTGATTGGCCGGATTTCCCCGAAGATACGGCCGCTGGTCTGTGCTACACGTCGGGAACCACGGGCAACCCCAAGGGGACGCTATACACCCATCGCTCTACTGTGTTGCACGCCATGATGGTGGGTCTTTCATTGCCAAAGGCTTTGCAGCCCGGCCGCCGCATTCTGCCTGTCGTGCCGCTCTTTCACGTGAACGCATGGGGTCTTCCCTATGCCGCACCGCTAACCGGCGCCTCGCTGATTTTCCCGGGCGGAGCATTGGACGGCGAAAGCCTTTTCCGCCTCATGGACAACGAGAAAGTTTATTCGGCATGGGGCGTGCCGACGGTTTGGCTTGGTTTGCAGGGTGAAATCCAGAAGCAGGGCCGCATGCCAGACGGACTTGGAGATATGGTTGTGGGCGGTTCGGCGGCACCGGCATCGATGATCAAGTTCTTTGAAGAAGACGACGTCAATGTCTGTCACGCTTGGGGCATGACCGAGATGAGCCCGATCGGTACTCAGGGCAATTTGCCAGTGCATCTGGAGCATCACGTCCTGAGTGAACGCGTTGCAATCAAATCCAAGCAGGGCCGTCGCGTCTTTGGCGTCGACCTGAAAATTGTTGATGAGGACGGCAACCGCCTGCCTCACAATGGCGAGGCGGCAGGCGAACTCTATGTGCGCGGCAACGCTATCACTTCGGGCTACTTCAAAAATGAGGAAGCCAACAAAACTGCGTTTGACGCAGAGGGCTGGTTTGGTACCGGCGACGTTGCGACCATCGATAGCCACGGATACCTCACGATCACGGACCGCGCCAAGGACCTGATCAAGTCCGGCGGCGAATGGATTTCTTCGCTTGATCTCGAAAATACGGTCATGGGCCATCCGAAAGTGGCCAATTGCGCAGTAATCGCAGTGCCGCACCCGAAATGGGACGAGCGTCCATTGATGATTGTGGTGCCGTCGGCAGACGGAAAGCCCGAAATCAGCGAACTGATGGACATGCTGAAAGAACATTTTGCGACGTGGCAATTGCCGGATGACGTGGTGTTTGTCGATGAGTTGCCGCTGACGGCGACGGGCAAAGTGTCCAAGCTGACACTTCGCAAACAATTTGGCGATCACAAGCTGCCGGATGCCAGCTAGGGCGCATGCGGCAAGAAACACTTATCCTCTCCGGCCACCGCTTCAACGTGTTGGTGGCCGGTGAGGCAGGCCAGCCGTTGATGTTGTTCCTGCACGGTTTTCCCGAATATTCAGCTGCATATGAAGACTTGATGCCTCACTTGGCAGAGGAGTTTCTGTGCGTCGCACCGGACCAGCGTGGGTTTGGTGCAAGTTGGAAACCTCAGAACGTAAAAGACTATGTGCTGCCGGCACTTTTGTCTGACGCAGCGGAGGTTATCGCGCACTACAGTTCGGATAGAACCGCAGTGGTTGTCGGGCACGATTGGGGATCTGCGGTGGCCTACGGGCTCGCCTTCCGATTTCCGGAACTGGTCTCACACCTTGTCATCGCGAATGGCGTTCATCCCGGTCCATTCCAGCGGGCAATGGCCGCAGGCGGGCGTCAAACCGAGGCCAGTCAGTATATTTCGGACTTGCGCGCAGAAGGTAAAGAACATGAACTGGTCAGGGACGAGCACGCGGCAATCTTCGATATTTTCAACAAACACATGGATATGGGCTGGATGACTCCCGCGCGTCGCGACGCATATCGAAAGGCGTGGGGAGATGTCGACGGTGTGCGGGCGATGCTGAACTGGTATCGCGCCTCACCACTCAAGCTTGCCAAACCTGGCGAGCCTATCCCGCCTGAAGACCTACCGGACCTGCCAAAAGAGGCGCTGCGTGTATCGATGCCGCATCTGCTGATCTGGGGGATGAACGACAGCGCTCTTTTGCCGGAAAGCTATGAGGGGCTCGAGGCTTATTGCGATGATCTCACCATCGAGGAAATCGAAAACGCCGATCACTGGATCTTGCATCAGCGAGCCGCAGATGTCGCCGCCCGTATTCGCCGCTTTCTGGAAGCCCGTCCCGTCGTGCAATGAGTGCCAGGCCTCGGGTCTTGGACGTCGGGATGTGACGACACCACGTCATGTGACGTCATGTTACTTTGCCATTCGCTTGCTTGAGTGACCGACAAACGGCCTTATCCTGCCTAACAACAACAGGAGTTATTCATGTCTGGTGACAGCCATCTGCCCAAGGCCCTGCAAGGACTGCGCATCCCCGCGGTCGCATCGCCTTTGTTCATCATTTCGGTGCCCGCTCTGGTTATCGCCCAGTGTAAGGCTGGCATCATTGGCAGCTTCCCTGCGCTGAACGCACGCGAAGGCGAAGGAGAGCACCCACTTCTCGACACGTGGCTTACGCAAATCCGCGAAGAACTGGACCGCCACAATCAGGAGAACCCTGACACACCTGCGGCACCTTTCGCAGTGAACCAGATCGTGCACCGGTCCAACACGCGTCTCGAGCGTGACATTGAGCTATGTCATAAGCACGAAGTTCCGATCTGGATCACCTCGCTTGGCGCGCGCAAGGAAGTCAACGATGCGGCGCATGATTGCGGGGGGATCGCCCTGCACGACATCATCAATAATTTCTTCGCGAAGAAGGCGATCGAAAAGGGCGCAGACGGCCTCATCGCCGTAGCCGCTGGCGCTGGCGGTCACGCGGGCCCGCAAAGCCCTCTGGCGCTGATCTCGGAAATTCGCGAATGGTTTGATGGCCCGCTGCTTTTGTCGGGTTCCATTGGCACCGGCGACTCGATTCTCGCCGCGCAGGCCATGGGCGCTGATCTCGCTTATATCGGGTCTCCGTTCATCGCGACCGAGGAGGCAAACGCGGTACAGGGCTACAAAGATATGATCGTGGGCAGTGGGGCAGACGACATCGTTTACTCATCGCTGTTTACCGGTGTTTGGGGCAACTATCTGAAGGGGTCAGTGAAAAATGCAGGCATGGACCCCGACAACCTGCCAGCGGGCGATGTTTCAACGATGAATTTCGGGAACGACCGCGAAAAACCCAAGGCTTGGAAAACGATCTGGGGGTCCGGCCAAGGGATTGGCGCCGTGAAAGAGGTCGGTCCGACCTCCGCGCTCGTTGACCGGCTGGAACGCGAATACATTGCGGCTTGGGAACGCCTTCAGGACCGCATGAAATGAGCCAGATGTTCCATCTTGTGCGTCATGCGCAAGCCAGCTTCGGCGCGGCCGACTATGACAATCTGTCAGACCTCGGTCATCGTCAGTCCGCCGCACTGGGGGCAGCTCTAAAGCGGCAGGGCGTGTCTCCGGATGCTGTGTTTATTGGCGCGCAGAAACGTCATCGGCAAACCTGGGAGGGCATCGAAAGCGCTCTCCAAACGGGGCTTGATCCTGTCGTTGTGCCGGGGTGGAACGAGTTCGATTTCGGCGGGCTGCTGGAAGCCCGCTACGCCAGCAGAGACGACAAACCGGCCGGACTTCATGATGACCGCAAAACCCATTTCCGCATCCTGCGTGACACGGTTCTGGAATGGCAGAACGACGAAATCGACAACCCGCCAGAGACATTCGCCGCCTTTACTCAGCGCGTACGCGAGGCCCGGGAAATCGTCGCAGCTTCGGGGGCAGCAACCCCTATCGCGGTCAGTTCGGGAGGTGCCATCGGCCGCACGGTTGCGGATGTAATGGGTGCGCCTGCTGAACAGATGATCCTGCTTCAACTCCAGGTCAAGAACTGCGCCGTGGCGCGGTTTGTGCTAGCGAAGGGTCAGACTTGGCTCAACGGATTCAATGAAACGCCGCATATTGATGCGTCAAACGAAGAAGACATGCTGACATACAGCTGAGAAATTTGGCGCGCCCCCATCGGGCTGTGCCGCCTGCACGTATAGGGTGGGCAAGGGAGGACTAAATGGACGCAACCACGCTTGATACAGCGGCAGTAGACCGCTGGTTGTCGGAAAACCTTGAAGGGTATGAAGGCCCTTCGCAGGCAACAAAATTTAACGTCGGGCAATCCAATCCGACCTTCCGGCTGGATGCTCCTTCCGGACAATATGTTCTGCGCCGGAAACCTCCAGGCGTTTTGCTCAAGTCCGCGCACGCTGTTGACCGCGAATTCCGCGTTCAGAAGGCACTGGCAGAGACAGATGTGCCCGTAGCGCGCATGCATCTCCTTTGCGAAGACTCCGATGTGATTGGTTCCGATTTCTATGTCATGGACTTCGTGGACGGGCGCAACTTTGACGATCCGCGGCTCAAGGATCTTACAAACGAACAGCGCGCAAGGGTCATTGACGAAATGGGACGTGTTCTGGCCGCGATCCATTCAGTTGATATCGAAGAGGTTGGGCTGTCCAACTACGGGCCTCAAGGGAATTATTTCGAACGTCAGGTCGGCCGATGGACCAAGCAATACCGCGCGTCCGAAACCGAGAGCGTGCCCCAGATGGACGAACTTGCCGAGTGGCTCAACGCCAACATCCCCGAAGATGATGGCAAGCGTACTTTGGTGCATGGCGACTACAGGATCGACAACATGCTGTTCTCCAAGGATGGCGAAAACGTTGTCGCGGTGCTCGATTGGGAATTGTCGACCATTGGCCACCCGTATGCAGATCTGGCCGCCGTGATCATGCAGTGGCAAATGCCACCGGGCAACGAGGGCCGTGGTCTCGCAGGTGTTGACCGCGCCGCACTTGGCCTGCCGTCGGATGAAGAGTTCATCGCAGCTTATTGCCAACGCATGGGGCTGCCGGGGATCGAGAAATTTGGCTTCTACCTCGCTTTCTGCTTCTTCCGCATGGCGGGGATTATTCAGGGCGTCAAAAAGCGCGCTTTGGATGGGAATGCGTCCGACCCCGAACGGGCGAAGCGTCTGGGGGGATTTGTGCCGATGTTTGCAATGGCGGGACTGGAGGCCGCGAAACGTGGATAAAATGTATCAAGACAAGGTGGTGATGATCACCGGCGCTGCAAGTGGTTTCGGCGCAATGGCGGCGCAGCGTTTTGCTGACGAAGGCGCGAAGCTCGGTCTTTCGGACGTGAATGGCGACAAGCTGAATGAGGTTGCGGACGGGCTTCGGGCTCAGGGTTTCGAAGTCGTTGCAGATGTGGTCAACGTGGCAGACGAAGCTCAGGTCAAGACTCATGTGGACAACATCGCCAAGGCTTTCGGGACCATTCACGTTGGCATCAACAACGCCGGTATCGGTCATGACGTGCGCCCTATGCACTATCTGACGACAGAAGACTTCGACCTGATGATGGATGTTAATGCCAAGGGTGTGTTCCTTTGCATGAAGTACCAGATCCCGTTGATGCAGGAACACGGGCAGGGCGCAATTCTCAACACTGCATCGGCCGCCGGTCTCATGGGGGCAGGGCACCTGTCGCTTTATGCGGCCGCCAAGCACGCCGTCGTCGGCATGACCAAGGCTGTCGCAGATGAGAACGCCAAACGTGGGATCCGGGTGAATGCCCTATGTCCGTCGTTTTCTGCGACACCCATGGTTGAGGAAATGGCGGAGATCGTAGGCGGCCGCTCCGGTTTGTCCCGCGAAGACGCCTTTACCCACATTGCAAGCCGTGTACCCATGGGGCGGGTCTCAAAGCCGGAGGAAGTGGTGCAGGCGATGCTCTGGATCAACGCACCGGAAAACAGTTTCATGACCGGCCAGGCCATCGCCATTGACGGTGGCCTCAGTGCCGTTTGATGTAAAGCCGCAAGAGCGCCTCTGATCGGGGCGCTCGTCGCCGGCGCAATGCGCTAGGCGGCGCTGGGCAAAACAGCCGGAAAGTGATGCAAATGACCCACGCCCCGTTGGACCCGAGCCTGAACGAAGCTCCGTATGAGCTACAAAAGCACCTTGGCTTTCAGCTCACCCACTGGGATACGGATTTTGCGCGTCTCGAATTGCCCATAGCGCCGCATTTGATGAACCGCGCGGGCATTCCGCACGGTGGGATCTATGCCACGTTGCTTGATACCGTGATGGGATTTGCAGGCTGCTACACTGGAACGCCGGATCACAAAAAGCTGGCACTTACGCTTAGCCTGACCACAAATTTCCTTAGCCGCCCAAAGGGCAAAGGTATGATTGCAGAAGGCCATCGGACCGGAGGCGGGCAGCGCACGTTCTTCGCGGAAGGCACGATCTCCGACGAAACCGGTGAGATTATCGCGCGCGGCAGCGGAGCTTTCCGCTACCGCAATACCACCCTCTAGGCGGCGGCCTCGTCCAGCCGGCCCCAATTTTCTGCAAGCTCGGCAACAGCGGTCAGAATATATTCGACTGTTTCTTCGTCCATCAGAACACTCAGGTTCAAGCGTACGAAACCGGGTTTCTCCGAACTGTCGCCGAGGACAATATTGTCGCGGATACGCCGGCTGTCTGCATCAGCAATTGCCAACAGATGATGGACGTATGGCCCCGCGCAAGAGCAGCCGCCGCGGGCTTGAATGCCGTAACGCTCTGAGAGCGCCGTGGTGAAAGCATTGTGGTCGATGCGGTTGCCTGTGTCGTCGAGTGGCACAAAAGAAAGGATCGGCAAACGCTCGGGCCTGTCAGCCGCCAGAAGTTTGACATGTTTGTTGTTGCTCCATGCCGCGAAGGCCTTGGCGGTTAGCTCCGCGTTGCGCATGTTCAAATAGTCCTGACCTATGACCTCTTTAACGATCAAGGCCAGAGCTGCGCGGATGTCGCCGATCACGTTTGGTGTTCCACCTTCTTCGCGTTGTTCCAGCCCCGCGACATAGTCATGCCGATGCGCGTTGACAAAGGCGACTGTTCCACCGCCGGGGCGGTAGGGAACATCACAGCGTACGCTGTCACGCCGCACGATAAGCACACCGCTCGCGGCAGGCCCGCCGACGAACTTGTGCGCGGAGAAAACGATCGCATCGACTTGGGCATCCAGCTCGGGCTGCATCGACATTTTTAGGTAAGGTCCGCCGCCCGCATAATCCCAGAGTATCTGTGCGCCGCCCTCTTTTGCCACGCGGGTAACCTCGGCCACGTTTGATGTCACTCCGGTCACGTTGGCGGCCGCGCTCATTGCGACAAAAACGCGTCCACGCTGCGTGAATTTCTTTATCTCCGACCGAAGCGCGTCAATGTCTGGACCTGCCTCTTTGCCTTCGGGGATTTCCACAACCAGCGCGCCGCTTTCCCGCCATGGAAGCAGGTTGGAGTGATGCTCGTATGGCCCTACCAGCACGGTATCGCCAACCCCAACCTTCCACAGATGCAGCAATTGGTTGATGCCCTGCGTTGCGCCGCTGCCCGAAAAGATCACAGCGTGTTCGTCTTTGTTGGCCCCGCAAAGCTGTCCGATCTTGGTGCGTGCGCCTTCACGGAGTTCTGTCATCCGTGCGCCGCAGTAAGACGCCTTGGTGTGCGTGTTGGCATAGAAGGGCAGGACTTCCTCCATGACAAACGTTTCCACTTGGCGGAGGGCCCGACCGGAGGCGACATAGTCTGCATAAATGAGCGGTCGCGGACCGAACGGACCCTCAATCTGGGTTTGCGATCCGATGAGCCCGTCATACAGGGCGCTTCTGGCGGAAGGCAGCGCGCCTTCCAGCGTGGCAGCAAAAGACTCAAAAGCGTCATGTGAGTGCGACATCGGTATTCCCAGTTCCTATTCGCCACGTTTTGTGGCTGTTCCCAAGTGGTGAAATAAAATTAGGGGGAACGAGGTGGGGGAACTTCACCATTTGATATGGTATTTTCGCCGTTTTTGTGTCATTTGATCTTCATGACAGCCAAAATTGACAACATTGATCGCCGAATTCTCGACGAGTTGCAAAAGGATGCTTCACTGAGCCAGCGTGCTCTTGGTGAGCAGGTCGGCCTTTCGCAAAATGCCTTGTGGCGCCGCCTCAAGCGGCTCGAAGAAAGCGGAGTTCTGCAGGGCAGTCACATGCACATCGATGCAAAACAGCTTGGGCTGGACTTGACGGTTTTTGTTATGGTGCGGACCCGCAATCACTCGATGGAATGGGCGGATGCATTTCGCAAACACGTCGCATTGATACCGCAGGTTGTTGAAATGCACCGTATCGGCGGGGATTGGGATTATATGCTCAAGATCGTGACAACGGGCATGTCCGGATACGACGCGGTCTATCAACGCCTGACAACGGGGTTCGAACTGGACACTGTCACGGGCTATTTCGCAATGGAAACAATGCTTGAGGGGCGGCCCATCGACGTGTTTGACGGGATTGCACGCTAGCTCTTTTGAAGCTGTCATCGAACTTTCACCAAACTGCGTGAAAAAGCGCTTGCAGACTCGGAAACATATCCATAATTCATGAATTATGGAAAAAAAGAGTGCCCTATCGGCGTTTGCCGCCCTGTCTCAGGAAACACGCCTGGATGTGTTCCGCCTTTTGATCGAGGCCGGAGACACCGGACTCGTGGCCGGAGATATTGCTGAAACTCTGGATGTGAAACAGAACACCCTGTCGGCGAACCTGTCGGTTTTGCTGAACGCTGGGTTGGTCAAGAACCAGCGCGAAGGGCGGGCAATCCGCTACTTTGCAGACACCAACGGGCTTCAGGGGCTGCTTGGGTTTTTATTGCAGGATTGCTGTGGCGGACGGCCGGAGCTGTGCCAGCCGCTGATCGCGGACTTAACCTGTACAGACAAGGATATCTGCGCATGAGTGACCACGCGCTTCAGGCCGAGGCCGGACTCGGCACATTCGAACGTTTGCTGTCGCTGTGGGTGGCGATTGCCATTGCGGCGGGGTTGCTGTTCGGCAGCCTGTTCCCGAACATCTTCGGATGGCTTGCATCGCTTGAGGTTGCCTCGGTCAACCTGCCGGTGGCCGTCCTGATCTGGGCGATGGTCTATCCGATGATGGTGGGCATCGACTTTGGCGCGCTGTCGGACGTTGGGCGCAAACCCAAGGGGTTGGTGATCACGGTGGTGGTGAACTGGCTGATCAAACCCTTCACCATGGCCGCGCTGGGCGTCTTGTTCTTTGAACACATCTTTGCGCCGTGGATCGATCCCCAGACCGCCAGCGAATACCTCGCCGGTGTGATCCTGCTTGGCGCGGCACCTTGCACGGCGATGGTCTTCGTCTGGTCCAACCTTGTGCGCGGCGACGCCAACTACACTTTGGTGCAGGTCAGCGTGAACGACGTGATCATGGTTTTTGCCTTCGCGCCGATCGTGGCTTTCCTGCTGGGCGTAACGGATATCACCGTGCCTTGGGAAACCCTGATCCTGTCGGTGGTGCTTTACATCCTTCTGCCGCTGGTCGCGGGCTATATCACGCGCAAGCGCCTGTTGGGGCAGGGGGGTGAGATCGCGGTTGAGGACTTCCGCAACACCCTGCGCCCCGCCTCCGTGGGTGGCTTGCTGCTAACCGTGGTCCTGCTTTTTGGCTTTCAGGCACAGGTGATCCTCGGACAACCGCTCAACATTCTTCTCATTGCTGTCCCGCTGCTGATCCAGACATACGGGATATTTTTCATCGCCTATGGAGCCGCACGCCTTTGGAAAGTTCCTTTCGAAGTCGCTGCTCCCTGCGCGCTAATCGGCACGTCCAACTTCTTTGAACTCGCTGTCGCGGTAGCCATCTCACTCTTCGGGCTTGGCTCAGGGGCCGCTTTGGCCACCGTCGTCGGCGTGCTTGTCGAAGTGCCAGTGATGCTCAGCCTCGTCGCTTTCGCCAACCGCACACGCGGCTGGTTCCCCTCTCAATCCTAAAGGTTTGTTCCCATGACCAAGATCGCACTCAATGGCCTCGGCCGCATCGGCAAGCTCATCATGCGCAGCTTCTTTGACCTCGGCATCGAGGCAGAGATCGTGCTGCTGAATGATCCGGTAGGCGACGCCGAACTGCACGCGCACTTGCTGGAGTTTGATACCGTACACGGCCGCTGGCGCGCTGATTTTGCATTTGATGCGGAAAGCATCACCATTGACGGTCACAAAATGCGCAAAACGGCGGCATGGAACATCGAGGATCTGCCGCTTGAGGAGCTGGGCGTAGATGTGGTCGTCGACTGTACCGGCGCCTTCAAGACCAACGCCAAACTGCAGCCGTACTTTGATGCGGGTGTCAAAAAGGTGGTGGTCTCCGCACCGGTGAAAGAAGATGACGTGGCCAATATTGTCTATGGCGTGAACGACGGGATCTATGACGCGGAAGTCCACCGTGTCATCACGGCAGCGTCTTGCACAACCAACTGCATTGCCCCCGTGGTAAAGGTCATCCGCGAAAAACTCGGCATCGAACAGGCCAGTTTCACCACGATCCATGATGTGACCAACACGCAAGTGATCGTCGACAAGGCCCACAAGGATCCGCGTCGGGCGCGTTCCGCCCTCAACAGCCTGATCCCCACCACCACAGGTTCCGCCAAGGCGATCATCCAGATCTTCCCGGATATGGAAGGCAAGATCGATGGCACGGCGGTGCGTGTGCCGCTCCTGAATGCCTCTTTGACCGACATCGTGTTTGACGTCAGCCGCGACACCACAGTCGAAGAGGTCAACGGATTTTTCGCAGAAGCGGCGGCCGGCGAATTGGACGGCATCCTGGGCTTTGAAACCCGCCCACTTGTGTCATGCGATTTCACCAATGATGACCGCTCCACCATTGTTGATGCACTGTCCACGCGCGTTATCAACGGCCGTCACGTGAAAATCTATGCATGGTATGACAACGAGTGGGGGTATGCCTTCCGTCTTGCGGATGTGACGCGGATGGTGCTTGCCAGTTTGTAAACAACTCCGGCTCGTGCCTCTGGCACGGGCCATACCCGAGTGATCTTGATGACCGACGCCCAGACAAAGAAGCCAGACGGCCTCGCCGCCTACATCACCGTCACCGCCGCCTACTGGGCTTTCATGCTCACCGACGGCGCGTTGCGTATGCTCGTTCTGTTGCACTTCAACCAACTCGGGTTTTCACCGATTCAGTTGGCGTATCTGTTCCTTTTGTACGAAGTCATGGGCATCGTCACCAACCTTTCGGCCGGATGGATTGCGGCGCGGTTTGGACTGACCTCCACACTCTATGCCGGTTTGACGATTCAAATCTTGGCTCTTGTCGCGCTTGCCCAACTCGACCCGGCATGGGGTGTGACCGCATCAGTGATATTCGTGATGTGCGTGCAGGGCGCCTCAGGCGTGGCCAAGGACCTTTCCAAGATGTCCTCTAAATCCGCAGTGAAATTGCTGGCGCCAAAAGACGGTGGCGGCCTTTTCCGGTGGGTCGCAATCCTTACCGGGTCTAAAAACGCTGTCAAAGGCTGTGGGTTCTTTCTGGGTGCGGCCCTGTTGGCAGTCTGGGGTTTTCAAGCCTCGGTATGGGGCATGGCAATCATTCTTGTAGTCATCCTGGCCGGTGTCGTTGCCTTCATGCCCTCGGGCCTGCCCCAAGGGTCCAAATCGGCAAAGTTCAGTCAGGTCTTTTCCAAGGACAGGAATGTGAACCGTCTAAGCCTCGCGCGCATGTTCCTGTTTGGGGCGCGCGACGTCTGGTTCGTGGTCGGTATTCCTGTTTATTTTAACGCCGTTTTGTCCGATGGCACCGCTGAAGGCCGGCGTGAGGCGTTCTTTATCATCGGCATTTTCATGGCGGTCTGGATCATCTTGTACGGAGCGGTGCAGGGCAACGCACCGCGTATCCTCAAAGCCGCGAATGCGACAACGCCTGAAATTGTACAAAAGGCAATCAACTGGGTGGGCTACCTGACGCTGATCCCATTGGCGCTGACGGCGGCCGTGCTTCTGTTTGAAACTTCCTACTCACTCACCGCGATCCTGATCGTCGGCTTGCTTGTGTTCGGCTTTGTCTTTGCGGTGAATTCGTCCGTGCACAGCTACCTGATCCTCGCCTTCACATCGGACGAGCGTGTTACGATGGATGTGGGATTTTACTACATGTCCAACGCGGCAGGCCGTCTTTTAGGGACATTGCTGTCTGGGCTAAGCTATCAGCTTGGCGGTCTGTCTCTTTGTCTGTTCACGGCGGCGCTCATGGCGGCGCTAAGTTGGCTGGCCGCCAGACGCCTTAAGCAAGACTAGAGCCCGGGCTATTCAGCTGGATCAAACTGGGTCCGCGTCAGGATGCAGCGCGGTGTTCAGCCACTCCAGCTCGTTCGGTAGAGCCAGACGATTGATGGAAACCGATGGCAGTTTGGGCAAATTGTCCGCCGCTTCCCGCGCCACCTTAAGGCCTGTTTCATCACCAGCTTTGCTGCATGTCAGGGCTTTCAACAGCTGCAGGCCACGGTCCATGGGGCGCAGGTCAGCCGCTTCCAAGGCGGCCACGCGGGCAGCCTCGAATTCTCCGGCGCCAAGAAGAACGCGCGCATTGAAGCTAAGCCGGTTCACCCGGAACGGATCCTCGCTGCCCATTTCCTCATAAATGGTCAAGGCATCCAGCGCGCCTTCATAGTTGCCTTCCAGGAAGGATTTCTGCGCAATCAGGTCAACGATTCCAATAAAGTTCGGATTGATCTCGCGGCTGCGGGCAATGTCACTGGCCGCACCTTCGAGATCCCGCAGAACCTTCAGGCGATAAGCCCCGCGTGCCCAGAAAACAAAGTCACTTGTAGGACATTCCTCGATGGCGACATCAAGGTCTCTTCCCAACTGAGCCAGAACCTCGGGGTCTTCCTCGGCGAAATTGACGCTCCAGAGGTTGAGACGACTTTGCGCCCGCATTGCAAGCGACATGCCGTCACCGGGGCTGAGTTGCACGGCGCGATCAAGCGCTTCAAGTCCCTGTGACCAGCTTTCAAGGTTCTGCTTGAAGAACATGGTTGCAGCACGCGCGCGCAACTCGGAAACGCTCAACTGATTGACGCTAAGATGCGCCAGACGATCGCCGTCACGTGAAATCGTCTGAATGCGTACATCGCCCTCAAGTCGGGGCATCAACTCGTCAACAAAAGCGAAAGGATCACTCGGGTCCCCTTCATAGGTGCCGGTCCAAAGCGTTTGCATGTCCTCGCGCAAGATCAGCGACAACGAAAATCGTGCCCGCGATCCGGCCACCCGTAAACGTCCGCGCACAAGATAGTCGGTTGGCGTATTTTCCAAACTGTCCGCGTCTACGGTCATGACACCCGTGCGCTTCATCGACAAAAGAACCAGACCATCGTGCAAATCCTGAGCGATGGCGGCATTGTCAGGTGTTTCCGGTGCCGCAGCAAACGGCTCGAACCCGACGGATGGCAACTGGCCTTTGTCCGGTGCTGTTGTCAGATTGGCAGGGCGCCATTGATACAGGCGGATTGGCGTGGCGATGTTTTTGAGATTGAAAACGCCCGCGTCGTTGAGCTCCTGTTGGCGATCTTCGGAAAGTTGCCGGAACAGGTCTTCGGAGAACATCGCGCCGCCCGGAGGTGCTTCGGTTTCGATCCTTTGGGCGATATTCACTCCGTTTCCATAGAAATCGGCTTCGTCTTCGACGATCTCACCGATGTGGCAACCGATACGCAGCTTGATCACATCGTGCTCCGCAAGATTGCTCTGCACCTCTTCGGCGCAATCCAACGCTTCCTCAACGCTTGGGAACGACAAAATCCAACCGTCGCCCATGCGTTTGAGAACTTCGCCGCCGTGATCTTTTGCAACCGGCTCAAGGTGCGTTTTGCGCAACTCTTGAACCGAGGCCACGGCTAGGGCTTCATTCTCGCCCATAAGGGCAGAATACCCCACCAAATCCGCACACATCAAAGTGGTCAATCGCCGGCGCATGAATGTCTTCCCTGACAATGGGCCCGCCTGACGCGGGCCTCCCTCAAACCTCGCCCAGAATCTTGGGTCGGGCAAGGCAACCTTCAAGAGGTTCGCGCGAATAAAGTGAACTGATCTGTTCAGTTTGCCGTGAGGCGCTAAGCAGCTCGCCACGCGTCAACGTCGTCCAGAACGTCCAGAGCGCAGCTTATTGCTTTCACCACAGCTTTTGCCACTTTGCTTGCCCCCGCTCCGGCCCATTCAAGCGCTGCAATCGCGATGTCCACCAGAGCTCTGGCAATTGCACGCCAGTTTGAAAAGATCATCTTTATGAGAGCTTTCAGGAGCGCCCAGCCTTTGTTCGCCAGCCATTTCAATGTAGCCAGTAGGCCAGACGCAAAGGCCTTGGCCGCTTGGGCAAACGCTTCTGCCTTGCTCGCGCCTCGCGCATCACCGGCCAATTTGTCGCCCAGCGCGCTCTTGTAAATTTTATAGGCTTCTTCGAACTTGGAGAAGAACGCTTCCGCGTCATCAAGCCATTTTTTTACATTGCCCAAGCTTTCGGCGAGATCCTTTGCCCATTTCTTGTTCTTCGCGATTGGTATGTCGAGCAAGGCAAAAGCCAGCGCAATCACATCGAGGCACAGGCGGATCAGGGCAACCATTTTGTCGAGTTTCTTCTTTTTTGCCATCATCGCCGGCATTTCCAAACGGACCTCTCCGTCGATCAACAGTTCGACCATGTCACCGTTGGTGACCAATACAAACGCATCCGACAGTCCCGCGTTCTCGGCATCGAATTTGGCTGTGGCGTCCTCGATTGTGGGCAGTGTGCGATAGTCATCGGCGATTTCGTCAAACAGCGCTGCAGGATCGACAGAAGTGTCGCTTTCTCCCATCAGGGCGGAGAACTCGTCCTCAAGCAATCCTCCATTCACCACAGCATCGCGCACTGCAGCGATGGCTGTTTCTCGATCTGCGCCGGTTTCGAGAAGGGCTGCGAAAGGGGTTTCGCTGTCAGCAGAACGCGGCGCAGGGGCGTCGTCCATTATTTGCTTGAGTGTGTCTTCGGAAATGTAGTCGGGATCAATAGAAACGCCGGAAAATTCCGGTGCGTTCAGCGTAACAAGGGCCATAACGCCACCTCAAAAAATACAGAAACAATGCGTCTGCATAGCACAAAGTACAGCGCCACGCGACCACGCGCTTCCGAGCGATTTTTTGATGGACGGGCCTGCTTAGTTCGCTGAGGCCAGCGTTACAGGCGCGGTCGAGACTTGGGACGGTGCCGCCAAAGCCTGTGTCCGCGTGCTTGTCTCAGTGTTGAGATAGGATATGCCCAATCCTGCCAACAAGGTCAGCAGCGCAAGATTGCGCGCGATTTCTTTCGGAACATCCGCGAAATACCCCTTGGGCTCATCCCTGTGGTTGCGAAAATCCAGTCCTTGGCGCCCAGTGGCTGGCGCCTTTCCCCATAGTGCCATTCGACCCTCCCCAGCGGTCATGGCCCCCACTAAACCTGATTCTCCAACAGTTTTGTGAATTTTCTACTGATTTGTGCCGGTCCATTGCGGCATGCAAATGCCGATGCCTATCAATTCATCATCCGGAAGCGTCAACCTGCCTTGACCACATGGGCTTTTCTGCGCATATCCCGATCCATGACCGATCTGTCCAAAATCCGCAATTTCTCCATCGTGGCGCACATTGACCACGGCAAATCCACGCTTGCTGACCGCCTCATCCAGGAGACGGGCACGGTGGAAGACCGTGACATGAAGGAACAGCTGCTCGACAGCATGGATATCGAGCGCGAACGTGGCATCACGATCAAGGCCAACACCGTGCGCATCGACTACAAGGCCGATGATGGCGAGACCTATGTCCTGAACCTCATCGACACCCCCGGTCACGTCGATTTTGCCTATGAAGTCTCCCGCTCGATGAAAGCGGTCGAAGGCTCGCTTCTGGTTGTGGACAGCACACAGGGCGTCGAGGCGCAGACCCTCGCCAACGTGTATCAGGCGATCGAAGCAGATCATGAGCTGGTGCCGGTTCTCAACAAGATCGACCTGCCGGCCTCTGATTGTGACCGCGTGGCAGAGCAGATCGAAGACGTCATCGGCATCGACGCAACCGGCGCCATTCAGGTGTCGGCGAAAACGGGGCAGGGCATTCACGACACGCTCGAAGCCATCGTCAGGGAATTGCCGGCACCTACCGGCAACATCGACGCCCCGCTAAAGGCTATGCTGGTGGACAGCTGGTATGACGCCTATCTCGGCGTGATCGTTCTGGTCCGGATCATGGACGGCACGCTCAAAAAAGGCCAACGCGTCAAATTCATGTCCAATGGCACGTTGCACAACGTCGACCGTGTGGGCGTTTTCCGTCCGGAGATGCAGATGGTCGACAGCCTGGGCCCCGGCGAGATCGGCTTCCTGACCGCCTCGATCAAGCAAGTGCGCGACACGCGTGTCGGTGACACCATCACCAACGACCGTCACGGCACCGAAGAAGCCCTGCCGGGCTTTAAGCCTGCGCAGCCGGTGGTCTTCTGTGGCCTTTTCCCTGTGGACTCCGCGGAATTCGAAGACCTGCGCGACGCCATCGACAAGCTGGCCCTCAACGACGCGTCGTTCTCCTTTGAAATGGAAACATCTGCGGCGCTGGGCTTCGGCTTCCGCTGTGGTTTCCTCGGTCTTCTCCACCTCGAAGTGATCCGTGACCGCATCGAGCGTGAATACAACATCGAGCTGATCACCACCGCGCCCAGCGTGATCTACCACGTCTTCATGAAAGACGGCGAGATGATCGAGCTGCACAACCCCGCCGACATGCCCGACATGTCCAAGGTTGACCACCTCGAAGAGCCGCGCATCAAGGCCACCATCCTTGTGCCCGACGAATACCTCGGCGACGTGCTGAAACTCTGCCAGGACCGTCGCGGCATTCAGCTGGACCTGACCTATGCCGGTTCCCGCGCCATGTGCGTCTATGACCTGCCGCTCAACGAAGTGGTCTTTGACTTCTACGACCGTCTGAAATCGGTGACCAAGGGCTACGCATCCTTTGACTATCAGATGGAAGACTACCGCGAAGACAACCTTGTGAAGATGTCGGTGCTGGTAAACGACGAGCCGGTGGATGCGCTCTCGATGATGGTGCACCGCGACCGTGCCGAACAGCGTGGCCGCGCGATGTGTGAAAAGCTCAAGACGCTCATCCCGCGCCACATGTTTAAAATCCCGATCCAGGCGGCGATTGGCGGCAAGGTGATTGCCCGCGAAACGCTCTCGGCGCTGCGCAAGGACGTTACCGCGAAATGCTATGGCGGCGACGCCACGCGGAAACGGAAACTGCTGGACAAGCAGAAGGCTGGTAAGAAGAAGATGCGCCAGTTCGGTAAGGTGGATATTCCTCAGGAAGCGTTTATCAGCGCCTTGAAAATGGACGACTAAAAGTCGGCCATTTTACAAGGCCAGCGGGCGAAAGCTTTTTGGCAAAGCCAAAACTCGTGCCCGCCCCAGCACTTAAGGCGCACAACACTTGCCCCAAAACACCCAAAGGCCGCTCCTCGAGCGGCCTTTCTTATTGCGCCACCGCAACGGCACATGCATCGTGCCCGTATGTCTAAACAAAGCAAATCCCTGATCTACGACCTTGTGCGTCTCGCCGAACAAGAAGGCCGCGGTAGCCCTGCCTTTGCTACTGTTCAGGACAACCCTGACTGCCATTCGGCAGTGATGGCATCGCTGGAAACCCACGTAGATGGCGCTCTGAGTGGCTTGGATCACAGCGATGTCTTTCTCTGGCATCTCGCCAAATCCTGCGATTTCTGGGCTCCACTGCTGAAATTGGCCGACTTTGCCGAGATCGCCTACCAACTTCGCGGGGCGGACGTACTGCGGGGGCAGGGCGGCAAACAGTGGCGGGACGGTGTGAATTTCCAAGACCTGCCATGGTGGCCGTCTGCCTAACGTTAAGGATCGCGCCCGACCCCGAGGGCGGCTCTCCGGTTTGCGTTTCGCTATCCGAAAATCCCCAGCGTTGCGATTTGCTGCGCCGTTGCAAAATCGCACCCGCCCTGGGGGGCGGGGTCGGGCGCGATCCGGATCAGAGATCCGGTTAACAGCATTTTTGCCAATCCCACTTAGTTTGTGGGCGAGAAAAAATGGGCAAATCACTGGAATAGACAATGGCGGGCTTTGATCCAAACACTGATATCCGCAAAGACGGTAAAAACTACTGGTTAAAGGTAACCCCGGGTAGACTTGAAACGTTTCTTACCTACTACATTGAAGGAGGGGATATGGCCGGGAAAAATGTGGGAACCGCGGAGCGCTTTTTAGCGTCGCTGGAATACATTGCAGGCCGCCAATTAACTAACTCCAAGTTGCTAACAACTTGCGATGTATATGTGATCCAGGGGCCTGGAGCTGTGAAAATTGGGATCGCGGCAGACTGTGAAGATCGGCTTCGCAGACTTCAGACAGCCTTTCACGACCAGCTTGTTCTTAAAAAGAAGTGGACCTTTAAGGACAGAAAAACCGCGCATTCCATTGAGCAAAATGCGCACGCTGAGTTCAAGCCACAACGCCAAAACGGTGAGTGGTTTTTGATTAGCGCCGAAGAAGCCATAGAGGCGATTGAGCGTTTGAAAGAAGAGGTTGCTTCCTAGCCCGTGCCTCGCACGGGCCGCGCCCTTGGGCTCCGCCCGTTCAGGCCTGAATTGATCCACTGGATCAATTCCAAGACGGCCTTCACTCCCCACGGGAGGGCGCTTTCGCTTCCTCCCAGGGTCAGGCGCGCCCTCTGTGGTTCTTCCCAAAACCAAGCCAAAAACATTTGTCCGTCTGTAAGCCTGCCGACAAAAACCCTTTTCCCAACCCATCCCCACATCCCCCACATCTTATCCACAGGCTTGCCCACCCACCTGCCCACAGCCCTCGACAAAATTCTCTTGCCCGACTCGGCCTTCCTGACCCAACGTTAAGTCAACGCAAGGGGTCGTGAGACACACGTCAAAAGGCTCCAGGCGGGACGCGAAGGTCTCTTGAGGTCGGAGCGGAGGACGGAAGCGGCAACGCATCCAGACACCGTGTTGAAGGCATCAGGACGCTGGCCGAAACGTCGCGAAGAGATTGGGCGCGCTCATTGAGCGGACCCCATCAACCCGAGGCGGGAAGGCAGCGCAAAAAACCAGCGCGTGGACCGGTGGATGGGGCTTGCCCCGCCTGTCGGTAGGGGGGAGCGAATTTTGGGACGAGATCCGGTCAAGGGGGCAACCTCGCGGTCGGGTGGATGTGACAGGGTTCGTATCCCGCAGCAGAGGCGGATCAGATGGCTCCTCCTTGAGGATCGCCCGGTTTGCCCGAGCAGCGAATGAAAATGTCTGTTGGGGTTTCCCCGCGGGTGTGGACATTCCACGAAGGCGTCAGGTTTTCGGACTTGGAGGGGCTTCCTCTCTGTTATGTCCGGGCACCTGACGCCTTCTCTGCATCTGAGTTGCAAAAACCGGAATGTGTTTTAGGCTGGGGTTGTTCAGACACAGGAGAGTTCCATGCCGACGACTGCCGCCGACCTTCTTGCCGCTGCACATGCGGTTGTACCCAAAATCTCAACAGCTGATGCTCAGGCCAAGATTGCCGGCGGTGCGCTTCTTCTGGATGTGCGCGATGCGCCGGAGCTGCAGGCCAACGGTCGTGCCGAGGGCAGCCATCACATCCCGCGGGGCATGCTGGAGTTTCGCGCTGATCCGGCAACGCAGTTCCATGATCCGGAATTGCGCATGGATCGTCCCGTGATCCTGCATTGCGCCTCAGGAGGGCGGGCTGCGCTGGCAGGTAAACTTCTGAAGGACATGGGCTATCAGGAAGTGCACAACCTCGGCGGCTTCAAGGATTGGGTCGAAGGTGGCGGAGCTGTGATCGAGCCGGTTGACCCGGGCATGTGATCCCGGTTTGCGCGCTGCACAAAATACCGACGCGATACCGACGTTTTGCCGACGCGATGCAGCCGGGCGTTTTACCGTAGCACCAGACGCAAGTTCCATCTGGAAACTTTTGCAATAGCGCCCTAGAGTTATCGCAAGGCTCGGCGTTTTTTGGGGCGCCGGCAAATGCAGACTTTAGCGCCGGAAGGACACCCATGAGCACCGATCGCGAGACCTTGACCAAGGAACTGATGGAGATGGTCGCGCAGGAAGGCATGGTTGATATTGCAGATATCACCCCAGACAGGCGGCTCGAAGATCTCGACATTCAATCCGCTGATTTTGTGATGATCCTGATGGCGATAGAGGAAAAATGGGGCGCCTACATCTCGGTCGATAACGAACTGACCGACGTAGAAACTGTTCAGGATTTGCTCAACCTCGCGATCTCCAAGATCGAAGAGCATCAGGCTGCCTGACATGCACCGCGTCGTCGTCACGGGCATGGGCGCTGTGTCCGCCTGCGGGCTGGGAGCAAAGGCGCTCATAGAGGCCACGCAATCCGGAAATTCCGGCGTGAAATCAATATCTTTCGAAGATCTCGACGTGCAGCGGGTGAAGACCGCCGGCCGCCTGTCCGAGGCTGATCTGGCTACCGTGGAAGATGCAACGGCAAACCGGATGCGTGATCCTGTGGCGAATTATGCGTTGATGGCGGCGCGCGAAGCAGTGGCGCAGGCTGGACTTGGCGAAGCTGACTTTGGCGACGCTTGTGGCGTGTCCATCGGTTCGGGTTTCGGCGGTGCGCAGACCCTGAACCGCAATTATGTGAAATTTGCCGTCGAAGGCAGCATGCGGCTTGATCCCATGTCGGTCCCCAAGATCATGAACAACGCCGCGGCAAGCTGGGTTTCTATGGAGTTTGGTGCGACGGGACCGGCGCTGTGTCTCGCGACGGCCTGCTCGTCGGCAAGCCAATCCATTGGAATGGGTTGGCAAATGGTTGCTTTGGGGCAGGTTGATCGCTGCCTCGCCGGCGGTTCAGAAGCATGCCTTGAAAGCGGGGTCTTTCGGGTTTGGGAACTTCTTCGCGTCATGACAGCGGACCTTAATCGCCCCTTCAGCAAAGATCGAAATGGAATGATTTTGGGCGAAGGCGCTGGCGTTCTTGTGCTGGAAAGCCTTGAAAGCGCGCAGGCGCGAGGCGCGGAAATTGTTTGTGAGTTGGTGGGGTATGGCAGCAATTCTGATGCCGCCGATCTATTGCGACCAGATCCCAAACGTGCGGTGTCGTGTATGCGCCAAGCGTTGAAAGCCGCTAATCTTGAGCCGCAGGACGTTGGTTATGTCAATGCGCATGGCACCGGTACTGTCGCCAATGACGTGAACGAAGTCGCGGCGTTACGCGAAGTCTTTGGTGAGGACTTGGGCGCCGTGAAAGTGTCTTCGACGAAACCAATTCATGGGCACGCTTTAGGGGCAGCTGGCGCTTTGGAATTGATCGCTTCGATAGGTGCGCTCCAGGCACAACACGCGCCTCCCACGATCAATTTTTCCGAGGTCGATCCTAAAATTGGACTTGAGCCCGTAGCGAACCGAAGACAGAAAATCGAGACCTCCGCAGTAATGTCGAACTCGCTTGCGTTTGGCGGGATCAACGCGACCCTGATCGCAAAAGCCCATGCCTGACGTTTCGCTTCAAGAGGCATTTACAGACGTTCCGAAAACTTCTGCCAAGGCGCTTTCCGAATTTCATAGCTTGGTCGCGGGCGCAATCGGTGTGCGAGCCCGCTCCAATACGGTAACCCAGTCTGCGCTCATGTTGGGCGCGCCAGAATTGGCGTCGGTACGGGACAGGATGCAGCCGCCCAGTGGTTTGAGTACCGTTCATGAGACACAACGTTTCTGGCGCGAGTACGATGGCGACATGAATGTCGATAGGCTGTCGGTGTCTTGCGATTTGGCCACAGCATCCGCACGCTTCCAGTTCGGTTGCTTTCAAGGCGAGGCGTTGACAGGGGAAATCGAAACGCGGCTCAGGTTTGTTGCACCTCAGCAGGTCGCGGCTCTCAAAGGAGCGGTTTTTGCCCCGCGCATGGTTGGCGAGGCCGCGATTGATACGAAAACACATCGGATTTCTTCCGAATTGGTTCAGGCCTACGTGCGTCTTGCGCACGACGATAACCCTATCCACACGGACCAAGCCGCCGCCCGCGCTGCCGGACTTTCAAGCACTGTGGTTCCGGGAATGTTGTTGTGCGCCCTGGTCGAGGCCGCTTTTTCAAACTACTCCAACCAGTCGCTGGGAGAGCTGAAAACAAGGTTTATGGCTGGGGTGCCAGTCGGAGAAGCCGTAAGATTGGTTATTGCACCGCGTGGATCATCGAATGCACCGTGGTCAAAGGCCCGCGCATTTTGCGTGACCCGGTCCGGGACGATCGCAGCAATTTCGGACCTTAACGCCTAGAGGCAGAGCCAGACCCAAACCATCACAAGATAAGTGAGCTGGTGTGCGGCCTGATCTGTTCCCATTGCATACCAATAAAGCGGCTGGTCGGGCTGCAGATTCCTATTCACGGAATAGCGCGCTTTCAGCCAATCTATGTGGAAGTGGATGACAAACTCCGCGATCACAATTGCGGAAAGCGCTCCAAGTGGCGTGCCAAAAACTGCGAGCACTCCAATCGAGAATACAGCGTGAATTCCAGCATGCTGGGCACGCCCCATGTGCCAGTATTTCTCGCGGCCCATGATCATCTTGGCATTTTGCAGAAAGAAGTCTGCAAACAGATGTTTGATTTGCAGCGCTGCGATCAGCAACAAGACCATATTCAGGTCGTCCATCGACGGCGTCCCTTTTTCCCCTCTTGGAGCGAGCCTAACGACAGAAAGCTTGCTGCGCAAATGCCGTCTCGACTTCAATACACAGCGTCGCAAGAAAGCGTTTGAATTGTCAAAGGCTTCGTTGATAGCATCAGATTGATCGGGCAGGGGAGCAGGCCGGACCTGCTCCTATCTGGGGGACTACGTTATCGAACGCACATTGTTTTCCTTTATTTGGAAGTACTCGAAGCGCGACCAGATGGTACTTCTGGTTCTGACCGCGTGCCTCTTCCCCTTACAGTTCCTCACCTTGGAGCTGCCCAAGCGGATCATCAACGATGCGATCGACGCAGGGCAAAGCGTAATTGATGTGTTCAATTACGAAATGGACCAGGAAACATTCCTAGTCGTCTTGAGCGTGGCATTTCTATTGTCTGTACTCGCGCATGGCCTGATGAAAATGCGCATCAACACGATGAAGGGCATTCTGTCAGAGCGTATGCTCCGTCGTTTCCGGTACACACTTATCGGGCGTATCACGCGTTTTCCTCAACCGTACCTGCGGCGCACTTCCCAAGGCGAGCTGGTGTCGATGATCACAGCCGAAGCCGAACCCATGGGGGGCATGATGGGCGACGCTGTAAGCCTGCCTGTCATGCAGGCGGGGCAGATGATTACCATTCTCGCATTTCTGTTCATGCAGAACCTTTGGTTTGGACTAGCCGCGATTGCTCTAATTCCTCTGCAGGCGTGGCTGATCCCAAAATTGCAGCGCCAAATCAACCTGCACAACAAAGACCGGATCAAAGAAGTTCGCCTTCTGGCTGCCGAAATTGGCGAGACTTCTGCAGGCGCGCCCGAGTTGCGCGTGAATGGCGGGTGGCGTCACAGGATGTCTCTGATCACCCGGCGTCTGGGAACGCTGTTCCTGATACGCCTGACAATCTACCGCAAGAAGTTCTTTATGAAGTTCTTGAACAACTTCATCACGCAGTTGACGCCGTTCTTCTTTTATCTGGTTGGCGGGATTCTGGTTATTCGCGGTCAAGTGTCGCTTGGTGCCCTGGTAGCGGCTTTGGCGGCCTACAAGGATCTCTCCTCACCTTGGAAAGAACTGCTCAACTATTACAACCGCGTCGCCGACCTCTCTGTTCGCTGGGATTTGATCGTGGATCGCTTCAGCCCGCCGGGCATTGTCGATGAGGAATTGCTTGAAGGCGAGCCGGACGAGATTCCGAGAATTGCGGGTGAGTTGGTCATGAAAGACGTCTTTGTACGTGATCATGATGGCGACACGGTTCTCGAAGACATATCGGTATCGCTTGCGAAGGGCGCAGTTGTCGGGGTCAAATCACAGGACGCCGAAGAACGACGTGCGATTGCAGAATTGTTTACCCGCGAAATCACACCCGTAAGCGGCACTATTGATCTGGGCGGGCACCATCTGAATGATCTCCACCAGCGGGTGGTCGCGACGCGTGTAGGCTATGCAGACCCGAAGCCATATGTCTTCGAAGGTACTTTTGGCCAGAACGTCTTGATGCCTCTAAAGCGCCGCCCGATGTCTGAGTTGGCTGATCCACTTGGAGAAGTCGAGGCCAAAAAACGCGCCTATGAATCCGAACGGACGGGCAACAGTACCGACAAGATATTCTCTGAGTGGGTCGATCCAGAGTTGGCCGGTATGCGCGACGAAGATGAGGTCCATTCCTTCTGGCTGCAGTTGATGGAAGCCACCGGCGCAGGCAACGCTTTGTTCCGGCGAGGCTTGGATCAGCCATTTGAAGAAAAGGACCACTCTGACCTTGCGCAAGCTCTCATAGAGCTAAGGCCACAGATCCGGGCTGCTCTGGTCGAAGCCGGGCTGGACAAGGCCTACTACCGGTTCGATCCAACGCAATACAACCCGGCGCTTCCTGTCGCTGCGAACCTGTTTTTTGCCACTCCGCGTCGTCCGATGGGAGATGTGGAAGAGGCCGGTCTCGGAGATTTCTTGGATCTCTTGCACGAGTTGGATATTGAAGACGGCATTTTGCGCATGTCGCGAGAAGTCATCGAGATGTTGAACCAGACTTTCGGCGTTGACGGCACGGATCACCCGCTCTTCCAGCAGTTGGGACTAAACCCTGATGTGTTTACCCGCAAAGTCGGGCTAGTTAGCAAAAGCCGCGAAGTTGGTCTCGCCAATATGGAGCGCGAAGAGCTGGTCCAGATGCTCGAGCTTCCATTTGAGGTGTCTGCAGAGCGCATTGGTCCGGGCTTCACCGAAGAACTCAAGAACAGCATTATAGAGTTGCGCCAAAACGAGGCCGAAAAACTTGCGGAATGGTTGGTGGTGTACTTTGCACCGCTCAATGAACAGACCTTTGCGCCCGGCCTAACGGTTCTGGAGAACGCGATTTACGGAAAGCTGTCTGCAAGCGCCGGTGCACGCGGCGAGCAAATCAGGGATATTGTCGCGCAGAAGCTCGCTGAGGCAGGGATGAAGCAAGAGGTCGCCGAGTTGATCTATGCTGTTCCCTCAGGAATTGGTGGGGCAGGGCTTCCGGCTTCATTTGCCGAACCACTCGCAATCAGCCGCGCGGCGATCAAGAAACCGGACGTTCTCATTCTAAACGGATGTCTGGCGTCGTTCGAAGACGGCCAGCGCAGCCAGGTTGTATTCAACCTGCGCAACCTGCTGCCCGACACCACGGTCCTGTACCTTGAGGACGACTTTGAGGACGCCGATGCGTTCGACACCGTATTGGAGTTGGAGCATGGGCGACTTAAGGATGGAGGTACAGGCGCGGTAGCAGAAACCGACAATGCCGCCAGTGCCGACTTGCGTCGCAAGATGCGCGCTCTGGTTTCAGCCGAGATGTTCGCCAACCTCTCACGCCGGCAACTGCGGCTTCTGGCGTTCGGTGCGCAGTGGCATCGTGCGGAAAAAGGCGAATACGTTTTCCGCATGGGGGACGATCCCGGAGATGGAGCCTACCTGATCCTCGAAGGGGAAGCGGGCTTGGGTTACGACACGCCGGAGGGCGAGAGCCATTTGGTTGCTGTTGCGGGGCCGGGAACTTTGGTGGGAGAGCTCGCTCTACTACGCAAAGAAAAACGTGCTTTGGATATGTTCGCAAAATCTGACCTCGAAACACTTCGTCTTGGCGAGAGTGAGTTTATGGCTGTGGTCGAGAACGATGCCTCAACGGCTTTCCGAATCCTGCAAGCTGTTGCCGGCTATGTTGGAGCGCCTAAACAGAACGACTCGGATGATGATGCCGAGTCAGAGGCGGCGGAAGAGACCTCCTGACGGAGAAAATTACAAAACTCCGGCGACTCGATGCTAAAATTGCCTCGAGTCGCCCCTGACTCCGTCTGAATCGACATGAATCGGTCATTCGACTCGCGTGATTCATGGTCACAATCCGAGTTTCAGGCCCTTTCGGACGGATAAAACCACGCATTACCCCCCGCAAACACCTCCCAAGGGAACAAAAAACAGGCGGTTTTCCGTTATTTTTCAGGGGCGGCGCATGTTTTTTGAAAAAACCTGAAAAAAGCGCTTGCGGCTGTTGGTAGTAAACCTTAGAACCCCCCTCACCGGCGGCGCTGAGGCGCTAACGGGACGCCAGACGGGGCG
>NZ_SMGR01000007.1 GCF_004346865.1 Shimia isoporae
CGCAAGCAAAACCTCCGTTAGGCGTTCGGGGCTCCCAAGCCTCAAAGCCAAGACGACAAACAAAAGAAAGGGGCTGCAATTCGCAGCCCCTTTTTGCGTTTCACTTTTGGAAGCGGTTGCGTCAATCCGGTTTGGGTTATTACGGTGTTGTTGGCCCAAATGACGGGCAGGTTGCCGGAGAGATGAAATGACAGCACCAAATCGACGGATGGCGGTTTTGCTTTCCGGGCTGGTACTGGGTGCCTATTTTCTATTTCTGGCGTCGGGAACGGGTCAGGTTCTATACGAATGGTCCAAAGAATTTGCGCCTTATTCGATCCGCCGCTTTCTGGGAATGAGCAAGCGCTACATGCTCCAGTACGGGCACATTTTCTTTCTTTTCTCTTTGCTGGTTCTGTCGCGATACATTTTTGTTCAGGAGCGGCGGACCGTTTTGTCCGGCAAACCGATGGATTTCTGTATCAGGTACAGCACCGCGGTGTTTCTGTTCCATTTTCCGGTGATGTTTTTTTTCGCGGCGGTCACGCCTTACGACAAGACCGTACCCTGGCAACAGTTTGTGCTTCTTGGTAGCACGCTTTTTACAAGTGTTGGTCTGGGGATGTTGTGCTTTGCAATCAAACCGCGCTTCGATCAATGGCAAAAACGGCTGGTGAACTTGTCGGAGGCCCACTTCCCGCGTCCTGATATCATCCGGACCCCGGAAGCGTTGAAGATCACGCGTTCGCACAGTGAAATACTCAACCAGGTCAAGGTGATTGCCATGATCTGTGTGGTGCTTGGGCACTTTAGTTTCCACAGATTGTCGTCTTTCCAGATACCTGGATTTGATGGCGCGGCTCCCCGGTTTGCAGTGCCGACATTCTTCATGATTTCCGGATATTTTCTGATGATGTCGATCGACCGAAGTCGACTGGGAGCTGCAGCGATCACAATCCGCAGGGGATTTGGTCTCTACTACATCATTGTTCCAATGTTGCTGCTGACCGTGGTTCTCGACTTTTTCGGTTTCAGGGCAAATGCCGAACTCTACGACTATTCGGATTATTACATCACAGAAGACCTTCGTCGCCCCTATACCCGCTTCGAAATCATCGCGGCGTCAATTAGCAGCTTGCTGTATCTCAACGAGAGTTGGTGGTTTACCTTGCTGGAAATACATAGAGGCCACGGTGGCATGCGCGCGTTTTCAAATGATCCATTCTGGTTCATGTGCTATCTGATTGCGTTCTCGACGCTTTTGCTTATCTGGCGGCTTGTTCGCGGATGGTGGAAGTTTGGGCTGCTCGCGACTTGGCTGTTTGTTTTTGGCATACCCATACTCTTGCTTGCTCCCTTGTTTCTGGCGGGATCGCTTGCTTACCTTATCCACCAGCGTTGGAGATTGCCTGACGATGTCTCTACTTAAATCAATCGGCTTGACCGGAGGAAGGGCGCAAGCGCTCATTCGGGCCGCTGCCGCCCTTGTCTTGGGCGCCCACTTAGCAATAGGCAACGCCAAGGCCGATGATGTGGTTTTCGGATATTACGACGAGTTCACCCTGTATTTTGAGGATGAAGGCGGTTTGAAAGACGAGATCCTATTGGTTTTTCATGGATTTGGATCCGCGATGCCAAACGGGGCTTACCGCAGTCTGCACAACAAGTATGCGGAGCGATATTCGATCATCGGCTTCAATTATGACTATTTCGATCTTACGGCGAATGACACCATTATGGATGCCGTTTGGGATCAAATCCTTAAAGACAAAAGCGTCACTTTCGCCGGAACCTCTCTTGGAGGATTTTGGGCAAATTATTATGCCGAGAAATTTGGGGTTCCAAAGGTCTTTGCTGTTAACCCGGTAATCGATCCGGTCCAACAGTTGCGGCAGTTTGTGGGAACGATCACGGTTGAAAAGCGAAACAAGACTGTCTTGGTGACAGAGACGGATATAGACAACTACATCGGAAGGAAGGCACGTCCATCACCAGATATCGAGCGCCTTATCATCCTGACGAGGGACGACAAGATATTGGATTATCGGCTTGCCGAGGACTGGTATGATGTCTCGGGCACGGAACTGGTGATCCTTGATGACGGCGGGCACACCTTGAACTTGCGAGAAGAACGCTACGAACCAATCATCAAGCCGTTTTTGCTGGGGGAAGATTAGGCGGGGCTTCGATTTTCGGTGGAGGCAAACAATTCCCGCTTTGCACTTGCCAGACGACCAAACCCCGTATAATACGCGCGGGTTCTCATTGAGAACGTGAAGGCGGGGTGATTCCCGCCTTTTGGGTTCGATGAGGGTTTGCGGTGGTCGCAGGTCCTCCTCTCAACTCCCACGCCTACAAAAGGCTGACGAAATGCAAAGTCAAAACATTCGCATTCGGCTGAAGGCTTTTGATTACCGCGTGCTGGATGCCAGCACACAGGAAATCGTAGCAACCGCAAAGCGCACAGGCGCGACGGTTCGCGGCCCGATCCCGCTTCCGAACAAAATCGAGAAGTTCACCGTTCTGCGTGGTCCCCACGTTGACAAGAAATCCCGCGATCAGTTCGAGATCCGTACGCACAAGCGTCTGCTCGACATCGTTGATCCGACCCCGCAGACCGTGGACGCGCTGATGAAGCTCGACCTGGCGGCCGGCGTGGACGTCCAGATCTCGGTATAAGGAGAGTATTAGATGCGCTCCGGTATCATCGCGAAAAAAGTGGGCATGACCCGCTTGTTCATGGAAGACGGTAAGCAGATTCCTGTGACCGTTCTCCAACTCGACGGCCTTCAGGTTGTTGCACAGCGCACCATGGAGAAGGACGGCTACACCGCTGTTCAGCTCGGCGCTGGCTCCGCCAAGGCCAAACGCACCTCCAAAGCCATGCGTGGCCACTTCGCAGCAGCGAAAGTGGAACCCAAGCGCAAGCTGGCCGAGTTCCGTGTCTCCGAAGATGGTCTGATTGAAGTGGGCGCGGAAATCTCCGCAGAACACTTCCTTGAAGGTCAGAAAGTAGACGTTGCGGGCACCTCGATCGGTAAAGGTTTTGCCGGTGCCATGAAACGCCACAACTTCGGCGGTCTGCGCGCGACACACGGTGTCTCGATCAGCCACCGTTCGCACGGCTCGACTGGTCAGTGTCAGGATCCCGGTAAGGTTTTCAAAGGCAAGAAAATGGCCGGCCACATGGGTGCAGTCCGCGTGACCACGCAGAACCTGGAAGTCGTCAAAACCGACGCCGACCGTGGTCTGCTGTTCATCAAAGGCGCCGTACCTGGTCCGAAATCCGGTTGGGTTTCCGTCAAAGACGCCGTGAAGAAAAAAGCGCCTGAAGGCCTGCCATTCCCGGCAGCCGTGAAGGCAGCAGCAACCGAAGCAGCGGCCGAAGAAGCGCCTGCGGAAGGTGGTGAAGCATGAAACTTGACGTGATCAAACTCGACGGCTCCAAGGCTGGTTCTGTAGAACTGTCCGAAGACCTGTTCGGTCTGGAACCGCGTGCGGACATCCTGCACCGCGTGGTCCGTTGGCAGCGCAATAACGCGCAAGCTGGCACTCACAAGGTGAAGACCCGCTCCGAAACTTCTTACTCCACCAAAAAGATCTATCGCCAAAAAGGCACCGGCGGCGCACGTCACGGTGACCGTAACGCGCCGATCTTCCGCGGTGGTGGCATCTACAAGGGTCCGGTTGTGCGTTCGCACGGTCACGACCTGCCGAAGAAGTTCCGCAAGCTGGGCCTGAAGCACGCCCTGTCCGCGAAAGCGAAAGCAGGCGAGCTGGTTGTGATCGAAGACGCAGCATCCGAGGGCAAGACTGCCGCTCTGGCCAAGCAGGTTGCAAACCTGGGCTGGAAACGCGCTCTGGTCATCGACGGTGCGTCCGTGAACGAAGGCTTCCTGAAAGCATCGCGCAACATCGAAGGTCTGGACATCCTGCCGACGATGGGTGCGAACGTTTATGACATCCTCAAGCGTGACACCCTGGTGATCACCAAAGCGGGGATCGAAGCACTGGAGGCTCGTCTGAAATGAGCGCGAAGGCAGAACACTACGATGTGATCCGCAAGCCGGTCATCACCGAGAAATCCACAATGGCGTCCGAAAACGGCGCTGTGGTTTTCGAAGTATCGATCGACAGCAACAAACCACAGATCAAAGAAGCTGTTGAAGCGCTCTTTGGTGTGAAGGTCAAAGCGGTCAACACCACAATCACCAAGGGTAAAGTCAAACGTTTCCGCGGCCAGCTCGGCAAGCGTAAAGACGTCAAAAAGGCTTACGTCACCCTGGAAGAAGGCAACACGATCGACGTGACCACCGGTCTGTAAGATCTAGTTGTTTGAGAGAATGAAAGCCCCCCGGCCTGAGATGGCCGGGGGGTTTTTTCGTCTTGGGCGGGCAATTGAGAGTACACGAGTCCTGTCTCGTCTGCCGGAGTGCTTTCGCCGAAGTTTCAAATACTCAAGGTCTGATTCAGGAAGGACCGGAACGGACGCCCTTGTCTGATTTCAGTTGCCGTGCCAATGAGAGGCTGTTGGCGCGATATGTGATGGAGAACAAATTGTCGAAGACCGGAGCAACAGTCCGCATGTTTGAGGATGAGGACTCTCGTGGCTCAGCCGCGCGTACCTATCCTGTATTTGGGTGCCCTCGAGGCGGCACAACGGCCGTTGCACGGTGTGTCGGCGCTCTTGGTATCTTCATGGGGGACGACATGGGGGTCAATTTCGAAGACCCTTTGTTTGGCGCCGGCAATCCCAAAAAACGCGATACCGTAAAAGCGCGAAACAAGGCGCATTCGGTTTGGGGGTGGAAGTTCCCAAACGCGGTGAACTATCTGGATGCAATTGCGCCAGCGCTGCGCAATCCGAGGTACATCTGTGTGACGCGAGACGTTACGGCCAACGGCCTTGGGATCTCTGCGAGAGACAAGAATTTTGACGATGTGATGGCTGTCGAACGTTCTCTGCAAAACACGCAGCGCAACTTCACTTTCCTTTTGCGGCAACAGAGGCCGTCTTTGCTTGTTAGCTATGAGAAATTGATAATGAAGCCTGAAGAGGTTTTGGCAGATCTCTCAGACTTTCTGGGGGTTTCCCCAAGCCAAGAACAACTTGATTTCGCCTTAGATGGGATCACGCCGGGGCGCTATAGGCCAGCCCACGAGAAGGGCAATTCTCCAAAACCCGCAGGTGCGGGTGCCGCTGCACGAAAAGATCGCTCGTGGCCTTGGAAGAAGGCAACACGATCGACGTGACCACCGGTCTGTAAGATCTAAGTTGTTTGAAAATAGGGAGCCCCCTGTCAGAGATGGCAGGGGGCTTTTGTTTGTGTTGCCTCATTGGCTTGTGGCGGATATGCTTGCGCTGCCTGTTGGGACGACCCAACTCTAAAAAGGCTCAGCCGGGACGGCCCGTTTTGTTTGAAACGAGGTGATCATGGCTTGGATTTATCTTCTCATCGCAGGACTTCTGGAAACCGCTTGGGCGGCGTCGTTGAAATCTGTGGCGCAACGGTTTGACGTTGGTGTTGCGGCTTTCACCGTTGTGGCCATGGGGGCGTCGCTTTTTGCGCTCTATCTCGCAATGGCGCGGCTGCCGCTTGGGGTGGCTTATCCGGTCTGGACCGGCATCGGTTCGCTTGGCGCGGTTGTTGTCAGCGTGCGCTGGTTCGGGCAGGCGCTGTCGTGGCAGGGTGTTTTGGGTGTGGTTTTGCTGTTGGCGGGGATGGTCTTACTGGGCGCTGAAGGACACTGAGGAAAGGGATTGGATAATGGCAAATGCAGCAAAACAGGCGCGGGCGCTGATTGAGGGGCGGGCGGCGCTGATCGTGATCGACATTCAGAAGAGCACGTTCATCGACCAGAGCGAGGTGCGCTCGATTGATAACATGCCGAACTACAAGGACTACATGCTGGCCGCGCGTGAGGCGGTGGATGTGGCGCATGAGGTGGGCATTCCGGTGATCTTCATTCAAGAGGTGCACCGCCCCGATTTGATAGACTTTGGACGCGAGCTGGACGGGGACGAGGATGTGCATTGCCTTGAGGGTGATCCGCGTACCGAAGTGGCCAAAGAGGAGATGGGATTTCGGGAGGGTGACTACGTTGTGCCGAAACGGCGGTACTCGGCGTTCTTTGGAACCGATTTTGAGATCCTGCTGCGCGGGCTGAAGGTGGATACGTTGCTGTTGTGCGGCGGGCTGACGGATGTTTGCGTGCACTACACCTTCGTGGACGGGCATCAGTCCGATTATTTCTGTAGGGTGATTGAGGATTGCGTGGCTGGCTCATCGCTTGAGGCCCATGAGGCGGCGTTGAAGGCGATGGAGTATCTGCAGACCGGCGCGCGGCGCGGGTTGGGTGAACTGCTGGCTGCGATGCGGGAAGGATGAGAGTGACTGCCCACTGACTTCAGTGACTTTGGATTTTGCGGAATTGCGCGAAACAGCGGGCCTTGGGCCGCCGCGCATCGTCGTGCTGAAAGCATGCCTCTGGCATGACGCGCCCCTACGCGGCGGTGATTTGGTGAAGCTAGCGCTCCCTCGATAGGGCTTACTGACGTGGCTGGGATAAACTGGCAGGTACATGCGTTTGAATCGCCACCGCGCGCGTCGTCGATGCGCGGCTTGGGTGCGAATGTTGGCGCAGGCCAAGAAAAACAAGGGGTGCACTTGCCACCACCCCGCAACCCCGCTATATCGCGCAAGTCGTGTGGCCTCAGATTCGTTCTGGGGCTGCTCACGTTTTGAACCGGGCACCTACGGGGGCCTAAAAACTTGGCCACCTTCGGGGGGCTTTAACATCGCCGGATCTGATCAATTTCCACAGGTCTGGCTGCTATACGGAAGACAGAAAGCATGGCACTTAAGTCGTACAAGCCGACGACGCCGGGCCAGCGTGGGCTGGTGCTGATCGACCGTTCGGAACTTTGGAAAGGACGTCCCGTCAAAGCTCTCACCGAGGGTTTGACTAAATCGGGCGGCCGGAACAACACCGGACGGATCACCTCGCGTCGTCGTGGTGGTGGGGCAAAACGCCTTTACCGGATCGTTGACTTCAAACGTAACAAATTTGATGTGGCGGCAACCGTTGAGCGGATCGAATACGACCCGAACCGGACCGCGTTCATCGCATTGGTCAAATATGACGACGGCGAGCAGGCATACATCCTTGCACCGCAGCGTCTGGCAGTGGGCGATCAGGTGATCGCGTCTGCAAAGGCCGACATCAAGCCGGGCAACGCAATGCCGTTCTCGGGCATGCCGATCGGTACCATCGTGCACAACATCGAACTGAAACCGGGCAAAGGCGGCCAGATCGCCCGCGCAGCCGGTACTTATGCTCAGTTCGTTGGTCGTGACGGCGGTTACGCTCAGATCCGCCTGTCCTCGGGCGAACTGCGCCTCGTGCGTCAGGAATGCATGGCCACCGTTGGTGCCGTGTCCAACCCTGACAACTCCAACCAGAACTTCGGTAAAGCCGGTCGTATGCGCCACAAGGGCAAGCGTCCGTCGGTCCGTGGTGTTGTTATGAACCCGATCGATCACCCGCACGGTGGTGGTGAAGGACGTACGTCTGGTGGTCGTCACCCTGTGACACCCTGGGGTAAGCCGACCAAAGGTGCACGCACCCGCAACAAGAACAAGGCGTCGCAGAAGCTTATCATTCGCTCGCGTCACGCCAAGAAGAAGGGCCGTTAAGATATGGCACGTTCTGTATGGAAAGGCCCCTTTGTGGATGCTTATGTGCTTAAGAAAGCAGAAGCAGTCCGCGAATCCGGCCGCAACGAAGTGATCAAGATCTGGTCCCGTCGTTCCACCATTCTGCCCCAGTTTGTGGGTCTGACCTTTGGTGTGTACAACGGCCAGAAACACATCCCTGTCAACGTCACTGAAGACATGATCGGTCAGAAGTTTGGTGAGTACTCGCCGACTCGCACCTATTATGGTCACGCAGCTGACAAAAAAGCGAAACGGAAGTAAGTCATGGGCAAGGCAAAGAACCCCCGCCGCGTGGCTGAAAACGAAGCAATGGCGAAAACCCGCATGCTTCGCACCAGCCCGCAGAAACTGAACCTCGTGGCCGGCATGATCCGCGGCAAGAAAGTTGAGAAGGCTCTGACCGACCTGACTTTCTCCAACAAGCGTATCGCAGCAGACGTGAAGAAATGCCTTCAGTCCGCAATCGCCAACGCCGAGAACAACCACAACCTGGACGTCGACGAGCTGATCGTTGCCGAAGCCTATGTGGGTAAGAACCTGACCATGAAACGCGGTCGTCCGCGCGCTCGTGGTCGTTTCGGTAAGATCATCAAGCCGTTCTCGGAACTCACCATCAAGGTGCGTCAAGTTGAGGAGCAAGCCTAATGGGTAACAAAGTAAATCCGATTGGCATGCGCCTTCAGGTGAACCGCACCTGGGACAGCCGTTGGTACGCCGACACCAAGGATTATGGTGATCTTCTCCTGGAAGACATCAAGATCCGTGAGTTCATCAAACAAGAGTGTAAGCAAGCCGGTATCGCACGTGTGATCATCGAGCGTCCGCACAAGAAGTGCCGTGTGACTGTTCACACCGCGCGTCCGGGCGTGATCATCGGCAAAAAAGGCGCGGACATCGAGACGCTTCGCAAGAAGATTGCAGCGATGACCGACTCCGAGCTGCACCTCAACATCGTTGAAGTGCGCAAGCCGGAACTCGACGCAACACTGGTCGGCGAGTCAATCGCCCAGCAGCTGGAGCGCCGTGTGTCCTTCCGCCGTGCGATGAAACGTGCTGTTCAGAACGCAATGCGCATGGGCGCCCAGGGTATCCGGGTGAACGTAGCAGGTCGTCTGGGTGGTGCAGAAATTGCGCGTACCGAATGGTATCGCGAAGGTCGCGTTCCGCTTCACACCCTGCGTGCCGATATCGACTACGCACACGTGGAAGCAACAACCGCTTACGGGATCATTGGTATCAAAACCTGGATCTTCAAAGGCGAGATCATGGAGCACGATCCGCAAGCGCGTGACCGTCGTTCGCAAGAAGTCCAGGATGGCCCAGCACCTCGCGGTGCAGGTGGCGGTCGTCGCTAAGGGAGACTGAAACATGCTTCAGCCAAAGCGTACAAAATTCCGCAAAATGCACAAAGGCCGTATCAAAGGCCTCGCAAAAGGCGGTTCGGACCTGAACTTCGGTTCTTATGGTCTGAAGGCAACCACACCTGAGCGTGTGACTGCCCGTCAAATCGAAGCGGCGCGTCGTGCAATGACCCGTCACATGAAACGTCAAGGTCGCGTTTGGATCCGCATTTTCCCGGATGTACCGGTAACTGCGAAGCCGATCGAAGTCCGGATGGGTAAAGGTAAAGGCTCTGTGGACCGCTGGGTCTGCAAAGTGAAGCCTGGCCGCGTCATGTTCGAAATTGACGGTGTTTCCGACGACGTTGCACGTGAGGCCCTGCGTCTTGCAGCCATGAAACTGCCGGTGAAAACCCGCGTTGTGGTGCGCGAAGACTGGTAAGTCTTCGTCGGGATTGCCCTAAAAAGCTTACAGCCCTCGCCGAGAAATCGGCGAGGGCTTTTTGTTTTTGGGCGACGCGATCTCACATTTGGCGTTTGCCCGCAGCCGTGTTACCTTGGGTCAAATGCCTGAAAGGTATCGAGCATGGCCAAGAGCGATTTGAAAGTCACCGACATCCTGAGCGCGTACCCGGACTGCCCGCAACGCGAGATGGCGTTGCGCGCTCTGCGCAAAGGTCACCCTGATTTAGCTCTGGAATGGCTGAATGCGCTGCAGGATATGATTGCAGATGGGCGGGCTTCAATCGAAAGGGACCGGCTGGTCGCTCAGAAACGTCGCGCCTAGGAACCTGCGAACAAAAAAGCCCCGCAGTCCTGAGACGCGGGGCTTTTCGTTTCAAATGTTATGAGCTTGATCAGGCAGCTCGCGCAGATGCGAACTTCGCCTTTTGCCCACCTTTTTCGTCCTTGTCGCCCTTGAGGCGGAATTTGGAGACTGCCTGAACCAAGTTGTCCGCCTCCATGCGAAGCACTTGGCCAGCTGCAGACGTCTCTTCAAGCATGGCGGCGTTTTTCTGGCTGTCTTTGTCCAGAGACTCGACTGTGCCGTTGACCTCCTTGAGGCCACCGGACTGTTCGACGGTATTGTCCGCGATCTCGTTCACGGTGCCGACGACTTTTTCCACGGTGCGTACGATTTCTTCGAGAGCATCGCCGGTCTGGTTCATCAGCGTAACACCATTGGCAACTTCCGTTGTCGAACTCGCAATCAAGGTGTTGATCTCATGAGTCGCTTCGGACGACCGCTGCGCAAGCGCGCGAACTTCGGACGCAACAACTGCAAACCCACGTCCCGCGTCGCCGGCACGTGCCGCTTCGACTCCGGCGTTAAGCGCCAGCAGGTTGGTTTGGAAGGCAACGTCTTCGATCATTCCGGTGATTTGCGAAATCGCGTCAGAAGATTCTTTGATGCGCTGCATTGCCTCGAGCGTCTCTTCTGCGACCTGTCGGGTGGCTTCTGCCTGATTTTGAGCGCTGTTTACGCGACCGCGGGCCGTTTGAGCCTTGTTCGCGGTGTCGGTAACTGTGTCACCCACGTTTTGTAGTGCTGCAGAGGTTTCCTCTAGCGAAGCCGCGTTGATTTCGCCACGACGGGAAGCGTCATCTACCGCCCCGGCAATTTCCTGCGCCGTACGGCTCAGCACGCTGCTGCTGTTGGATAGTTTGTGCATCATATCGTTCAAACTATCCGTGAGGTGATCCAGTGTGTCGGAGATATCCTTGAACACGCCTTTTTGACCGTTGGGCATGGATTGGGTCAGATCGCCTGTTGCAAGTTCGCGCAGAGCTTTCTTGATGTCGCCCAATCCTTTTTCTGCGACCTCACCAATCGCGTTCACGCCGTTGCCTAGCTCGGCGAATACCGGATCGGTGCTTGTGACTTCGATG
Organism: Shimia isoporae; assembly: GCF_004346865.1. Taxonomy (NCBI): domain Bacteria; kingdom Pseudomonadati; phylum Pseudomonadota; class Alphaproteobacteria; order Rhodobacterales; family Roseobacteraceae; genus Shimia; species Shimia isoporae. The sequence goes on from NZ_SMGR01000007.1 coordinate 10,928, forward strand.
CGTCGGCTGAAGTCGCCTTCGGCACAGCTGTCGATGACCATACCGATATCTTGTACAAGCTGACGTTTAGTCTTTTCTTCTTCGCGGTTTTGCGCAGCGATTTCGACGATGGATGCGATTTCGCGGACCCGAGATTTAGGAACTTCCGGTTCGAAGTTGCCTTCCATCATCCGCGCAAGGAAGTTGTCCAGTTGGACCAACGGTCGGGAGATGGCGCGAGACATCAGGAGTGAGAAGAGAATGAACAGAGCACCGCCAATGACTCCGGTGTAGAGCGCCTTGGATTGGGCGTTCTTGCCTAGAGTAACAGCTTCCTGCTCTATGATCTCGCGGACCTCGCCTGCTTCCGAGACGATCACTGCATTTGAGGGGTAGGCGTCAGCGAATGCCTTGGACACATTTTTGCGGATCGACAACTCAACCTGTTTCTCGGCAACGTATGCGTTGAAGGCCGCTTCGTATTGGTCCAAGAGGGGATCTATTTCGGCTTTTTGTTCGGGAGAGTCATAAAGGAATGCTGGCAGCGAACGGAACTCTTCCAGGCGTGCGATCACGTCGGCGGCCGATTCAGGATCGGATGTTGCGATGAAGTCTTTTTCTGCAACTCGTGCCGTGAGCAGTTTGGCGTGTAGAACTGGAACCTGAACGTATTTCAACTGGTCTTCCACAGCTTGAATTGCGTTATTCAGATCGCCACGCAAACCGGAGGCAGCATCAAGCCCCAGCTTCTGGTTGCTAGCTACCAGCTTGTCGAATTCGACACCATATATCTCAAGGTGTTTTGCCAGTTCCGGCATCGCTTCTTGCGAAGCTGCCATCTCGGGAATTGTCGGCAGTTCGGCGGCCAAAATGTCAAAGGAGCTTTGGAGCTCGGCCAGAGTATCCGCTTGTCGGCCGATGTATTTAGGATCTGACCGAAGAAGGAAGTCCTTCTCGTTTCGACGGGCCAGAAGGAATTGCACGTAGACGCGGATTGCTTCGAGGTTGACCTCCTCGATCTGCTGCGTCCGCACTTGCATGGCATCGCGCTGCTTGCCTGCGTCCAGAGCGGTGTTGAAGATGATGAAGATCACGCCGATGGCGAGGCCGATGATGGCAAAGATGGCCATCCGAATGGAAATTTTCGGTTTCATTCTGACTGTCTCGTTGCTTTCTCTTTGTCGGATTGGCTATCAGCCAATGGTTAAAAGAAAGTGGTTGCCGACTTTTCCCGGTTAATTCGCAGTTTCCATCGATGGACGGCTTTCTAAAATTCTTTTCCATTAGTGGGTTAAGGTAGAGCGCACCTCAAGGTGCTTCATTTATTGAAGTAAATGAAGGTTTGGGTTGCTGAAAGGACAAGAGGGTTCAAACGCATTTTGGCGACCAACCCGAAGCAAACCGGGAAGAGAATCATTAACTGGCGCGTTTCTCAGAACCGCAGGCATTGCACTTTTGACACCAAGGGAGGCGTGCTCCATCAATACTCCTTGATCTCTCCAGCCCTCGCGTTGGTCTTCAACGTGCGATACGTAAGGGCATGTCCAAAATCGAATCCCTCTTTGTGACCCGCCTGTATCGTGCTCGCCTTTCTGAGTTCGACCCGAAAATCGACACAGCAGAACTGGAAGCTTCCTGTTACTCAATTGCCGAAGATGATGAGGCCGGACAGAACTGGTGCGAAGAAAAGGGGTATCCGGGATACACCTCATATGCGTCTCTGACAGACCTGCCTTGGCGCTTTCCGATTTTCGGAGACATCGTCGAGGCACTTGATAAACACGTCGCTGCGTTCGTGGAGGATCTGGAGTTTGATCTGGATGGGCGGAAACTCGTTCTGGAGGACATCTGGATCAACATTCTGCCGGAAGGCGGAATGCACTCGTCGCATCTTCATCCGCATTCTGTGATCAGTGGAACCACCTATGTGTCCATGCCGGAAGGCGCGAGCGCTCTCAAGATCGAAGATCCGCGGTCTGGCCGTATGATGGCCGCTCCGGTTCGTCGTCAAGGCGCGCGTCGTGAGTTGGAGCCTTTCATTTATGTTAAGCCGGATGTTGGCGACGTGCTTTTGTGGGAAAGCTGGTTACGGCATGAGGTGCCAATGAACATGTCAGAGGATGAACGCATTAGCGTTAGCTTCAACTACAAGTGGGAATAGCACTCGCTTGCTGGTAGCGCCTCTCCGACGCGAAAAATACATAAAGAGTCGTCGGTCACCTTACGTCACCCTGCCTGCGCTGGTTAGTGTTGCCTCAGACAACATCTAAATGGAGGGCGAGATGGCAGAGGAAGATACCGACTATGAGGTCGGACAGGATAACGTTCAGGTCTTTGGACTGGATATACACAACCCGGTGTTTGCCATTTCCGGCTTGACGATTGTTGCTTTCGTATTTTTTTCGTTGGTTTTCAAAGAGCAGGCAGGCGCGTTTTTCGGCTGGTTGCGACCAACTCTGACAAGCAACTTTGACTGGGTCTTTATGATCAGCGCGAACATCTTTGTCGTGTTTTCTCTGCTGCTTGTTGTTTCGCCACTCGGGAAAATCCGATTGGGCGGAGATGATGCGAAACCCGACTATAGCTATGCCGGCTGGATAGCGATGTTGTTCGCCGCCGGCATGGGCATTGGCCTTGTGTTTTGGGGCGTCGCGGAACCGATTTCTCATTATGGGGCGTCGCTGGGCGGTATTTCTGTCGGCGAAGATGGCATGCGAACAGACTGGGCGCCTCTTGGAGCCGCGGTAGGCGATCCGGACGCAGCGCAGGGTCTTGCCATGGCAGCCACCATTTTCCATTGGGGGCTACACCCCTGGGCGGTCTATGCCGTTGTGGCTCTGGCGCTCGCCTTCTTCAGCTTTAACCGCGGATTGCCTTTGACGATGCGTAGCGTGTTCTATCCGCTGTTCGGCGAAGCGACCTGGGGGCCGTTGGGTCACATCATCGACATTCTGGCAGTCTTTGCCACGATCTTCGGCCTTGCGACGTCGCTGGGCCTCGGCGCGAGTCAGGCGCTTGCGGGTTTGAACTATTTGTTCGGGGTTCCGATCAGCGATGGAATGAGCGTGTTGCTCATCGTTCTGATCACGGTCTTCGCACTGGTATCGGTTATCGCAGGTCTTGAAAAAGGGGTTAAGCGGTTGTCCGAGGCCAACATGATCCTCGCGGCTGCGCTCCTGATCCTTGTGCTGCTTGTCGGGCCTACGGTGGCGATCTTGACGGGGTTCTTTTCCGGCATGGCGGAGTACATTGTAAATTTGCCGGCGCTGTCAAATTGGATGGGGCGTGACGACGCCAACTTCATGCAAGGTTGGACAACATTCTATTGGGCGTGGTGGATCAGCTGGTCGCCGTTTGTGGGTATGTTCATTGCGCGTATTTCGCGCGGACGGACAATTCGTGAGTTCATCGTTTGCGTGCTACTGATCCCAACACTGGTTGGCGCGCTTTGGATGAGTGTTTTTGGCGGCGCGGCGCTGGAGCAGGTGACCGGCGGCGCGGCGCAAGGGCTTGTAGATGCGTCTCTTGAAATCAAAATGTTCAAAATGTTTGAGGCGTTCCCGCTGACCGGAGTTCTTTCTTTTATCGGGATCGTTCTCGTCGTGGTGTTCTTTGTGACAAGTTCGGACTCCGGTTCGTTGGTCATCGATACAATCACGGCGGGCGGCAAAACCGATGCGCCAACTGCTCAAAGGGTTTTCTGGTGCATCCTGGAAGGCGCGATTGCAATCGTGTTGTTGCTTGGTGGCGGGCTTGGCGCTCTTCAAGCGGCTTCCATTGCAACCGGTTTCCCATTCGCGATCGTTCTAGTGTTGATGGTCGTGTCGGTAACGCTTGGATTGATTAGGGAACGCAAGGGCTGACTAAACAACAAGTGAGAGTATGAAACTGGACCGCCAAATTCGGCGGTCCTTTTTTGTGCTTTTGGCCCAAAACCATACGTTTTTGGCCCGAAAACTGTGAATTTGTGAGGTGACGGACCTCATATCTTTTTCATCGGAAGACAGATTAAACACACAAACCAAGTTAGGAGCCCAAACATGTTCTCGAAAGCAACTCTCTCCGTCGTCGTTCTTGCCCTGACCTCCTCCATGGCCGCGGCCAACATCAACGCAACACCTGCGCCATCACCGGTGCCAGCTGAAGCTTCCGCTACATATGAAGTTGCCGGCACCAATGGCATGGATCGCCGTCAAGACCGTCGCGACACCCGCCAAGACTGTCGCGCAAGCGAAGGCGCTGTAGGTGCCGACAAGCGTGACTGCAAACAGGATAGCCGGGCTGGGTGAAACCGGCTTGTGGGGGCGTCGCCGGATGGGGCGATACTAAAGACCGGCCGCGGGGAGTGGCCGGTCTTTTCCGTTGTGGAAAGGTGCGTCACTCTGCTTAATCTGGGTTCATGTTACAATCACCGAGCCCTCGCTACACTTTCGTCAAGTCTCAGTTAGAGAAAGACCTCGGTGCGACAGCCGCCAAAGAAATTGTGTCGGCTGCAGGTCTGCTTGGCGTTCGTGAAGCGGAAGCAACTGTTCAGGACGAGGCGCGGCTGATCGAGTTTGCAGTGAAAAAAAGCAATCGCCCGGAGTTGGCTGCGCAGCTTGGAATGGCATTTCGACACTCCAGCACACTTTCGGCATTCATCGCTCGCAGCTCTGAAACTCTGCGTGAAGCTGTTCTGGGCGTGGCCCACTTTCTGCGGCCGACCGATCCTACAACAGTGATTGAGCGTTTTGAGGATGGGGAGAATGAAACCCTAAGGGTATACAGTCGAGAACCGCAGTTATTGATGAACTTGCCGTTTCAGGAGTTCCTTGTATTTGCGCTTTTGGCGCGGATGCGGACGGTTGCCGGTCGCGAACTCCGCCCCCGATCGGTGCAAATAAAACATGGGCGTTCCGGCGACATTCGTGCTTACGAGAGATTGGTCGGAAGTCCCGTGCTTTTCGGATCCAAGAATACAGGAATTGTCTTTGAGCGAGCCGTGCTGGACCAGCGCTTGGCAACACATGACGCTGTTCTAGCCGCGCACCTGAGACGGCTTGGTGAGGTCGAAATCGCGGAAAGTACGCAGCGGCGCGAAACTCTGGCGGAGAAAGTTCGTAGATCCATCCTTGATGGCTTTCCGGGAAAGCTAAAGTCTCGCGAGGAAGTCGCGGAAGAACTCGGGTTAAGTCGCCGCAGCATGACCCGCAAATTAGAGGCAGAAAGCACAAGTTACCGAGACTTGGCTACGGGCATTCGGCTTGATCTGGCGCGAACCTATTTGGGGCAAGGGCTGAGTGTTACTGAGACTTCATATTACCTTGGATATGCCAGCCAGGCAGTTTTCTCGTCGACGTTTAAGAAGTGGACGGGGTCCACACCAAAGGAATTTTCCAAGTCACATCGCTAAATGCCCTGCATTTAACCGTTTGGGGCGACGAAGCTGCTCTGGATGAATGCGATAGCCGTCGAAAACTGGCGTTGGCTCGTCTGTTGGTGGCTGGTGCAATGTTGGCAACGCCGACAACAGGCAAAACTAAGGCGCGTTCGCTCTTACGAGAGCGTTGCCGGGTGAGTTGGCGTGAATGTGGAAAAGTGGGCGCATAAAGAATATCCAACAAATGTTGGGAGATCTACCAATCGTCCCTTGCCAAGGTGTGGGACTCCCCGTATAGAGCGCCATCTCGCGGATTCCGTTTGTTCGGGATTCGTGTGTCTATCATTTGTCCATCAGGTCAAAAGGTAACCCTGCACATAACCTCAGGGGCCTTCTGATGTATGAGAAAGGAAGAGGCGATGAACGCCAACGAACTGCGTGAAAAAACGCCGGATCAGCTTCGTGAAGAGCTGGCCAATCTGAAAAAAGAATCGTTCAACCTGCGTTTCCAACAGGCCACCGGCCAGCTGGAAAACCCGGCTCAGATCCGTGCAGCGCGTCGCAACGCTGCGCGCGTGAAGACCATCCTGAACGAAAAAGCCAAGTCGGCAGCAGAGTAAGAGGAGCCTGATAGATGCCCAAACGTATCCTGCAAGGCACCGTGACCTCGGACGCCAACGCCCAAACAGTAACCGTATCCGTCGAACGTCGCTTCACGCACCCGGTTCTGAAGAAGACCATTCGTAAGTCCAAAAAGTACCGGGCTCACGATGAGAACAACGCCTACAAAGTAGGTGACTCTGTTCGTATTATCGAATGCGCTCCGCGTTCGAAAACCAAACGCTGGGAAGTTTTGGAAGCCTAAGAGACTCGTTCGAGTCTCCTGGCGACTGAAACTTTTTAGTTTAGTCGAAACCCTGGGGATCACAGCACGCATCGCTGCCCCATAGGTCGGGAGAAACCACATGATCCAGATGCAAACAAATCTGGATGTTGCTGACAACTCCGGCGCTCGCCGAGTTCAGTGCATCAAGGTTCTGGGTGGCTCCAAGCGTAAGTACGCATCCGTAGGCGACATCATTGTTGTCTCGGTAAAGGAAGCCATTCCGCGTGGTCGCGTTAAAAAAGGTGACGTCCGTAAGGCCGTCGTCGTACGCACCGCAAAAGAAGTCCGTCGTGAAGATGGCACCGCGATCCGTTTCGATCGCAACGCAGCTGTTATTCTGAACAACAGCAACGAGCCCGTAGGTACACGTATCTTTGGCCCGGTTGTTCGCGAGTTGCGCGCCAAAAACTTCATGAAGATCATCTCGCTCGCGCCGGAGGTGCTGTAAGATGGCTGCTAAGCTGAAAAAAGGCGACAAGGTCGTCGTTCTTGCCGGTAAGGACAAAGGCAAAGAGGGAACTATCTCCTCTGTTGACCCCAAAGCCGGTAAAGCCGTTGTGGAAGGTGTGAATATCGCCATCCGCCACACCAAGCAGAGCCAGACCTCCCAGGGCGGTCGCATCCCTCAAGCGATGCCGATCGAACTGTCGAACCTGGCATTCCTGGACGCGAACGGCAAAGCCACACGCGTTGGCTTCCGCATGGAAGGCGACAAGAAGGTGCGCTTCGCTAAATCCACGGGGGACGTGATCGATGCTTGATAACGCAAACTACACCCCGCGTCTGAAGTCGCTCTATGCGGACGAAATCCGCGCCGCTCTGAAAGAAGAGTTCGGTTATGAGAACGACATGCAGATTCCTAAGCTGGAAAAAATCGTGCTGAACATCGGCTGTGGCCGTGCAGCCGTAAAAGACAGCAAGAAAGCCAAGTCGGCGCAGGCTGATCTGACCGCAATTGCGGGCCAGAAAGCTCTGACCACCGTGGCAAAGAACTCTATCGCCGGCTTCCGTGTACGCGAAGGCATGCCGATGGGGGCCAAGGTGACCCTACGTGGCGAACGCATGTACGAATTCCTCGATCGTCTGATCACCATCGCGATGCCGCGCATCCGCGACTTCCGTGGTGTGAAGCCGAGCTTTGACGGCCGCGGCAACTTCGCCACCGGTCTGAAAGAGCACATCGTGTTCCCAGAAATCGATTTCGATAAAGTCGATGAAAACTGGGGCATGGATATCGTAATCGCCACCACCGCCGAAACCGATGCGGAAGCGAAGAGCCTGTTGAAGCATTTCAACATGCCCTTCAACGCGTAACCGCAGGAAGGATTAGACATGGCTAAAAAAGCAATGATCGAACGCGAAAAGAAGCGCGAACGTCTGGTGGCGAAATACGCAGCCAAACGTGCCGAGCTGAAAGAAATCGCAGCCGATGAGTCCAAGCCGATGGAAGAGCGTTTCAAAGCGCGTCTGAAACTGGCGAAACTGCCGCGCAATAGCTCGGCAACCCGTCTTCACAACCGTTGCCAGCTCACCGGTCGTCCTCACGCTTACTACCGTAAGCTGAAGGTCTCCCGTATTGCGCTGCGCGAGCTGGGTTCTGCAGGTCAGATCCCCGGCATGGTCAAATCCAGCTGGTAAGGAGAGAGCGATATGAACGATCCTATCGGTGATATGCTGACCCGTATCCGTAACGGCCAGATGCGTGGCAAGTCCGTGGTTTCTACCCCGGCTTCCAAACTGCGCGGCTGGGTTCTGGATGTGCTGGCCGACGAAGGCTACATCCGCGGCTACGAAGCGTCTGAAGAGAACGGCCATCCGGCGTTCGAAATCAGCCTGAAGTACTACGAAGGCACTCCTGTTATTCGCGAACTCAAGCGGGTCTCCAAACCCGGCCGTCGCGTGTACATGGGCGCCAATGACATCCCAACCGTCCGTCAGGGCCTGGGTGTGTCGATTGTCTCCACCTCCAAAGGTGTGATGTCTGATGCAAGCGCACGCTCCAACAAAGTTGGCGGCGAAGTGCTTTGCACGGTCTTCTAAGGAGAGCTGAGAATGTCTCGTATTGGTAAAAAACCGGTCGAGCTGCCCAGCGGCGTAACTGCTTCTGTCTCCGGCCAGACCATCGAAATCAAGGGTCCGAAGGACACTCAGTCTTTCACAGCAACTGACGACGTCACTGTTGCTGTAGAAGACAACGTTGTGAAAGTGACACCGCGTGGTTCGTCCAAGCGTGCGCGTCAGCAATGGGGTATGTCCCGCACCGTCATCGCCAACATGGTGACCGGTGTGACTTCGGGCTTCAAAAAAGAACTCGAAATCAACGGTGTTGGTTATCGTGCACAGATGCAGGGCAACACCCTGAAGCTGTCGCTCGGTCTCTCGCACGAAGTGAACTTCGAAGTTCCGAAAGGCATCACTGTGACTGCGCCGAAGCCGACGCAGATCATTGTTGAAGGTACTGACAACCAGCTGGTTGGCCAGGTCGCGGCGAACATCCGTGAATGGCGCAAACCGGAGCCCTACAAAGGCAAAGGTATCAAGTACGTTGATGAATATATCTTCCGCAAGGAAGGTAAGAAGAAGTAAGGACCAGACAGATGGCAAACAGCAAACGGGAACTGTTCCTCAAGCGCCGCCTGCGCGTCCGGAACAAACTTCGCAAGGTCAATGGCGATCGCAAGATGCGTCTTTCGGTACACCGTTCGAACAAGAACATCAGCGTTCAGCTGATCGACGATCGCAACGGTGTCACCGTAGCCTCTGCCTCGACCCTCGAAAAGGATCTTGGCATGGTTGGCAAAAACAACGTCGAAGCAGCCACCAAGGTGGGTGCGGCGATTGCCGAGCGTGCCAAGAAAGCCGGCGTGACCGAAGCATACTTCGATCGCGGTGGTTTCCTCTTCCACGGCAAAGTGAAGGCTCTGGCCGACGCTGCGCGTGAAGGCGGCCTGAGCGTCTAAGCGACTTGCGGGGGACGGCAACGTCCCCCCGATGATCCGGGGAGGCGGATTTTGATCCGTCTTCACTGGGATTGGATAGAACAGGCGCCACGCGCCAGTAGATAAAGGAATGCCAAATGGCAGAACGTGAAAATCGCCGGGGCCGCGGTCGCAACCGCGAAGAAGAAGCTCCGGAATTCGCTGATCGTCTCGTTGCGATCAACCGTGTTTCGAAAACCACCAAAGGTGGTAAGAACTTTGGCTTCGCAGCTCTGGTAGTTGTCGGTGACCAAAAAGGCCGCGTCGGTTTCGGCAAAGGTAAAGCGAAAGAGGTCCCTGAGGCCATCCGCAAAGCCACCGAACAAGCCAAACGTCAAATGATCCGCGTGCCGCTGCGCGAAGGTCGTACCCTGCACCACGACATGGAAGGCCGTCACGGCGCCGGTAAAGTGGTTATGCGTACCGCGCCTGAAGGTACCGGTATCATCGCAGGTGGTCCTATGCGTGCCGTTTTCGAAATGCTCGGCGTCAAAGACGTTGTTTCGAAATCCATCGGTTCGCAGAACCCCTACAACATGATCCGCGCAACCATCGACGGTCTGAAAAAAGAAGCCAGCCCTCGTCAGGTTGCCGCACGCCGTGGCAAGAAAGTTGCTGACATCCTGCGCAAGGATGAAGCACCTGCCGAAGCTGCAGACGCGTAAGGAGTAGCGACCAATGGCAAAAACCATCGTTGTAAAACAGATCGGTTCTCCGATCCGTCGCCCCGCAGACCAGCGTGCCACATTGGTGGGCCTGGGCCTGAACAAGATGAACAAAACCCGTGAGCTTGAAGATACCCCTTCGATCCGCGGTATGGTCAACAAGATCCCGCATCTTGTTGAGATCATCGAGGAAAAGGGCTGAGCCTAACGCTCGCACGACATCGAGAAACGCCCCCGCAATCGCGGGGGCGTTTTTTGTTGGTCTAGTCACAGTTTTTGGATGCCCATTCGCAAACTGCATATCGGACATGCAGCTTTGTGAGTTGTTTGCGCAATCAATAGGCATATTTGAGAGCCAGGATTTGAAGAACGCGCTTGGCCCGGCGTGGCGCACCGGAGCTCTTAAGGACACACATCATGCAACACGCACCTGCACTTTATATCGAACCCGTTGATTTCGTTGGACGCATCCAGCACGCAATCGAAGATTTCCGCTTTGGTCGCAAACAAAACAAAGCATTCAGAAATACTGTGCGTGAGTTGTCGGGTCTTTCTGATCACGAATTGGCCGACATCGGCGTCGAACGCAGCGACATCGTCGCGGTCGCCCGTGAGTGTGCGGCTTCCTAAGTTAGAATATCCGAGCAGTTCTCAGGCCTCGGACCGATGTCCGGGGCCTTTTGCTTGCAAAGTCGCTGTCCCAAAGCGGATCGGCGCGTCACAAACAAAAAAAGGAAAACAAAGTGGCTCTCATCGAAACAACGTCTACACAGACACCTTCATTCGTTCAGCGTCTCATCGCCCTGTGGCGGTCCAACAAGGATGCCTATCTGGTTCAGATGCGGCTCAATGCTACCGTACGCAAGTTGAACAGTATGACTGACCGGGAATTGGCGGACATCGGTGTGTCCCGCTTCAATATCCATGACGTCGCTCGCGATGCAGCCATGAGAGGTTAAGCATCCTAGCAGCACAGTGAACAACCCAAGCGCCTCCACTAAGCGGGGGCGCATTTGTTTAGGTGGTGTCGCCCTGCTTGCGTTAGGGTAAATCCTCGTCTATACGCGCCCAGTGGTCATTCTGACCGCAAGAATCAAAACCAAGAAACGCCGTGTTTGGCCCGATTACGCTTCGTGGGTCAGTTCCGGCAAGGAGAAGCGAAATGAAACTGCACGAACTGCGCGACAACGAAGGCGCAACCAAGAAACGCATGCGCGTTGGCCGTGGCCCCGGCTCCGGCAAAGGTAAAATGGGTGGCCGTGGTATCAAAGGTCAGAAATCCCGTTCGGGTGTTGCGATCAACGGCTACGAGGGTGGCCAGATGCCCCTCTACCAGCGTCTGCCAAAGCGTGGCTTCAACAAGCCGAACCGCAAAGCATTTGCTGTTGTGAACCTGGGCCTGATCCAGAAATTCGTTGACGAGAAAAAGCTGGACGCAAAAGCGGCGATCACCGAAGACGTTCTGGTCGCATCTGGTCTGGTGCGTCGTAAACTGGACGGTGTCCGTGTTCTGGCCAAAGGCGAAGTTTCCGCCAAGCTGAACATCGAAGTGACCGGTGCCTCCAAGGCCGCAGTCGCTGCTGTGGAAAAAGCAGGCGGCTCTCTGACGGTCAAAACCGCGCCAGCGGCAGAATAAGAGGTTGTGAGCGGGCGGATACCCGCTTACATAATCTTCCAAGTTTTCCAGACGCCGCCAAACCGGGAAACGGTTCTGGCGGCGTTTTTAATCTAAGAGAGATCCTAAATGGTATCTGCAGCAGAGCAAATGGCGGCCAACACAAGCTGGGCCGCACTTGGTAAAGCCACCGACCTGCGCAACCGCATCCTGTACACGCTGGCACTTTTGATCGTCTATCGTCTTGGCACCTGGATCCCAGTGCCGGGTATCGATGGCGTCGCCCTTCGTGAATTCATGGAAAGTGCACAGCAAGGTATTGGTGGCATCCTGTCGATGTTCACTGGTGGCGCACTGGGCCGCATGGGCATCTTTGCTCTGGGCATCATGCCTTACATCTCTGCCAGCATTATTGTGCAGCTTCTCGGCTCAATGGTTCCGTATCTTGAACAGCTCAAGAAAGAAGGGGAACAGGGCCGCAAGAAGATGAACCAATACACCCGCTACGGTACGGTGGCTCTGGCGATTCTACAGTCCTATGGTCTGGCAGTCAGCCTGGAAGCAGGCGACCTTGTGACCGATCCAGGTCTGTTCTTCCGCTTTAGCTGTATGGTCACTCTCGTCGGTGGCACCATGTTCCTGATGTGGCTCGGTGAACAGATCACCGCTCGAGGCCTCGGCAACGGTATCTCTTTGATCATTTTTGTCGGCATTATCGCTGAGCTTCCTGCTGCGATGGCACAGTTCTTCGTCTCTGGTCGTACTGGCGCCATCAGCGCTCCGGTGATCATCGGCGTAATCGTGATGGTTATTGCCACTATTGCCTTTGTGGTCTTTATGGAACGCGCACTGCGTAAAATTCATATTCAATACCCGCGTCGTCAGGTCGGAATGAAAGTTTACGACGGTGGTTCTTCGCACCTTCCTGTAAAGGTCAATCCGTCAGGCGTTATTCCAGCGATCTTTGCCAGCTCCTTGCTGCTGTTGCCGACAACGATCTCAACATTCTCCGGTTCTCAGACGGGTCCGATTATGTCGACGCTGCTGGCCTATTTTGGCCCGGGACAACCGCTGTACTTGTTGTTCTTTGCGGCCATGATCGTGTTCTTTGCCTACTTCTATACCTTCAACGTCAGTTTCAAGCCTGACGATGTGGCAGACAACCTCAAGAACCAGAACGGGTTTGTCCCTGGCATCCGTCCGGGCAAACGCACCGCGGAATATCTGGAATATGTTGTGAACCGCGTGCTTGTGTTGGGGTCGGCCTACCTTGCGGCAGTTTGTCTCCTTCCTGAAATTCTTCGTGGCCAGTTCGCGATCCCCTTCTATTTTGGCGGCACTTCGGTTCTGATTGTTGTTTCGGTGACGATGGACACCATTCAGCAGGCTCAGAGCCATCTGCTAGCCCACCAGTATGAAGGGCTGATCGAAAAATCGCAGCTGCGCGGAAAAGGCAAAAAGCGCGGCGCACGCAAGGGAGCTGCTCGTCGATGAATATTATTCTGCTTGGCCCGCCTGGTGCCGGTAAAGGAACTCAGGCTGGTCGCCTCGTAGAAAAGCGAGACATGATCCAGCTTTCTACGGGTGACATGCTGCGCGCCGCCAAAACCTCTGGAACCGAAATGGGCAAGAAGGTTGCGGAAGTGATGGACCGCGGCGAGCTTGTCACGGATGAGATCGTGATCGGTTTGATCCGTGAACGCCTTGAAGGGGACAAGAAGGGCGGCTTCATCTTTGACGGATTTCCTCGCACGTTAGCCCAGGCTGATGCCCTTGCAGATTTGCTCGACGAATTCGGTGAGAAGCTGGATGCTGTTGTAGAGATGCAGGTGAACGACGAAGTGTTGGTCGAGCGCATCATCAATCGCGCCAAAGAGGCGGTTGCCGCTGGCGGTACAGCCCGTGCGGACGACAACGAGGAAAGCCTGAAAGTGCGTCTGATGGCCTATTACAAGCAGACCTCGCCGCTGATCGGGTATTACCACGCCAAAGGCAACCTGACCGCGATTGACGGTCTGGCCTCTATGGATGAGGTAGAAGCCTCGATTGCTGGCGTGTTGGGGTAAGCCCGCTTTGACCAGCAATGTCGAAACCCTGCCTGAATGGCGGGGTTTTCTTTTTACTGAAAGGGAGGTGTTGACACCCCCCTGAATCATCCGTAAATCACGCCATCTCTTAATAGAGAATCAAATTTTTGCCGGAGGGTCGCACCCATCCTGCAAGATCACCTGATCAGCTGAGGCCCGATCGCTCAAAAGCGTCGGGCTTACGTTGTGAAAAAAGGTTCTGGAACCACGGAACCGCAACGAAAAGGAAAGTGACACGTGGCACGTATTGCCGGCGTAAACATCCCGACCCACAAACGGGTCCCGATCGCCCTGACTTATATCACTGGCATTGGCCCAGCTTCTGCCAAAGAAATCTGCACCGCAGTCAAAATCGACGAAACCCGTCGTGTGAATGAACTGAGCGACGCAGAAGTTCTGTCTATCCGTGAGCACATCGATGCGAACTTCACCGTTGAAGGTGACCTGCGTCGTGAAGTGCAGATGAACATCAAACGTCTGATGGACCTCGGCTGCTACCGCGGTCTGCGCCATCGTCGTAACCTCCCGGTCCGCGGTCAGCGTACCCACACCAACGCACGTACCCGTAAAGGTCCTGCGAAGCCGATCGCCGGCAAGAAGAAGTAAGGGAGGGTTTGATCAATGGCACGCGATAAGACTCGTACGAAGAAAAAAGAGCGTAAGAACATCGCTTCTGGTGTTGCGCACGTGAACTCCTCGTTCAACAACACCAAAATCCTGATCTCTGACGTTCAGGGCAACGCAATTTCCTGGTCCTCTGCTGGCACCATGGGTTTCAAGGGCTCCCGTAAGTCCACCCCATATGCTGCTCAGATGGCTGCGGAAGATGCAGGCAAAAAAGCTCAGGATCACGGCGTTAAGACGCTGGAAGTTGAAGTGCAGGGTCCCGGTTCCGGCCGTGAATCTGCACTGCGCGCGCTGGCTGCAATCGGTTTCAACATCACTTCGATCCGTGATGTGACCCCGATCGCGCACAACGGCTGCCGCCCGCCGAAGCGCCGCCGCGTTTAAGCGACAGCATTACTACCCTGGGGCTGTGATACTCACGGCCCCAGTTCGTCATTTTGAAACCTCGGGCGTCTGGATTTTTTGGACATGGAATCTGGACAAGTATGGAGGGACGCATGATCCACAAGAATTGGGCTGAATTGATCAAGCCGACCCAGCTTGAAGTAAAGCCGGGCAACGATCCCGCACGTCAGGCAACTGTGATTGCCGAACCGCTGGAGCGTGGCTTTGGTCTTACGCTGGGCAACGCGCTACGTCGCGTACTGATGAGCTCGCTGCAAGGCGCGGCCATCACTTCTGTTCAGATCGACAACGTCCTGCACGAGTTCTCCTCGGTTGCGGGCGTACGTGAAGATGTGACCGATGTTATCCTGAACCTCAAAGGCGTGAGCTTGCGCATGGAAGTTGAAGGCCCCAAGCGCCTTTCGATTTCTGCAAAAGGTCCGGGCGCCGTTACCGCTGGCGATATCTCCGACAGCGCCGGCATTGAAGTTCTGAACAAAGATCACGTGATCTGCCACCTTGACGATGGCGCCGACCTTTACGTCGAGCTGACAGTCAACACTGGCAAAGGCTACGTTTCCGCCGACAAGAACAAGCCGGAAGATGCGCCGATCGGTTTGATGCCGATCGATGCGATCTATTCCCCGGTCAAGAAAGTGTCCTATGACGTGCAGCCGACCCGTGAAGGTCAGGTTCTGGACTATGACAAGCTGACCATGAAGATCGAAACCGATGGGTCCGTGACGCCAGAGGACGCGGTAGCTTTCGCCGCGCGCATTCTGCAGGATCAATTGTCGATCTTTGTGAACTTCGACGAGCCAGAATCTGCTGGACGTCAGGAAGAAGACGATGGCCTCGAGTTCAACCCGCTTCTGCTGAAGAAAGTGGACGAACTGGAACTGTCCGTACGTTCAGCGAACTGCCTGAAGAACGACAACATCGTTTACATAGGCGATCTGATCCAGAAGACCGAAGCAGAAATGCTGCGCACGCCGAACTTCGGCCGCAAGTCACTTAACGAGATCAAAGAAGTTCTGTCTGGCATGGGGCTGCATCTTGGCATGGACGTCGAGGATTGGCCGCCGGACAACATCGAAGATCTGGCGAAGAAGTTCGAAGACAACTTCTGAGATTTTGTGGGCGAGGGTGACCTCGCCCCCATCAATAAATGCCCGGGTAAGCCGGGGAAGATATGGGCCTTCCGCCCCAAGGAGAGCCGGTGACACGCATCGCCGGCCAGACAAAGCAAAAACGCAAGTAGGAGAAATGAAATGCGTCACGCTCGTGGTTATCGCCGCCTGAACCGTACTCACGAACACCGTAAGGCACTTTTTGCCAACATGGCGGGTTCGTTGATTGAACATGAACAAATCAAGACCACCTTGCCGAAGGCCAAGGAACTGCGTCCGATCGTTGAAAAACTGATCACGCTGGCCAAACGCGGTGATCTGCATGCACGCCGTCAGGCTGCTGCGCGCCTTAAGGAAGACCAGTATGTCGCCAAGCTGTTTGACGTTCTTGGTCCGCGCTACGCTGACCGTCAGGGTGGATACATCCGCATCATGAAGGCGGGCTTCCGCTATGGTGACATGGCGCCGATGGCGATCATCGAATTCGTTGATCGTGACATTGACGCGAAAGGCGCAGCTGACAAAGCGCGCGTCGCGGCTGAAGAAGCTGCAGAAGAATAAGTCATTTTCGGTTCAGCCGAATGTGAGAAGCCCTGCCGGATCGGCGGGGCTTTTTTGTTGGCGAGCAATCCTGTGCCGAGTTCGGCATCGCTGGGTTGTGCCTGTTGAAATCACCAAGACGGTGCCGCATATCCTGAGCACAGCAACAAAGGACCTACTTATGCTCCGACCCCTCGCAATCGCTTTGTCGATGGCAATCGCCGTGCCCGCGGTGGCCGAGACCAGAATTCCCCAATCCCAAGCCGAAATCAGCCTTGGTTTTGCTCCACTAGTGAAGGAAGCCGCGCCGGCTGTGGTTAACATTTACGCCAAACAAGTTGTGCAGGCCCGACAAAGTCCGTTTTCAGGAGACCCTTTCTTTGATCAGTTTTTCCGGAACTTCGGAAACACACGTCCGCAGGTACAGAACTCTTTGGGTTCAGGGGTAATTCTGTCGCAAGACGGGATTGTTGTGTCCAACTATCATGTTGTGGGTATGTCTACCGACATCCGCGTTCAGCTAAAAGATCGTCGCGAATACAAGGCGAAGGTACTTTTGGCTGACGAAGAAAGCGATCTGGCAATCCTGCAAATAGAGAATGTGACTGACCTTCCGTTCTTGCGTTTGCGCAATAGCGACAGCGTAGAAGTAGGCGAGTTGGTTCTGGCAATCGGCAACCCATTTGGAGTTGGTCAGACTGTCACGTCAGGCATCGTGTCAGGCTTGGCAAGGTCTGGGGTCGCAACGGGCAACGCGCGGGGATACTTCCTGCAAACTGATGCGGCTATCAATCCGGGCAATTCAGGCGGTGCGCTGATTGACGTGAACGGCGACCTTATTGGAATCAACACCTCTATTCTCACTCGCTCGGGTGGGTCCAACGGCATTGGTTTTGCTATTCCCTCAAAGCTGGTGGGACAATTTGTTGATCAGGCACGACAGGGTTTTGATGGTTTTCAGCGCCCTTGGGCCGGAATGTTCGGGCAACCTGTAGACGCAGACATGGCGGACGGTCTTGGCCTCGACAGGCCGGGAGGCATTGTCGTTTCGGATCTGCATGAGGAGAGCCCATTCAAGGCTGCAGGGCTTGAAGCTGGAGACGTCATTCTTGAGGTGGAAGGACAGCCGGTAAATACACCCGCTGAGATGGTTTTCCGCATGTCGGTGGTGGGTCTCGGACAGGAAGCGGATGTTCTGGTTGTGCGTGACGGTCAGGAAGCCACATACGAAGTGGCTCTCAATCCGGCGCCAGAATCGCCAAGCCGCGAAACTGTTGAGGCGGGCAAACGATCTGCTATTCCAGGGCTCGTGATTTCCAACATTAACCCTGCGGTCCTTGGCCAGTTCGGACTACCACTTAACGTCTCCGGAGTTGTTGTCGAAAATCCGGGTCCAGTCGGCGCGCGTTTGGGATTGAATGCCGGTGATGTATTGCGGGCAGTAGACGGGCAAGAGGTCACCACAACCAAAGAGGCGGATCAGGCTTTGCGCAAGGCAAGTAAACGGCTTACGCTTGAGGTTCAGCGCGGCACGCAACGTGTCGTTATGCGTTTCAGACTCTGAGGGCTATGGCCGATCTTTTTGACCTACCAGACTCCGGAAACGGATCGAACGAGGGCGCGAGCGAAAGCTCTGCGCCCCGTCCTCTGGCTGATCGTCTGCGTCCCAAAACTCTTGGCGAGGTCATCGGTCAAGAGCAAGTTTTGGGACCCGACGCTCCGCTGGGGGTGATGTTGTCGTCAGGTTCTTTGTCGTCCCTGATCTTCTGGGGGCCGCCCGGGGTCGGAAAAACGACGATTGCTCGGCTGCTTGCGGACGAAACGGATCTGCACTTCGTACAAATCAGCGCGATATTTACGGGCGTGCCGGAACTCCGCAAAGTATTTGAGGCTGCAAAAGCACGCCGGACAAACGGCAAAGGCACCCTTCTTTTTGTTGACGAAATTCACCGGTTCAACAAAGCACAACAGGATGGCTTCTTACCTTATATGGAAGACGGCACGATCCTTCTTGTTGGCGCGACGACCGAGAACCCATCTTTCGAACTCAATGCCGCGGTATTGAGCCGATCTCAGGTGCTTGTCCTAGAACGTCTTAGTCTTGCCGATCTTGAGCGTTTGGCACAACGGTCCGAGCGAGAACTTAACAGGGTTTTGCCCTTGGATGGCCCGGCCAGAGAGGCTTTGCTGGAGATGGCCGATGGCGACGGCCGGGCTCTCCTTAACTTGATCGAACAGGTCATGGCTTGGCGTGTAGATGGCAAGCTTGATACCGATGCTCTGTCCACGCGCCTTATGCGCCGTGCTGCGAAGTACGACAAAGCCGGCGAAGAGCACTACAACCTGATTTCCGCGCTGCATAAATCGGTTCGTGGGTCTGACCCTGATGCGGCGCTCTATTGGTTTGCGCGAATGCTGGAGGGCGGGGAGGATCCCCGATTTCTGGCTCGGCGGATCACGCGCATGGCTTGTGAGGATATCGCGCTGGCGGATCCCCAGGCTCAGGGCATTTGCCTGAATGCTTGGGAAACATACGAACGCCTAGGCAGTCCAGAGGGAGAGTTGGCGTTGGCTCAAGCGGTTATTTATCTTGCTTTGGCGCCCAAAACCAATGCCGGCTATGTGGCCTACAAGGAAGCTCGCCGTATGGCAAAAAAAACTGGGTCAGAGCCGCCTCCGAAACACATTCTCAACGCACCGACGCAGTTGATGGCAGAGCAGGGATATGGTGCGGGGTATGAATACGACCACGACGCCGAAGGGGGTTTTTCCGGTCAAAACTATTTCCCGGAGGGGATCAAGCGTCCAGTTTTGTATGCTCCGGTTGAGCGCGGCTTCGAGCGGGAACTCAAACGGCGATTGGACTATTTCAGTAGCCAAAGATTGAAAAAACAGTAGGAGCGATCCGTGCTGAGCGTTGCATATGTGGCTTTGGGCGGCGCCGTAGGCGCGGCGTTGCGATATCTTGTCGGCCTGAGCATTGTACGTGCGATAGGCCCGAGCGCTTTGAGCGGCTTCCCTATCGCGATAATCACGGTGAATGTGATTGGCTCATTTTTGATGGGCGTTTTCGTGGTTGCAGCAGCACAGAGAGGACTTACGCATTTTTCGCCGCTGGTCATGACCGGGCTTTTGGGCGGCTTTACAACCTTCTCGGCGTTTTCACTTGAGACAGTCACGCTGATTGAGCGTGGACAATGGGGCGCGGCTGGTGTTTATGTCGCGCTTTCCGTTGTTGGATCGGTGGGAGCTCTGTTTCTTGGAGTTCTTGTCGCACGTGGAGTGTTTGCATGAGCCGGGTTCAGACCATCACTATCGAAGAAGCCGATGCAGACCAGCGCCTCGATCGCTGGTTCAAGCGGGTGTTTTCCCACGTGGGTCAGGGGCGCATCGAAAAGATGTGTCGAAAAGGCGAAATCCGAGTCAACGGCGGACGGGTGAAGGCATCGACTCGCTTGGAAACCGGCGATGAAATTCGCGTACCTCCGCTACCTGCCCCGGGCGAATTGGCTGCGCGACCAATAAACACGCGTGTGTCCGACAAAGACGCCAAGATGATCCGTGATTGCGTAATCTACAAGGATGATCATGTCATAGCCTTGAACAAACCGCCCGGGTTGCCAACGCAAGGCGGTAGCAAACAAAGCAAACACGTGGACGGTTTGTCGGAAGTTTTGAAGTTTGAACTGGACGAGAAGCCGCGCCTTGTTCACCGCCTCGACAAAGACACATCCGGTGTCCTTTTGCTGGCGCGCACTCGCAAGGCGGCGCAGGCGCTAACGGCAGCTCTGCGTCACAAAGAAACCCGCAAAATCTATTGGGCGGTCGTTGCGGGGGTGCCGACTCCCTATCTGGGCGAAATCAAATACGGTCTTGTCAAAGCTCCCGGACACGGGCGTCGCGGCGAAGGTGAAAAGATGCACGCTGTTCACCCCAGGGACATTGATGCCACGCCGGGTGCTAAGCGTGCGCACACTCAATATGCAACGCTATATCGTGTGGCGAGTCGTGCAAGCTGGGTGGCGATGGAGCCTCTCACGGGTCGCACGCATCAGCTACGCGCGCATATGGCGGAGATTGGTCATCCAATCATTGGAGACGGTAAATATGGCGGCTCTGGTCAAGAAAACCTCGGCGACGGCTGGGGAGCACAACTAGGCGGCATTATTTCCAACAAATTACATCTTCACGCCAGAACAATGGCATTTGAGCATCCCGAGACCCGCAAACCGGTTACTATTCATGCGGATCTCCCGCCTCATATGGCTTTGACATGGGAGACGTTCGGCTGGACCCCTGATCTTGCTTCGGATGATCCTTTCGAGGAGTTGCGCTGACCTGATTGAATTGTTGACTGGTCTGAAACCGTATCCATGTGTCATTGTTTCGGTACCTACAAGCTTTGTATTTCAGTCAACATTTCAGGGAGGCATCATGCCCGCAGTTTCATTCTCCCACATCGGGATAACAGTTCCAGACCTTGATAAGGCAGTCGAGTTTTACACTCGGGCTTTCGATCTTTACCTGTTGATGCCTCCGAGCGAGGTTTTGCAGGATGATAGCGCGATCGGGGAAATGTGCGATGACGTATTTGGCCCCGGGTGGGGGCGTTTTCGGATTGCGCATTTGTCGACCGCGGACGGGATCGGCATTGAACTTTTCGAGTTTCCCAAGACTGATGATGCGCCGCCGCCGTTTGAATATTGGAAACCAGGAATTTTCCACTTTTGTTTGCAAGACAGCGACATGGAGGCGCGGATCAGTCGCATTGAAGAGCTTGGCGGGAAGCAAAGAATGGAAAGGGTGCGGTACTATTATCCAGATGAAAAACCCTACCGCATGGTCTATTGCGAGGACCCGTTCGGCAATATCATCGAACTCTATAGCCACTCTTATGAATTGACCTATTCGAGTGGCGCATACACCGGCTGAGCTTGACCTCCTTGCCTCGCCGTGATGAAGCACCATCACAACGCGAAGGTACAGAACATGCGGCTCAAATTGGTCATCTTTGATGTGGACGGCACTCTGGTAGATAGCCAGGCCGACATTCTTGGGTCAATGAACGGAGCATTCGAGGCGCAGGGACTGAAAACCCCGGATCGTGAAGCGATCTTGGGAATTGTAGGCCTGTCTCTGGATGTCGCCATGCTGAAGCTTGCACCGCAGGCAGGAACGGCTGTACGGGCAGAACTGGTGGAAGGTTACAAGCGGACGTACATGCAACGCAGAGAAGCAGTTGGCACCAAAGAGAGTTCGCCGTTATATCCCGGAGCGCGTGCTGCCTTGGACCGCTTGAGGGCGCGGGACGATATTTTGCTGGGGGTTGCGACGGGGAAATCGCGTCGCGGACTGGACAAGTTGATCGAAGGGCACGGACTGGATGGGTACTTTCAAACTCGTCAAGTTGCGGACGATCATCCCAGCAAACCGCATCCTTCAATGATTTTCGCTGCCTTGTCGGAGACAGGTATGGAGCATGTTGATGCCGTCATGGTAGGAGACACCTCCTATGACATGGACATGGCACAAGCCGCTGGGGTTGCGGGGCTTGGGGTTAGTTGGGGGTACCATCCGGCGAGTGCATTGAAGAGCGCCCGCGCGATGGTTGATGACTTTTCCGCGCTGGACGAAGCGCTGGGCCAATTATTCGGAGAAACAGCATGAGTGGCTGGGCAAAGAAACGGTTCTGGAAAGAAACGTCGGTGGAAGACGTAGCTGGCGGTTTTGGCATTGCGTTGGATGGGCGTACTGTAAAGACGCCTGCCAAAGCTGCACTGGTGTTGCCGACAAGGGCGATGGCTGAGGCCGTCGCCGCAGAATGGGACGCGCAAGTAGACGAGATCGACCCGAACACCATGCCGGTCACGCGCTCTGCGAATGCCGCTATCGACAAAGTCGCCGTCCAACACGCTGAAGTTGCCGATATGATTGCCGAATATGGCGGCACTGATTTGCTGTGCTACCGCGCAACTTCACCGGAAGAACTGGTCGCCCGGCAAGTCGCTGGTTGGGACCCAATGCTCGATTGGGCAGCGCAGGAATTTGGCGCACGTTTGGAGGCGGTTGCAGGCGTGATGCATCATGCTCAGGAAGAGACGACGCTCGAAGTTCTCAAGGCTGCGGTGCACGAGTTGAATGCCTTCGAGTTGGCTGCGTTCCACGACATTGTGGGGCTTTCAGGATCGTTGATTCTCGGATTCGCGGCACTCCGAGGTGGGCGTGATCCAGAGGAAATCTGGCGCCTTTCGCAGATCGATGAGCAGTGGCAGGAAGATCAATGGGGCGCGGATGAAGAGGCAACGCGGGAGCGAGAGATCAAATATGAAGCGTTCCTACACGCAAATCGCTTTTATAAACTGGCGCAAAATTAACAAATTAGCCTTTCTTTCCGAACGATTTGCCTCTCGTGCGGCCAACGATTGAATCCCGTTATGGACCTCTTGACGTTTGGCGATGAATGCGCCCAAACTGCCCATGATGAGAGGGGGGTGTAATCCTTGATCATCTTTATGGCCGGGAGTGGCCTACTAAAACCGCCTGTAAAATGGCGGGTAATCAGGAAGAGGTAAAAATGAAAAAATCCGTATTCTTTGGTGCGCTGACTGTTGCTGGCCTGGCGGCCGGTGCGGCTGCTGCTGGCACGCTGGATGACGTGAAAGCACGCGGCAAGCTGAACTGCGGCGTAACCACCGGTCTGGTCGGCTTCGCAGCCCCGGACGCGAACGGCGAGTGGATGGGCTTCGACGTTGGCGTTTGCCGCGCAGTTGCAGCTGCTGTTCTGGGCGACCCGAAAGCCGTTGAGTTCGTACCGACAACCGGTAAGACACGCTTCACCGCGCTGGCTTCCGGCGAAATCGACATGCTGGCTCGTAACACCACATGGACATTCAGCCGCGACGTCGACCTGAAGTTCACCTTCGTAGGCGTGAACTATTATGACGGTCAGGGCTTCATGGTCCCGAAAGAGCTTGGCGTGTCTTCGGCGAAAGAGCTGGACGGCGCAACCGTTTGTATCCAGACCGGCACAACCACCGAGCTGAACCTGGCGGACTTCTTCCGCTCCAACAACATCAGCTACGAGCCGGTTCCGATCGAAACCAACGCCGAAGCACAGCAGCAGTACCTTGCAGGTGCTTGCGACGTGTACACCACTGACGCATCTGGTCTGGCGGCTACCCGCGCGACCTTCGAAGATCCGTCCGCACACGTTCTGCTTCCGGAAATCATTTCCAAAGAGCCTCTCGGCCCACTGGTTCGTCATGGCGACGACAACTGGGGTGACGTGGTTCGCTGGTCCCTGAACGCTCTGATCACAGCAGAAGAGCTGGGTGTGACCTCCGCAAACATCGGCGAGATGGCTGCAGGCACCAACAATCCTGAAGTGAACCGCCTTCTGGGCACCGAAGGCAACCTGGGCGAGATGCTCGGTCTGGATGCCGGTTGGGCCAAAGCAGCCATCATGGCTGGCGGTAACTACGGTGAGCTGTTTGAAGGCAACATCGGCGAGTCCACCCCGATCGGTCTGGCCCGTGGCCTGAACGCTCAGTGGACCAATGGCGGCCTGATCTACTCTCCGCCCTTCCGCTAAACACATCACGGAAAGGGCGCGGTTGATAGCCGCGCCCTTTTCGCATCTGCGACCTCAGCAATAATAATCGGCCGGACGCGTGGGGCGTCACAAAAACAAGGCCGAGCAACGGGGAAGATCCTACATGACCACTTTGACCGACCCTCCCAAGGAGTCGTTCCGGCTGTCTATGCTGATCAATGACACGCGTTACCGCTCGCTCACGTTCCAAGCGATTGCGGCCATCGCGCTGGCGTTGGCAATTTTTTATCTGGGCAACAATCTGATCCAGAACTTGCGGGCTGCCGGCCTAAATATCTCCTATGATTTTCTTGGCGATCCTGCTGGCTATGACATCAACCAGCGCCTGATCGAATATGACAGCCAGTCCAGTCACGCGCGTGCCGCCCTTGTCGGGGTTCTGAACACACTGCTGGTGGCCTTTCTGGCCTGTGTGACCGCAACAATCTTTGGTGTGATTGCCGGTGTTTTGAGGCTTTCCAATAACTGGATCGTCTCCAAACTGATGGCGATCTATGTGGAAATATTCCGCAACATTCCGGTCCTCATCTGGATTATCATTATCTTCACAATCATGACCGCTGTGATGCCGGGGCCGCGTGAATTCCGCGGGGACAATGCGACATCGAGCATGGTGTTTGATTTGTTTGCCTTCACCAACCGTGGCGTCTATGTGCCGATGCCGTTCTTCGAGAACGGCCTATTTGGCAACGCGGTGCTTAACTGGGTGGTGGTTCTGGCGGTTGCCATTGGGTCATGGTTCGCGACTCGTGCTGTGAATGCACGGGCGACAGAAACTCAGGCGCAGACGGGCGTTCGCCCCAATACGCTCTGGATCAACCTCGCGATCTGGCTGGTGCCGTTTATTGCCCTGATGTTCATCATGGGGCTTGCCTGGGAAGTGCCGGAACTCAAGGGGTTCAACTTCAAAGGCGGCATTAAGGTTGGTGGTCCGTTGATCGCGCTTTGGTTCGCGCTTTCGATCTATACCGGTGCCTTTATCGCGGAAAACGTACGCGCGGGCATTCAAGCCGTTTCCAAAGGTCAAACCGAAGCCGCATCGGCATTGGGATTGCGTCCTAACAAAGTCATGAACCTTGTGGTCCTGCCGCAAGCTTTGCGGGTGATCATTCCCCCGCTGATCTCGCAGTATCTGAACATCACCAAGAACTCGTCCTTGGCGATTGCTGTGGGTTATGCAGACATCACCGCAACGTTGGGGGGCATCACGCTCAACCAGACCGGCCGCGCGATCGAATGTGTTCTGCTTTTGATGCTGTTCTATCTCACCGCGTCGTTGCTCATCTCTATGGCGATGAACGTTTACAACGCATCCGTTAAGTTGAAGGAGCGCTGAGATGGCTGATCAAGACAACAACTCCATCGCTTTTGTCGCCACCGAAGTGATTCCCGAGAGCCCGCCTCCAGCGCGGGAAACGGGTGTGGTGAAATGGCTGCGCGAAAACCTGTTTTCCTCGGTCACAAACACCATCCTGACCGTGCTGGCGCTCGGATTGATCTATCTGGTGCTGAAAGCCACTATGCCTTGGATATTCAACGGTTTGTGGACGACGTCGTCGCTCGCGGAGTGTCGCGAAATACTCGACGGCACGACGGGGGCCTGTTTCTCGGTTCTTACCGAACGCTGGAACCAGCTGATCTACGGGTTCAAATATCCGGTTGAGGAATACTGGCGGCCTAATCTGGCGTTCCTGCTGATGTTGGTGGCCATTGCGCCAGTGCTGTTCTTTGACCTTCCGCGCAAGCTGTTGATCATCACGGCTCTGTTCCCCTTCGTTGCCTTCTGGCTGATCTGGGGGGGCACGATACTAGCACCATTGGTTGCGCTGATTGGCTTTGTTGCGGCTGGAGCCTTTTTCCAGACCTTTGGTCGGAGCAACTTTGCTCTCGGCTTCTTCGGTGCCATCGTGATTGCGCTTTTGGTGTGGTCCCTTGGCGGCGCAATGATCCCGGAAGGCGCGTCTGAAAATGCGTTGCTTCCTGCGGTTCCAAGTCGAGACCTTGGGGGCTTCATGCTCAACATGATGCTGGGTCTGACCTGTGTGTCTTTGTCGGTGCCTTTGGGCATTGCTTTGGCGCTTGGCCGTCAGTCCAACATGCCGCTGATCAAAGGCATCTGTGTGGTCTTCATCGAGTTCGTGCGAGGTGTACCGCTAATCACGCTGTTGTTTGTGGCGTCGGTTATGCTGTCCTACTTCTTCCCGCCGGATGCGACAGTTGACCTGTTCCTGCGCGTTGTGATCATGATCACGCTCTTCTCGGCAGCCTATATTGCCGAAGTGGTGCGTGGTGGTCTCGCGGCCCTTCCAAAGGGCCAGTATGAGGCGGCTGACAGCCTTGGTCTGGACTATCCGCAGGCGATGCGTCTGATCATTCTGCCGCAGGCGTTGAAGATCTCGATCCCGGGCATCGTTAACGTGGCGGTGGGCCTTTTCAAAGATACTACTCTCGTGTCGGTCATTTCGATGTTCGACCTCGTGGGTATGATCCGCGGCCCGATCCTCGCATCCACCGAATGGAACGGCGTGTACTGGGAGCTCTTCGGCTTTGCCGCAGCCCTGTTCTTCGTCGTCTGCTACGGCATTTCTCAATATTCCCAGTGGCTTGAGCGCAAGCTGCACAAAGGCCACTAAGAAGGAGTTCACATCATGTCTGAACTTATGTCTGATCGCGAAATCGACCGCTCCAAAATGCACGTGGGCAGCGAAGTCGCCATTCAAATCACCAACATGAACAAGTGGTACGGGTCGTTTCACGTGCTGCGCGATATCAACCTGACGGTTCACGAAGGTGAGCGTATCGTTATCGCCGGTCCGTCCGGTTCCGGTAAATCCACGCTGATCCGTTGCATCAACCGTCTGGAAGAGCACCAGTCGGGCGACATCATCGTGGACGGCACGGAGTTGTCCAACGATCTCAAGAACATCGACAAGATCCGTTCAGAAGTTGGCATGTGCTTCCAGCACTTCAACCTGTTCCCGCATCTGACGATCCTTGAGAACTGCACGCTGGCGCCGATCTGGGTGCGTAAGACGCCCAAGAAAGAAGCTGAAGAGATCGCGATGCACTTCCTTGAGAAGGTGAAAATCCCGGATCAGGCTCTGAAGTATCCCGGTCAGTTGTCCGGTGGTCAGCAACAGCGTGTGGCGATTGCCCGTTCGCTTTGCATGAAGCCGCGTATCATGTTGTTTGACGAGCCGACCTCGGCACTTGACCCAGAGATGATCAAAGAGGTGCTGGACACCATGATCGAACTCGCGGAAGAGGGCATGACCATGCTCTGCGTGACGCACGAGATGGGCTTTGCCCGTCAGGTGGCGAACCGCGTGATCTTCATGGACCAAGGCCAGATCGTGGAACAGAACGAGCCGGAAGAATTCTTCAACAACCCGAAGAGCGAACGGACACAGCTGTTCCTGAGCCAGATTTTGGGCCACTGAGGCGCATGTCGCAAAAGATTGAAGAGGCCGCGGTGGAAACATCGCGGCCTTTGTTTTTAAGTGGATGAGAGTTTTTAAAAGGGTGCGTTATGGCGAAGACGATTTTGATCACTGGTGCGACCGACGGGATCGGGTTTGAGACGGCAAAACTGCTGGTGTCTGAGGGGCACAACGTGCTCGTACACGGGCGCAATGCGGAGAAGCTGGAACGGGTGACAGCAGAGCTTGGTGTGCAGGGCTATCGCGCCGATCTGTCGTCATTTTCTGAGACCGCAGCGCTTGCCGAGGCCGTGAAGGCGGATCACGCGCAGATTGATGTTTTGATCAATAATGCAGGCATTTTGAAGGCCCCGAAGGAGGAAACAGCGGACGGGTTGGACTTGCGGTTTGTTGTGAACACATTGACGCCATACCTGCTGACCAAGGCGCTGTTGGAGGTGATGCCCAGGGACGGGCGGGTGGTGAACCTGTCGTCTGCAGCGCAAGCTCCGGTGGACCTGCGGGCAATGGCGGCCTTCTCGGGGCAGGGGGCAATGGAGGCCTATGCGCAAAGCAAGTTGGCGATCACGATGTGGACCCGTGAATTGGCCGCTGAGTTGCCGGAGGGGCCGCTGATTGTGGCGGTGAATCCGGGTAGTTTGCTGGCGTCCAAAATGGTCAAAGAAGGTTTTGGCGTGGCTGGTAGCGATCTTGGGATCGGGGCGGACATATTGCGCCGCGCGGCATTGTCCGACGAGTTCATCGGCAAATCAGGCGCGTATTTTGACAATGATTCCGGACAGTTCGCCAATCCGCATGGCGACGCCTTAAGCGCTGCCAAATCAGCGGCGGTCCATGACAAAATCAAAGAGTTGGTGGCGCAGTACAGCTGAGATCAGCTGTGGCTGGCGAAGACCTCGGTGCTGCCGTCCTTGCGGATCAGGAGCGTGTCGTAGGGTTCGACTTCGCCTCCCATCTCCATGCCCGGAGAACCGATCGGCATTCCCGGTACAGTCAGGCCAACGGCGTCAGGGCGTTCGGCCAGCAACCGGCGGATGTCGTCGGCGGGCACGTGGCCCTCGATCACGTAGCCGTCTATCATCGCTGTGTGACAGGAGGATGTGTCATCGGTGATTCCGAGTTTGGCCTTGAGCGCCCAGAGGTTTTCGTCCGGGATCGGGTGGCTGTCGACCTTGAAACCGCTTATCCGCAGGTGCTCTTCCCAAGCGCCGCAGCACCCGCAAGTGGGTGACTTCGCGACTTGAATCACTGGGTCGGCTGCTATGGCTGGCAGCGATGCCAATGGGCTGAGCGCGGCGGCGAGCAGAAGGGTGCGACGGTGCATGGCGGAACTCCTCGGTGGTTTTCGAGAGTGTACCGCAAACTGGCGCGGCCGCAATTTGACCTGAGGCAAGTCAGGCGGATTGGTTGTTCAAGACTTCGCGAGGGATGGCGAAGTCAATGACGACTCCTCGGCTAAAATGCACGTCTCCCCACGTGTCTGCCTCAAAAGAAAAAACAGTTGTTGCGCAAGTGGGGTAGTCGAAAAACCTTGGGTGGTCAGGGGCTTGCTTGGCCATCAGTTCGGCAAAGTGACCAATGCCGGGATTGTGGCCGAGCATGAGGACCGTGGCGCCCGTGGCTGTTTGAAGGAAACGCAACATTGTGTCGGCGGAGGCGTGATAAAGCGCGTACTCAAAGCGGGTAGAAGGCGCGGACAGGCCTGAGCGGGTATAGGTTTCGCGGGTGCGTTCTGAGGTCGAGGAGAGCAATTCGTTTGGTAGATATCCTTTTTGGGTCAACCACTTGCCCATTGCCTGTGCCGAGGCACGGCCGCGTTTGTTCAAGGGACGCGCGTGGTCGGATTGCAGCGGGTCGTCCCAGCTTGATTTGGCATGGCGCATCAGAACCAATGTCAGGGTCATGGATGGAAGGCTTTCATATGCAGTGCAGATTGCGCATTCGGACGTTGAGCGGCGGTGCTGAGAGGGCAGGCTCGTCGGGCAATACAGCCTCGGGACATGCAGTCTTGGCCGTTGTCTGTGTCCAGAAAGTCGTGACAAGCGGCCAGATTATACGGAGCGGAGCGTGAAAGCGCCCCAACGGGGCAGGAGGTCACACATGGGGCTTGGCAGGTGTTGCACGGAGAAACTGCCGTGGTTGCCGGCAAAGGCACTGTGAAAGGCAAATGCAGCGCGCCTCGCAGTGAAATCATTAGGCCGACGCGATCGTGCACCATCATGCCAACAGGACTTTGAAAAAAGCGGCCTGTAGACAGCGCCCAAGCAATGAAGGGCGGATAGGGCGGCCCATCTGATGGAAATGATGTCGCAGCGTTCAAAGGCGAGGCCAGTTCGGAGAGAACACGTTTGGACCACCGATCCACAGGGTCGCGCAACCCGTCTAGGTATTCTGAAGCGTTTGTAAAAGTCTCCCAAAAGTCCGGGCCGGTTCCAAACAAAGCGGTTGTGCCGCGCGGTGCGCTTGGGGCGTCGTTGAGTGCACCCATCAAAAGCAGACCGTATTGCTTTGCTTTGCCTTGGAGGTCTTCGATCGTCACCCTATGTGTGGCGCCCATTTTATCACACTCCGGCTTGCGTTGCGTCTGCTGGCTGGCGTCGTGCGATACCGTCCAGCAGAGATCAGAGTGGCGAGGCGGCTGCCGTGTGACAAGAGGGTAATCAATCAGCCCTAATCATTGAGCCGGCACCATGTTCCGTGAACAGCTCCAGAAGACATGCGTTCGGGGCCCGGCCATCAAGAATGACCACAGCTCGAACGCCCTTGTCGATTGCTGCGAGCGCAGTTTCCGTCTTGGGGATCATTCCGCCTGCAATCACACCCTCTGTGGTCAAGTCCTTGATTTGCTGGGCTTTCAGTTCGGTTAAAACCTCCCCATCGGCGTTTTTTACGCCAGCCACATCAGTGAGCAGCAACAGGCGATCAGCTTCGAGGGCACCGGCAATTGCGCCGGCGGCAGTGTCGCCGTTCACGTTGAACGTTTCGCCGTTTTTGCCAGCGCCCAGAGGAGCGATCACGGGAATGGTGTCGTTGGCGAAAAGTTCGTGCAAGAGGGACGCATCCATTTCGGCCGGCGTACCGACAAACCCAAGATCAGGGTTGGTTTGATCGCAGATCATGAGGTTGGCATCTTTGCCGGAAAGACCAACGGCCTTTCCGCCCTGACGGTTTATTGCCTGTACGATGCGCTTATTGACGATACCTGAGAGAACCATTTCAACCACTTCGACCGTGGCCGCGTCGGTGACACGCTTTCCATTCACAAATTCCGATTGGATATCAAGCCGTTCCAGCATCGCATTGATCATCGGTCCACCGCCGTGAACGATCACCGGATTGATGCCAACATGGCGCATCAAAACAACGTCGCGGGCGAAATCATCCATCGCTTCGTCGCTGCCCATGGCATGGCCACCTAGCTTGATCACTACGATTGCGCCGGCATAGCGCTGCAAATACGGCAGGGCTTGCGAAAGTGTGCGGGCGGTGGCGATCCAGTCGCGGTTCATATCTTGCTTCTTCATGCTTGAAACCTCTTTGAAGGAGCGTGTTACCTGCTCTTAAAGAGAGTGCCAAGTCGGTTTGGACGACGCGGGTGTCAAATCGGAAGAAAACTCAAGAAAATTCCCGAATTGGCAGGTCTGCAGAACGTCTGCAAAACGTCGGTATTACGTCGGTGCCGGTAAAAGGCGCGCCGGTGCAGTGACCAGCGCAGCCAAATCGTTCAGAAGCCCTCAAGCACAATTTTGCCCTTGGCGGAGCCGCTTTCGATAACCGCGTGCACTTTCTTGAGTGTGGCAGCGTCAATCTTGCCGGCTACATCGGTCACAGTGGTGCGTAGGGAGCCGGCGTCTACGAGATCGGCGATTTCGTTGAGCAGTGCCCGTTGAGCGTCCATGTCGGCTGTTTCGAAAAGGGAGCGTGTGAACATCATTTCCCAATGCAGGGAGATTGCTTTGAGTTTGAGCGGCATGGCATCGAGACCGCTGGGATCGTCTATCAAGCCGAACCGACCCTGAGGCGCGATAAGTTCGACAATGTCGCTATAGTGGCGGTCTGTCATTGTGGTCGAAAAGACAAAGCCCGGTGCGCCAATGCCTAAATCTGAGACTTGCGCCGCAAGTGGCTGGCGGTGGTCGATCACATGATGTGCGCCGAGGTCTTTGACCCAGTCTTGCGTTTCAGGACGGGAGGCAGTGGCAATGATGGTCATATCGGTCAGCGCACGGAGAAGCTGAATGGTGATCGAGCCAACGCCTCCGGCGCCTCCAATGACAAGGATAGTGTCCCCGCCTTCCGGAGTTGCGTCGCGCACCTTGAGCCGGTCAAAGAGCATTTCCCACGCGGTGATTGCGGTGAGGGGCAGGCCGGCCGCCTCCGCGTCTGTCAGTGAGGCGGGTTTGCGTCCGACAATCCGCTCATCGACAAGATGAAATTCGCTGTTGGTTCCGGGGCGTGCGATTGAGCCCGCATAGAACACCGCGTCGCCGGGTTTGTAGTTGGCAGCGTCAGGGCCGACTGCCTCAACTACTCCGGCGGCGTCATAGCCAAGAACCCACTGGTCCGCGTCGCCGTTGAGGGGACGTTGGCGGACTTTTGTGTCAACGGGGTTCACCGAGACGGCGTTTATTTTGACGAGGATGTCACGTCCTGTTGGGACGGGTTTCTCTATCTCGACATCGACAAGACTGTCCGAGGCGTCGATTGGTCCAGGTGTTCTGAAGGCAACTGCTTTCATGGGGAGTTCTTCCGTTGCTGTGGGACGCCGGTGTCAGCTCGGACACCGGCTTTCCAAGTTAGCCAATATTGGTCATCTCGTGCAGCACAAAGCTGTCTACGGCCCCTTCGGTTGCGGCCATGTAAGCCGCGAGATGCGGTGCGTTCATATGGGTTTGCCAGAGCTCACGACTTTCCCAGTTTTCGAAAAACAGAAAGAGACCGGGATCTTCGTTGTCTTTGTGCAGATCGTAATTGATGCAACCTGCTTCGGCCCGGGTAATATCGATCAGCTTTCGCAATTCGGCTTCTACGAGCGCTTCTTTGCCGGCAGCAGCCTTGATTTGTGCGACTATGGTGAGGGGCATTCTTCACTCCAAGGTTATGGAAAATTGACAGTTCATTTGGTGTGGCAACTATCTACGACTCAGGATAAATATCGCAAGTACGCACCTTTTGGGCATATAGGATCAATTTGGATACCGTAGGGCTGAGACATGGGAAAGATGAACCGCTTTGAGGATTATGACTGCAGCGGCGGCTGTCCGGTTGAGAACGCGCTTGAGCAAATCTCCGGCAAGTGGAAGGGCTTGATAATCTACCATCTGCTGGGCGGCACTCTGCGTTTCAACGAACTGCGCCGGCGACTTGGCACCGTTACGCAGCGCACCTTGACGAAGCAACTTAGAGAGTTGGAAGAGGCCGGCATCCTAACGCGCGAGGTCTATGCCGTGGTTCCCCCAAAGGTCGAGTATTCCCTGACGGAGAAGGGGCAGAAGCTTCAGGCTGTGGTCGAAGGGTTGCACGCGTGGGGGATCGCATTTCCTACTCCACGCGCGGCAGTGGCGGAAGAGTAGCGCCGTTAGCGGTCGGCGTGCAGTTTGCGCAGGGCGTATTTCAGGTCGCTTTGCAGAGTTGTGAAATCGCGGGCTGCGGTTTCTTCTTTTCGGCCGATTAGGACATAATCCCAGCCTGGTTTGCCGAATTCCGGCAAGACAAGTCGCGCGGCCTCGCGCATCCGTCGCTTGGCGCGGTTGCGCGCGACAGCGTTGCCGACCTTTTTCGAGCAGGTAAATCCGATCCGGATTGTGTCGGTGGCGACGCCCTCGGTTTCGCGGCGTTTGCGCGCCTGCACCATCATCGCCTTGGTCCCCTGCTTTCGGGCACGGGCGGCCGCGAGATAGTCGCTACGGTTCTTGAGAACCTCCAGACAAACGGAAACCGCCGGAGACAATGTCCCGTCGGTGGCTGTGCCATCCTTGGGGGTCTCCGGCGGTGTCATTCCGTCAGAACGGTGTCGGTGAGCTTATGCGCTCAGCGACTTGCGGCCGCGTGCGCGGCGTGCGTTCAGGATCTTGCGGCCAGCTTTGGTGGCCATGCGCGCACGGAAGCCGTGGCGGCGTTTACGAACCAGGTTCGAAGGTTGGTAGGTGCGTTTCATCGCTCCGTCTCCGTTTTGTGTGTGAAGGCCCCGGCGACAGATTCGCGGAGCCTGATCTATTCGAAGCCCGGTCTTTAGACCCCCGGGCGAGATAAGTCAAACGGCAGATGGCGGTTTTTGGGGGAAAACGCAAGGGGTAGGCGAAGATTATGCGCCTCTTGGAAAGGGAGCGCTTCTGTTTCACTTTCTCACGAAACGCGACGTCCTCTTCAAGCGCCCGTGAGGAGGCTGTTGTTTTGGCTGTCACTGCCGCATGTATGGACAAAGAACCAAAGAACGGGGCCTGATGTGGCTGATATGACGAACACGGAAAGCAAACCCAGAGCAGGATGGGCGCGGATGCTGCCATTGGCGGTCATTGCCGCCGTTGCGCTGTTGGGAGCGTGGCTGTTGGGAGACTATCTGACGTTTGAAGCGTTGCGAGACAATCGCGAAATGCTGATTGCGTATCGGGATGCTCACTATCTTACGGCTGTTCTTGTTTTTATGAGCATCTACGTTGTCATTGCTGGTTTCTCGTTGCCAGGAGCCACCATTGCGACGCTGACCGGCGGGTTTCTATTCGGCACTTTTCCAGGTGTTTTGTTCAATGTTGGGGCGGCGACATTTGGTGCGACTGTGGTTTTCCTTGCAGCGCGTTGGGGGCTGGGTGAGAAACTCTCGGCCAAAATGGATGCCTCGGAAGGTCGCGTAAAGGCGATCAAAGCAGGCATCGACGAGAATCAATGGTCCATGCTGTTCATCATCCGCCTGGTGCCGCTGGTGCCGTTTTTTGTCGCAAACCTGATTCCCGCGCTGGTTGGAGTGGCGTTGTGGCGGTACGTGATCTCTACCTTTGTGGGCATCATTCCCGGGGCATTGGTCTATACCTCAGTTGGCGCAGGATTGGGTGAGGTGTTCGCACGAGGTGAAACGCCGGACCTTGGCATCATTTTCGAACCGCATGTCCTTTTGCCAATTTTGGGATTGGCGGCTCTGGCAATGTTGCCTGTGGTGCTGAAAACCATTCGCGGCAAGGAAGCGATTTAATGGAAGATATCAAATGTGATTTGCTGGTCATCGGAGCCGGTTCCGGAGGATTGTCCGTTGCTGCAGGGGCTAGCCAAATGGGCGCGAGCGTGGTTCTCCTTGAGGGGCACGAGATGGGCGGCGATTGCCTGAACTTTGGCTGTGTCCCGAGCAAGGCGTTGATTGCCAGTGCAAAGGCAGCTCATTCGCAGCAGACAAGCGGACAGTACGGTGTGGCGGATCAGGTGCCTCAAGTGGACTACGCCGCTGCAAAAGCCCATGTGAAGGACGTTATCGCCCAGATCGCACCGGTTGATAGTCAAGAGCGGTTCGAAGGCTTCGGCGTGAGGGTCATCCGTGAATACGGGGTCTTTGTGAGCCCGCGTGTCGTTGAAGCCGGAGAACACCGCATAACTGCTCGCCGCGTCATTGTGGCGACCGGATCCTCGCCCTTGGTGCCCCCGATCCCTGGCCTGGAGAGTGTGCCCTTTCTAACCAACGAAACGCTTTTTGATTTGACCGAGACTCCAGAGCATTTGTTGATCATTGGTGGCGGGCCGATTGGAATGGAAATGGCGCAGGCCCATCAGCGGCTTGGCATCAGGACGACTGTGGTAGAAGGCGCGAAGGCGCTGGGCAGGGACGACCCGGAGATGGCCGCAATTGTGCTCGAAAACCTGCGCGCGGAAGGTGTGGAGATTGCCGAGGATGCAATGGCCAAGTCGATCAGCGGCGAAGCAGGCCAGATCGCGGTGGAGACGCAGGACGGGCGCAGTTTTACGGGGTCTCATCTCCTTGTGGCGGTCGGGCGGAAGGCGAATGTGGAACGGCTCAATCTGGACGCGGCGGGCATCGAAACCACCAAAACAGGGATAAAAGTGGACTCCACTCTCAAGACAACGAACCGTCGGGTCTACGCAATTGGCGACGTTGCTGGCGGGGCACAGTTTACCCACGTGGCAGGCTATCAGGCCGGAGTGATCATCCGGTCCGCATTGTTCGGGTTGCCAGCGAAGGCGCGCACCGACCACATTCCCTATGCGACCTACACGGATCCGGAATTGGCGCAAATCGGACCCACCGAGGCCGAGGCGCGGGCCATCTACGGCGACAAGCTGACCGTTGCGCGATTTGAAATTGATCATAACGACCGCCTTATCGCGGAGCGCAAGGCAAAGGGCCTGATCAAGGCGATGGTGGTTAAGGGCCGCCCTGTCGGCGTTTCAATTGCGGGACCGCAAGCCGGCGAACTGATCAATCTTTGGGCGCTGGTAATTGCCAACAAGCTCAAGATGGGCGCTGTAGCGGGCATGGTGTCGCCTTACCCGACGGTCGGAGAAATCAACAAGCGTGCTGCTGGGGCCTATTTCTCGCCGCAACTGTTTGATAATCCTAAGGTCAAACGGGTGGTTGGCTTTGTACAACGTTGGCTGCCGTAAATAAGGGCGGGCGCTTATGCTCAACACGCTTTCAGGCCGTTTCCTGATTCTGACCATCATCTTTGTGATGCTGGCGGAGGTGTTGATTTTTGTCCCGTCGATTGCCCGATTCCGCCAAGATTACCTGCTCAGCCGTCTCGAGCGCGCGCAGATTGCGTCGCTGGCTTTGTTGGCAGACGATATGATCGACATGGACCTCGAAGAGGAGCTTTTGCGTAACGCAGAAGTCTACAACGTTGTGTTGCGAAGAAACGAGGTCCGACAGCTGATGTTGTCGAGTCCGATTCCGGATCCGATTGCCGCGACGTATGATATGCGCGATCCGCCGGCGCGGGAGCTGATCCGTGATGCGATGATGCAACTTCTGGACCGCGAAGATCGGGTGATCCGCGTGATCGGTGCGCCGGTACTGGAAGCTGGTTTGCTGATCGAGGTCACCATGGACACCAAGGGGCTGCGCATGGCCATGGTAGATTATGGCGTGCGCATTCTGGTGCTGTCTGCTGTGATTTCGGCAGTCACAGCTTTCTTACTGTTCATCGCCGTACGAGCCATTCTGGTGAAGCCGATCAAGGGCGTCGTTGGGTATATGCAGAGCTACGCTGCGGCGCCTGAGGACGCTCGCCGGATCATCCACCCGACCGCTGGGGTAAGGGAGTTGCGGGAAGCAGAGGAAGCGTTGCAGAGCCTGCAAACTGAGCTCACAGCGTCGCTCAAGCAAAAGGAGCGCCTCGCCCAGCTTGGCGGTGCGGTTGCGAAAGTCAGCCATGACCTGCGAAATATCCTGACGTCCGCGCAGCTGTTCACGGATCGCATCGAAACCAGTGAGGACCCGCTTGTGAGGCGGTTGGCACCAAAGTTGGTGAACTCGATCACGCGGGCGGTCAATTTGTGCGAGAGCACGCTCGCTTTTGGCAAGGCAGAGGAGCCGCCGCCCAGTTTGTGTCGCGTTATGTTGGCAGATCTTGTGAGCGATGTCGTGGACAGCGAACGACTGGCTGTCGGCGAGTTTGACCTGAGTTTTGCCGAAGATATCCCTGCCGGCCTGTCGGTGCGTGCCGACCCGGAGCAGCTTTTTCGCGTGATTTCCAACCTCGTGCGCAACGCGCGTCAGGCCATTGTCGCCGCAGGGCAGCCTGCGGAGATTGCTGTGACGGCGCGGGAAGACGAGGATGCGTGGTTCATTGAGGTGCGCGATACGGGGCCCGGGTTGCCGCCGAAGGCACAGGAACACCTGTTCACGCCGTTTCAAGGGGGGATTCGCAAAGGTGGCTCGGGTTTGGGATTGGCGATTTCTTCAGAACTGGTGCGTGGTCATGGCGGAATGCTGAGCCTGAAGCAGACTGGTTCGGACGGAACATGCTTTGAAATATGCCTCCCGAAGGGGGATGTTGCGGCAATCTGAATTTTCTTTCTTTTTGCCCTTGCGCTCCCTCTGTGTAAGCTCTAAATCCCCCTCACCGCGCTCTGGTAGCTCAGCTGGATAGAGTACTTGACTACGAATCAAGGGGTCGGGGGTTCGAATCCTCCCCAGAGCGCCACTTTCCTTCCGACCATACTGTGATTGACCGCCTCGCGCCGTGCGCAGGTTTGGGCGCGACAACGATTGGGCGTGCGCATAAGACCGTTTACTGCGCAAGCAACGTCGAATTGATGGATGTTTAGGGGGCCGGTTAGTGGCTCTTAAAGGCCCGCTTTACCCGCTGCCATTTCGAACGGGGGGAATTTTTTTCCACGTCGGTTGTGTCGTTTCGATCAACACGGCGCCGTTCTTTCTCCAATTCGGCAAACGCGGGGGCTTTCATAGTGTCTTCGAGAGATTGATAGGTCCAGTCTTCCAACCCGAGATAGTTTGCGGCCCGTGTCGCTAGCTCCATGGCATCCTCGGAAGCGACGACTTTTTTGGTTTTCGGGATGATTTTTTTGGTTTCCGCGCCGGCGAAACCCAAGTTGGTCAGTATGTCCGCCACTCTTTGGGGCGACGAAGTGATTTCGTCATAGGTGGTTTCAACTACTTTGGCGTCGAGTTGGGCCAAGACCTGATGCAAGAAGTCTATCTGCAACAGCGACGTCTGAGACAGCGAAACGATTTGTTGGGCGGAAATCTCTGGGAGGACAGCTTTGTGATCGCGCAGGTCACCCGGGGCGTTCCGCTCGACATCGTTGATGATATGCCCGCGCCTGGTCGCCTGAAGCAGCAA
Source organism: Shimia isoporae (assembly GCF_004346865.1). Lineage (NCBI taxonomy): Bacteria > Pseudomonadati > Pseudomonadota > Alphaproteobacteria > Rhodobacterales > Roseobacteraceae > Shimia > Shimia isoporae. The sequence goes on from NZ_SMGR01000007.1 coordinate 49,035, forward strand.
CAGAGAAATTGCCCGCTGAACAACGTTCCGAGTGAGGACGATGTAGGATACCTCTTCGAAGAATGTATTCAATTCATTCAGGAATTCGACGGAAAGTGCGACTTGCTCGTTGCGATCCATTGGGAGCGCTTTACCAAAAAAGCGGCTTGCGCAAACCGGAAGGTAGTCACTCATCAGCGTGATACCGTAATTCCCGGATCGGTCACGGGCGGCTTGTAGCGCTTTGAGAAAAAGGTGTGGTGAGCCGCGAAGTTCAGGGCTGACCCGTTGGTTGAGATCGATGAAATTCACGAAGTGTTCGTCGAAGTTCCCCGCGAGGCCAGTGCCGGCCAAACAGCGTTCCAAGAATGTAGTGCCGCTGCGCTGACAACTTAGAATAATCGTGAGGCGGTTCAACTCGGGTCTCCTGTAGAGACGCCGATCTATTGCTTGGGCTAGGGCATGCGCAGGCCGAAAGCCCGTTTTCTAGCTAGACGTTTCCGCCAATTCAAAGTTGCCGTTGTCCAACGAGAAATTCTTGTTGTAGGCCCTATCTTTCCAGTTTTCGGTGTCCCATGTCTTCTTCATATGTTTGACTTCGGCCTGAAACCGTTTGATCGTCTCGGGTCTGTTGTCGCTGCCGCGGCTCAGGGACTCGTGGTGGAAAAGTTCGGCATAGGGCGTCCAGCAGTTCCGGTAGCCGGCACGGTCCACCTTGAGGCAGAGATCGATGTCGTTGAAGGCAACTGTCAAGTTGGTCTCGTCCAATCCACCGACTTCCTCGAAGGTCTCGCGGCGCATCACCATACATGCAGCTGTTACCGCCGTGTACTCCTGACGTAGGACCAGGCGCCCGAAATAGCCGAGTTCGTCGCGTGCGCGAAACAGATGAGCGTGCCCTGCAACGCCTCCCTGGCCGATCAACACTCCAGCATGTTGAATCCGGCCATCCGGATAATAGAGCTTTGCGCCGACACAGCCGGTTTTAGGGCGCATCGCCAGCGCGACCATCTCGCTCAGCCAGTCCTCCGAGATGACTTCCACATCATTGTTTATCAGACAAACCAGCGGTGTGCCGCATTCTGCGACGGCCGCGTTGTTCAACGCGGAATAATTGAAGGGCCGCGTGTCTTTTCTGATGGTAACGCGCGGTTCGTTTTCCAAGCTATCGAACCATTCCTGAGTGGCTGGTTCGATGCTACCATTGTCCACGATCATTATCGTGAAATCCGGATAGGTCGTTTTCTCCAGAATGCTCTCCACGGCGACTTTGCTGACTTCCGCCTTGTCCCGCATCGGCATGATCAAAGTGATGGGAGGCTGTTCGGCAACTTCGTCCCACCGAGGGCGATATGTGAATGGCAATGGCCCCATTTCAACCGGGATCTGTTGTCCATGGGTTTGTTCCAGATGGTTCTCAAGAGCGCGCCTGCCAGCCTCGTTTGCGCATGGTTTGGCGACAACGGACGCAGCGGTGCTGCCAAGAGCGGCACGCCGGTGATAAAGTATCTTGGGTATGTGATGGATCTCTTCGTCCTTCATAGCGCCGATTGCGCGCAGAAGCATGTCGTAGTCCTGTGCGCCTTCAAAAGAAGTCTTCAGGGCTCCCACTGTGCGGATCACATCGGTGCTGAACACGCTCAAGTGGGAAATGTAGTTGATGGAGTAGAGAAGGTCCCGGTTCCAGTCCGGCTTGAAATGAGGTTCATAGCGCGTGCCGTCGGTTTGAACCTTGTCCTCATCTGTGTAGATGAGTTTTGCGTCTGGGTGCGACCCCAAGATTTCGGCAACATTCAAGAGCGCGTCCTGGTGCAAGAGATCGTCGTGATCCATGAACGCCACAAATGGGGCAGTCACGATTTCCAGAGCGGAGTTGGTCGCCTCCGAGATATGGCCATTTTCGTCCCGCAAGACCAACTTGAAACGACCATCCTCTTCAGCGAAACGATTCAGAATTTCGCGAATTTTGGGATTGGTCGAGTTGTCATCGGCGATGCAAGCTTCCCATGCTGAATAACTCTGGCACCGAATGGACTCCAGTGTCTCTTCAAGAAGAACCGGATCAGGATCGTAGACAGGCATGACAATTGCAAACGCCGGAGACCCTTTGGAGACCAATGCGTTTGCCCGCTCCTCTATGTGGGCGGCCTGTTCGTCTCGTTCGTTTTGCCAACTTTCGACAATTGAAGGATAGTCAATGTAACCGGCTTGCTCTGTTCGTGTAATACGGGGCGATCGTTTGGGGTCTCGCTTTTGAGCGGATCGCCTGAAACGATGCCTGGTACGTTCTGACAAGGATTCAAGGTCGGACAACTTCTGTAGCAGCTTGAAAATAAACAGTTTTTTAAGTTGCTTGAGCGGGTATTCGCGCGCCGTTTGAAGGTCGCTCAGGAGAACTTTTTGTTCTTCCGCGGCAAAATGGAGGTTCCTTTGCAGGTCACGCTTTTCGCGTTCGGTTTCTTGAAGTTTTTGTTCTAGCGCAAATCGCGCTATTGCGTCTTTTTGCTGTGCGCCAGCCTTTTTTTGCCGTTCCAGCGTTTTGCCAAAGTGCGCGCCATGCGTCGCAAAGAAGTCCAATATTGCATCATGTCCACTGGGTTGGCGGCTCAGAGACAGTAAGTCAGTAATTGCGTCTGGATACTCCGAACCAAGGAACAGAACCCCGAGTCCGCCCGCGTGCTTGAAGCTGATGTGCGGATACTCCGGTCTAATCTCTTGCCAGAATTGATCTTCACCGAAGTCTTGTTCGTGGACTTCGATGTCCCGGACGAGAACAATGGCATTTGCGGAAAGCTTCGTTTTCCATTTCTCAAATGTGTTCTTTAAATCCTCGTATTCCCGTGGCCGGTTCAGGTGCAAAAGGTCGACGCTGCGGTCTTCAAAATCGGCGAGCGCATCGTCAAATGGCTTGTCAACAACGGAACTGAAAGAGGAAAAAGCAGCGTTACCCTTCAAGAGAGTTTCGTGTGCCGTGTCGTCGGGCCGATCACTTTTGGTCCATGCGGTGATTGCCGAGCACATGGTCGCCACTTTTGCGTTTGCCACGGCCTCGCACATTGCAAGATAGGAGAGCCCACTTTGTGTTCCCAATTCCACAATGCTCTTGGGTTGCATCGCCGAAACGAGCCACATGATAAACGGACCGTGTTCAAGCCGCATTGTAGGTTCGCCGCCGTAGCTCGGGTAAACCAAAGGACTGCCGAGAAACTTCATGAATTAATAGTCCGTATTTCGCAAACTTACTTTCGAACCTAGTAGTCAAATATTTTTTGAAGGTACAGGGGTGAGTGGTTGCTTTAATCATCCAATTGGCCAATGGAAAACGCCGCGCAAACTGTTTGGGTACAAGAGATCAATGTGGCTCTGCGCCAGCGCACCAAACGAAAGCCCGTCCGCACCTTTCACGCCAAGCCTGCAGTGCAGAAACCATCCCGCGGCACATTGGAGGCGGACTTTGCGAAATGGGCGAGGTTCAGTCTTTTGTCTGTCTTAGACACGTCGTCGCTTTGCTTGTTTCCATTCGCAGCCCGTGCGTAAGGTCTCAGGAAAGAGACTATCAACACAGAAAAGGGATCGGCATTCATGCACCTTAACGTCAATGGGACGAATATTTTTTTTGATGTGGTTGGATCCAAGCTTTTGCCGGTCGGAGACGAAATGGTTGAACGTCCGACAATGCTGGTTCTGCACGGCGGACCAGGATTTGACCACTCGACATTGCGCCCGCATTTTGACCGCTATGCTGATGCCTTTCAGGTAATTTACATCGATCACAGAGCCAACGGGCGATCTGAAGGCGATATCAAGGATTGTAGCCTCGACCAGTGGGCGGATGACATCGCTGCCTTTTGCGAAGCTTTGAGAATCGAGCGGCCAGTTGTTTTTGGTCAGTCTTTTGGCGGGATGGTGGCTATGCACTACGCGTCGCGCCATCCCGACGGGTCCAGCAAGCTGGTTCTCTCGTCGACCGCTGCCTGTTTTCTCATGGAAGAAACCGAAAAGATGATGGCGCATCTGGGCGGAAAGCATGCAGCGGAACTGGCGCGCGAGTTTTTCACCAACCCATCAGTGGAAGTTCACGAGGAGTATGCGCGTGTTTGCTTGCCGCTCTATTCCCAAACACCGCCAGAGGAAGGTTCTGACTTTCGCGGGCGTGCGATTAGCCGACCAGAAATCGGTGTGCATTTCTTTGCCAACGAAATGATGGAAATGGACTTACGCGGGGGGATATCGGCCGTTTCCTGCCCCACGTTGGTGTTAGGCGGTCAATTGGACCCGGTCACACCTCCGCAGTGTTCCGAGGATATTGCCAATGCCATCGGTGAAAACGCTCAGCTGACAATGTTCGATGGCTGCGGCCACGGCGTTCACAGAGACCAGCCGGACGCAGCTGAAAAGGTCATGCGGGCGTTTCTAGAATAAGTATTAGCTTTGTGGGCATTCCCTGGGTTTTGGGCATTGTGGGCCATGTCGTTTCCTGCAACGCCGCTTCGCAAACAGGGAAAACAATGCACTTTGCGCTCGCTAGCCTCATCGAAACACTCTGACGATTGAGGGAGAGGCCTATGGCTTTGGACAACCGCCGCCGGTCTGGTGGGCGCAGTGCGAGACGTGCGGCGCGGATGGCTCATGATTTCACAATGCTTCCGGGGCTGACCAATCGTTTGCCGCTTTGCGAGGTGATGGATGCAGCGCAGGTCGAACGGATCGACGCCGCGTCGATGGATATCCTGGAGAACGTCGGAGTCGTGTTTCGTGATGACATCGCTCTTGCGGACTGGCGCAATGCCGGGGCGAAGGTTGAGGGGGAGACGGTTTTTCTGGATCGCGGATTGGTACGTGAACTGATCCAAACCATCCCTGAGACCTTCACGTACCACGCCCGCAATCCGGCCAATAATGTCGATCTCGGTGGAAACAAGTCGGTCTTTGTGCCGATGACAGGCGCGCCGTATCTGCGAGATTTGGACGATGTCCGGCGTAACCCGACGTTGGATGACCTCGCAATGTTCCATAAGCTGAGCCACATGATGCCAGCGATGCATAGCTCCGCGCATCATATCGTCGAGCCCTATGATCACCCAATCAGTCAGCGCCATTTGCGTATCACGTATTCCTCGATGAAATACTCCGACAAGATGTTCATGGGGATGACGACAAGTCCGAAGAATGCGGAAGACGTACTGGATATGTGCGCGATCCTGTTTGGTGAGACGTTCTTAGAAACCCACCCTGTCGTTACTGGAAACTGTAATGGCAATTCACCGCTTGTGTGGGATGAAACCATGTTGGGTGCAATGCGGGCGTTTTGCCGGCGCAATCAGCCGGTTTTGTGCTCACCTTTTGTGTTGGGCGGTGCAAATACCCCTGCGAGTGTTGCTGCGTCGGTCGCACAACTCAATGCCGAAGCGTTGAGTGCTTTGGCCTATACTCAGGTCATTCGGAAAGGCGCGCCCGCGATCTATGGGCACTACCTGTCGACCGTGAGCATGAAGAGCGGCGCCCCTATGGCGGGGACACCTGAAATCAGCCTGATGAATTTCATGATCGGTCAGATGGCGCGGCACTACGGGGTGCCGTGGAGAACTTCGAATACCTTGGGTGGGGCAAAGACATTTGACGCTCAGGCCGGATACGAGAGCGCCACCACCTTGAGTGCCGTGATGCATGCGGGCGCAAACTATATCTGGCATAGCGCTGGTTGGAACGAGGCCGGAATGCACTGTTCGGTGGCGAAATTCATCGTAGATTCGGAGCAATGCGCGATGGCTTATCGTATGGCCGAAGGGATCAATTGGAGTGACTTTGGCGAGGCGCTGGCGGCGGTGCCTGACATAGGGCCGGGGGGACACTATCTCGGGCACCCACACACGCAGGAGAACTTTCAGAGCGCGTTTTTCATGCCAGAGATGTTCGACAATAACTCGATCGAGCAATGGGCGGCAGAAGGCAGCATCGAAATCACAGAGCGCGCCCTCAACCACGCGCGGCAATTGCTAAAGGCATACGAGGAACCCAAATTGGATGCCGGCGTGAATGAAGCGTTGCTGGACTATATTGCCAGACGCGAGCGGGAAATTCCGGCAGCGGACGCTCTCAATCAGGATTATTGAGCGGGCAAATCGGCCGCCCGTGTTCGGCCGGCCAAAAAGTTTGTGAACGAATTCTCAATACTCTTGAGGTCTAGACAGAAGGGAATGTTAACCTCCAATCAGAGATTCTGATCCGCGATGAGTCCCAAGACTATGTCAGACGGCGCCCCGCGCTCAATACAGGACGCGATCATTGCCACCCGACGCGAAAAAGAGCGGATCGACGTGTATGTGACCGATCGGTTGCAACGCACAAAAGTACGCATTTTGCTTTATGTTTTTGGGTGCGCGCTGGGCTACATTGCGATGGGGCCGTGGCTGACCGCGGCAGCCTTTGCATTGCTTGTGGTGTCTGACCTTGTGGACGTTTTCCTGCTTTGGAAATTCGTCCGGCCTCTGGCCATTGCCGGCAAAACCAAGCGTGCACAACGGATCGCGTATTGGGGTGGCGTCACACAGGGTGCGGGGTTTGCACTTGCGCCTTCTTTCTACTTTTTCACTGTGGAGCAGCCGGACATTATCTTTGTGGTAGGTTGTCTTGGCCTCGGTGCGGTAAATTCGGCCATTGTTCTGCCGCAGAACCCCAAAATCGGGATCACCCGTTTGGTGATTTATGGTTTAACACCCATTGTGATGGTTGTTGCACAGCACGTTTTCTTTGGTTCTTGGAACCCTGTGGTCATCAATAATCCGGCAATCATCATGTTGCTGGGCTGTATGCTTTACATGACGGTGACTTTCACCAAGGCAGGTATGGTCAACTACGATACAAATCGGGCGCTTTACCGCAGTCGGGAAGACCTCAAAGTCGCGAATGCGCATATGGCGCGGCAACAGGCAGAAATGCGTAGACTGTCGCAAGTTGCGCAACGCGCCAACGACACAGTGATTATTACCGACAAGGACCGTCGGATTGTCTGGGTGAATGATGCGTTCACACAGCATTCAGGATATTCGAGCGAAGAGGCTATTGGACAGAACGTCGCCGAGTTGATGACGCAGAACGATCCCGAAATTCTTGCGAACAATGCGATCGACCAAGCTGTCGCACGCGGCGAGAGTTTCCGCGGAGAAGTTGAAAGCATGCACAAATCCGGCCATCGCTACTGGCTGGACATCAACCTGTTCCCTATCCGCGACGAAGACGGTGAGCTGGAATTCTTTGTCACCATCGAACGGGATGTGACTGAGGCCAAGGAACTGGCGAAAGAAATGGCAGAGGCGCGGGCGCAGGCTGAAATGGGAGCCCGTGCCAAGGCCGAATTTCTCGCCAACATGAGCCACGAAATCCGCACTCCGCTGACCGGCGTTATGGGAATGGCCGATCTTTTGGCCGACACCCAACTGGATGCGGAGCAGCAGCGTTTTGCTGATACCATTCGCGGGTCTTCTATGTCACTGATGGCGATCATCAACGACATTCTGGATCTATCTAAACTGGACGCGGGATTGATGGAAATGAACCCCGTCGTCTTTTCTCCGGTTTGCTGTTTCCGAGAGACGCTCGATCTGCTTGAGCCGATGGCACAGTCCAAGGGGTTGGAGCTAAAGCTTGAAGTGGGCGAGGGGGTGCCGGATCGTGCGCTTGCCGACGACGGACGCATTCGACAGGTGGCGACAAACATAATCGGCAACGCGATTAAGTTCACCGAAGCGGGAAGCGTCACGCTGCGGCTGGAGGCCCCTAGCGACACCCGATTGACGTTCTCTGTGCAAGACACAGGCATTGGCATTCCGCCTGAAAAGCTCGAAAGCATCTTTGACCACTTCACGCAGGCTGAGGCGTCTACCACGCGTCGGTTTGGCGGAAGCGGCCTCGGATTGTCTATCTCGCGTCACATTGTCGGAATAATGGGCGGCGAAATCACAGTTGAATCAGTGGTTGGTAGTGGATCGATCTTCCGGGTGACTCTGGATATCGAGAAACCTGACTTTGGCGCCGTCCGCGTTGAGGAACGCGCGCAGTCAACACCTGAGGAAGGGCCCATCCAATTGAAAGAAGGGCTGTCTATCCTGATCGCGGAAGACAACCAGACAAACCGCTTTCTTCTTGGGAAATACTTGAAAGAACAGCCCATTTCCCTGGATTTTGCGGTTGATGGCGTTGAGGCTTTGGAGAAAGTCGCGGATCACGATTTCGACTTGATCTTTATGGATATGAGCATGCCGCGGATGGGGGGAGTTCAAGCGACGCGAGAAATCCGGATGTTACCCAAGTCTCAGCCAACGATCGTCGCGTTGACCGCGCATGCCTTTGAAGAAGAGCGTCTGGCTTGCCTGGCTGCTGGTATGGATGATTTCCTGACCAAGCCCATCCGCAAAGCAGAGTTGCTCGGCTGGATTGCAGCCTTCCAAAATGGGAAAAAGCCCGGCGCCGAAGCGGCCTAATTCAACTCTTCACGCCACGGGGGATTGGCACCCGCGCGGCTTACGGTGACTGCAGCGACCTGTGCCCCAAATGCCAAAGCTGATTTGGTCTCGGCAAGTGTCGATGTTGCGAAAGATTTTGGAGAAAGACGTTTGATTTCATCTAGATGTGCGAGAAATCCCGCATTGAACGTGTCGCCCGCGCCAACCGTGTCGACAACATTTGTTGTCGGGGCTGGAACGGTGAAATGACCGTCTTGCATGATGGCGGTTGCGCCTTGGGCGCCTTGGGTCACGATCACAAGAGAGGGCCCTTTCGCAAGTATGGCCCGCGCCTGCGAAACTATCGTATCGGCGGAAGGTTCGAGCCACGCGAGATCTTCATCTGACGTTTTAACGATGTCACTCAAGGCCATCATTCCGTTTAGGCGGGCCCGAAAACGGCGTTCGTCGGAAATGAAGTCCGGGCGTATGTTGGGGTCAAGCATTACCAGACGCTGCCCGCTTTCTCGCTTGAGCAGCGCCGCATATGTGTCGGCCGCAGGTTCCGCAGCGAGACTAATGCCACCAAAGTATAAAGCCTGAATGCTGTCAGGTATCGCTGGTAGGTCGTCCGGGCCGATCATGCGCCCTGCAGAATTTTCATCGTAAAATGAGTAGGTTGCGCTACCATTGGTTAGGTGAACCATTGCAAGGGTCGTCAAGCGGTCGGACCGGATCAGATGATCTGTGTTGACGTTGCTTGCCGTCAGATCCTTGCAGAGTTGTTGCCCGAACTTGTCAGTGCTGACTCCGCTGAGGAACCCGACATCCGCGCCAAGTCGACCGAGCGCAATCGCAGTATTGAAGACGGAACCGCCAGAATGAGGTGAAAACGCTGCGGAGCCATCGGTTGAGGCAGTCGGTATCATGTCGATAAGGGCTTCGCCGCAGCAGAGGATCATGTCGGGGCCTTCCAGATTGATGTGCGCGGCGTACGGTGGCACGAGGGTCAAAGTCGGTCAATTGTCAGGCTGCAAAGCGTCGGTTTTCTATCGGTATTGTGTCGGTCTAGATTAGTCTGGCGCATCGGAGGGCCTTGGCGGCATGGCAGACGGAAAATTTGGCAGTTTTGCAGACCTTGAGGCTCTTGCCGAAAATGAGGTGCGTCCGCTTATGGCCGCCTTGAGGGGGGTCATTCTGGCTGTGCACCCTGACGCAGTCGAAGTGGTGCGACTTGGTGATCGGGCAGCGACCTATGGTGTGGGCCCCAAGAAGATGAGCGAAGGCTACTGCTATGTGATGCCGCAGAAGGCTTGGGTGAACCTCGGGTTTTATCACGGTGTTTCTCTGCGTGACCCGGATGTGCTGCTTGAAGGGACAGGAAAGCGCTTGCGTCACGTCAAACTGCACGACACCGACGGCTGTTTTTCCCCAGAGGTGCGCACCCTGATCGAAGCCGCCTTGGCAGAGCGTAAGGCAGCGTTTTGAGCCCTTTCCGACCAATGCTGCGCGAGATACGAACGGCAGTAACGCGCAAAGCGGGAGTTTGCAAAGATCGACGAACGGTCCATGCTGGTCGATCGTCGGGTCAGGCCAACGCAAGGCAACTGAAATCTTGACCCAACAAGTCACGCCTGCGCAGTATTCTTAGGATAAGTGCCTTCGAACTCCAATTTTCCAACAAGCGTTCAGCTCTGCGCCTCGTGTAACTTGGAAGGACAACTCTTTGAGTGGATTAGATATTTTCGCGTGGATTGTTTTGATTGTTTTGGTGGTTACGGCCATCGCTGTGTTTATTACCCTCGCTATGCTGCCAGGGAAAATCGCAGCGCAGCGACAACATCCATATGATGAAGCGATCAATGTGGCCGGATGGCTCGGGGCTTTTTTGGGCGGCGTGCTTTGGCCAATCGCTTTGATCTGGGCGTTCACGCACAAGCCTTCGGAAGAGGCTGCCGAAGGTGACAATCCGACCGGCAAAGAGGCGCAATCATGATTGTTTTTATGACGTTGGCCTATGTTGCCGTCCTGTTTGTTTTGATCAAGGTAAAGGTTCTGCCCAACACCAAGACCACGTGGCTTTCGACCGTCGTGTGGGTGGTGGTGCTCTTCATCTTTCTCTTCATTCCGATGCAGTGGGGGGCGCCCTCTGGTCCAGTAAAGGTCCAGATGCGCGTGGTTCAAATTTTGCCCAACGTAAGTGGTGAAGTGACGAACGTTGCGGTTGAAGCCAATACGCCATTGAAGGCCGGTGATGTGCTCTTTGAGATTGACCCAGAGCCATATGAGATCGCCGTCGCTTCAGCCAAGGCGACCCTTGCGCGGGCGGAAGCGCAGGGGGTGCAGGATCAGGCCAATCTGGCAGCAGCCGAAGCGCAGCTTCGGCAGGCGGAGGCACAACAAGCCCTGGCAGCCCGTCTCTATCGTGATGACGAAGAGTTGGTCAAAAGTGGGACGATTTCAGAACAGCGCTTGGAGCAACGACAAGCAGAACTTGATGCCGCCATTGGCGCAGTGGAGCAATCGCAAGCCGCCGTGGCACGCGCCATGATTGAAGTGAATGCGGTCACTGAAGACGGAACTCTCGCCAAGATTGCCGAAGCACAGGCTGGTCTGAGGCAGGCCCAATGGAACTTGAAAGAGACCAAGATCCGCGCACCTTCGGACGGGTATGTCACCAATCTGGCGCTGACCGTGGGCCAAAGGGTTACAAACCTGCCGCTGGCGCCAGCCATGGCATTTGTGGATACCAGCGAAAAGGGGCTGGTTGCGGAGGTGCATCAAATCTATCGCCGCCACATCGAGATCGGGCAACCCGTGGAAATGGCGTTCAAGACCTTGCCCGGGACGCTCGTTACGGGAACGGTCGAACAACTTCTCGATATTTCAGCTCAAGGTCAGGCTGCTGTGACCGGCAATGTTGCGGCAGCAGGCCAAACACAGGCCGAGCCCTTTTTGCTGCGGATCAAACTGGATAATCCCGACAACGAAGCATTGCTTCCCGCTGGTGCGGCAGGCACTTTTGCCATCTACACAAACAGCGTCGCGGCAACCCATGTGATCCGGAAAGTCATGCTGCGGATGACATCGATAGTGAATTACATCAATCCGGCACTATAAAGCGGCGCGTCTGGGACGTGCTCCAATGAGTGAATAAAAGCAGACTGTTCCAGACGGTTCCTCCGATGTAACTTATTTGACCACCGTTGGCGGCATCTTGTTGGGGGTCGGAGTTGTCACCTGTAGGCGGCCTGACGAACGGTTTTTGTAGATCAAGCTCGAAACTGGCTCAGGTTTCTCAGCGACCTAGGCTCAGGACTCATAACCAGTAAATGACAAGGGCTGCCAACGCGATTGCCGACAGGAAGACCTTTGGGCACCTGTCGTATCGAGTAGCCACC
>NZ_SMGR01000008.1:0-2500 GCF_004346865.1 Shimia isoporae
TGGTTGCGGGAGCAGGATTTGAACCTGCGACCTTCAGGTTATGAGCCTGACGAGCTACCGGGCTGCTCCATCCCGCGCCAATTTGGCTTACTCAGCGTTTTTCTGTTTAGCTGAGTGATCGTTTTGAGAGATACGAGAGCCGAGTTGTTTACTAGGTTTGGCGATGACCTACTCTCCCACACCTTAAGATGCAGTACCATCGGCGCTACGGTGCTTAACTGCCGGGTTCGGGATGGGACCGGGTGTTTCACTCGCGCTATGATCACCAAACCGAGTAAACAACCCGGTTCTTTGTCCAAGTAAGCAGTGTATGCTTTTTGGTATCCAGTCTTTCTTTTACTGGATCAAATCAAGCCTATCGGGCCATTAGTACCGGTCAACTGAATGCATTACTGCACTTACATCTCCGGCCTATCGACGTGGTGGTCTTCCACGGCCCTCAGGGATACCTTGTTTTGAGGGGGGCTTCCCGCTTAGATGCCTTCAGCGGTTATCCTGTCCGATCATAGCTACCCTGCACTGCTGCTGGCGCAACAACAGGTCCACCAGTGGATCGTTCACCCCGGTCCTCTCGTACTAGGGGCAACTCCTCTCAAGTATCCTACACCCACGGCAGATAGGGACCGAACTGTCTCACGACGTTCTAAACCCAGCTCACGTACCTCTTTAAACGGCGAACAGCCGTACCCTTGGGACCTGCTCCAGCCCCAGGATGAGATGAGCCGACATCGAGGTGCCAAACACTGCCGTCGATATGGACTCTTGGGCAGTATCAGCCTGTTATCCCCGGCGTACCTTTTATCCGTTGAGCGATGGCCCTTCCACTCGGGACCACCGGATCACTATGGCCGTCTTTCGACTCTGCTCGACTTGTCAGTCTCGCAGTCAGGCTGGCTTCTGCCATTGCACTCAACGAGCGATTTCCGACCGCTCTGAGCCAACCTTCGCGCGCCTCCGTTACGCTTTAGGAGGCGACCGCCCCAGTCAAACTACCCGCCACACAGGGTCCCGGATCCGGATAACGGACCGCGGTTAGACATCAAGCAATGCAAGGGTGGTATCTCAAGGGAGGCTCCACCAAAACTGGCGTTCTGGTTTCAAAGCCCACCACCTATCCTGCACATGCATGGCCTGATGCCAGTGTGAAGCTGTAGTAAAGGTGCACGGGGTCTTTCCGTCTAACCGCGGGAAGCCTGCATCTTGACAGGCAATTCAATTTCGCTGAGTCGATGTTGGAGACAGCGGGGAAGTCGTTACGCCATTCGTGCAGGTCGGAACTTACCCGACAAGGAATTTCGCTACCTTAGGACCGTTATAGTTACGGCCGCCGTTTACCTGGGCTTCAATTCGGAGCTCTCACCCCTCCTTTTAACCTTCAGGCACCGGGCAGGCGTCAGACCCTATACGTCGTCTTGCGACTTCGCAGAGCCCTGTGTTTTTAGTAAACAGTCGCCACCCCCTGGTTTGTGCCCCCAGCCAATACTTGCGTAGAAACTGGGCCTCCTTCTCGCGAACTTACGGAGGTATTTTGCCGAGTTCCTTCAACATCGTTCTCTCAAGCGCCTTGGTATGCTCTACCAGTCCACCTGTGTCGGTTTAGGGTACGGTCTCATGGAGGGCTATTTCCAGGAACCGATCAGCAGCCCACTCAATCCGATAAGAGTGAACTACCTTCACGATCCGTCACATCCTCCTGGCCCAGGAATATTAACCTGGTTCCCATCGCCTACGGCTTTCGCCCTCGGCTTAGGGGCCGGCTTACCCTGCTCAGATTAGCTTTAAGCAGGAACCCTTGGACTTTCGGCGAGAGTGTCTCTCACACTCTTTGTCGCTACTCATGTCATCATTCTCACTAGTGATCTCTCCACCGGATGGCTCACGCCCCGGCTTCATCGAAAGCTCCATATCCTCCAAGGCATTCCGGAGAATGCTAAAGAGGATTGGAACTATGTCACACTACGCTCTGCTACCATGCACTACGTGCATCCTAGACTTCGGCTCATGGCTTGAGCCCCGTTACATCTTCGCCGCAGGACAACTTATTTAGACCAGTGAGCTGTTACGCTATCTTTAAAGGATGGCTGCTTCTAAGCCAACCTCCTGGTTGTTTTGGTCGTCCCACCTGCTTTCCCACTTAGCCATGAATTAGGGGCCTTAGTCGTAGGTCAGGGTTGTTTCCCTCTCCACTACGGACGTTAGCATCCGCAGTGTGTCTGCCATCTAGTACTCCCGGGTATTCGGAGTTTGATTAGGATCAGTAAGGCTGTGGGCCCCCATTACCCATTCAGTGCTCTACCCCCCGGGGTATTCAGATGACGCTCTACCTAAATAGATTTCGCAGAGAACCAGCTATCTCCGAGTTTGATTGGCCTTTCACCCCTAGGCACAGCTCATCCCGATCTTTTTCAACAGATGTGGGTTCGGTCCTCCAGTGCGTGTTACCGCACCTTCAACCTGGCCATGCCTAGATCACTCGGTTTCGGGTCTGATCCATCTAACT
>NZ_SMGR01000009.1 GCF_004346865.1 Shimia isoporae
AAAAAGGGGCTGCGAATTGCAGCCCCTTTCTTTTGTTTGTCGTCTTGGCTTTGAGGCTTGGGAGCCCCGAACGCCTAACGGAGGTTTTGCTTGCGCAAAGCCGTCCTTACTCGACGATTTTGGACACAACACCGGAACCAACGGTGCGGCCGCCTTCGCGGATAGCAAAGCGCAGGCCCTGCTCCATCGCGATCGGTGCGATCAGCTCAACGTTGAATTTCAGGTTGTCGCCCGGCATCACCATCTCGGTGCCGGCCGGCAGCTCAACAGTACCGGTCACGTCGGTGGTCCGGAAGTAGAACTGCGGACGGTAGTTCGCGAAGAACGGCGTGTGACGGCCACCTTCATCCTTGGTCAGGATGTAGGCTTCTGCTTCGAACTTGGTGTGCGGGGTCACAGAACCCGGCGCGCACAGAACCTGACCACGCTCAACCGCTTCACGGTCAACACCACGCAGCAGCGCGCCGATGTTGTCGCCCGCTTCACCGGAGTCCAGCAGCTTGCGGAACATTTCAACACCGGTACAGGTCGTCTTCTGGGTGTCTTTGATGCCAACGATTTCGATCTCGTCACCAACGTTGATCACACCACGCTCAACACGACCGGTCACAACGGTACCGCGGCCGGAAATCGAGAACACGTCTTCGATCGGCATCAGGAACGGCTGGTCAGTCGCACGCGGCGGCTGCGGGATGTACTCGTCAACAGCAGCCATCAGCTCGGCGATCTTCTCTTTACCGATGTTGTCGTCACGGTCTTCCAGAGCCGCCAGAGCGGAACCGGCGATCACAGGAATGTCGTCGCCAGGGAATTCGTACTCGGACAGAAGCTCGCGGATTTCCATCTCAACGAGTTCCAGAAGCTCTTCGTCGTCAACCTGGTCAACTTTGTTCATGAACACGACCATGGCAGGAATACCAACCTGACGGCCCAGCAGGATGTGCTCGCGGGTCTGCGGCATCGGGCCGTCTGCTGCGTTCACAACCAGGATCGCGCCGTCCATCTGCGCAGCACCGGTGATCATGTTCTTCACATAGTCAGCGTGGCCGGGGCAGTCGACGTGTGCGTAGTGGCGCGCGTCGGTTTCATATTCCACGTGCGCGGTGGAGATGGTGATGCCACGCGCTTTCTCTTCAGGCGCGCCGTCGATTTCGTCGTACGCTTTGAAGTCACCAAATTGCTTGGTGATCGCTGCCGTCAGAGTGGTTTTACCGTGGTCAACGTGACCAATGGTGCCGATGTTGCAGTGCGGTTTACTGCGCTCAAACTTTTCCTTAGCCAT